>CAYYSX010000033.1:0-32173 GCA_964474315.1 uncultured Verrucomicrobiota bacterium | reverse complement strand
ACCCTGGGCTCCGTCAAGTACCAATCCCGCGCTGAGTCGCTTAAGATAAACCGGTCGAGGTTGTACTTGAGCAGGACGAGGGCGAGCCCCCATCCCAGATAAGCAGCGCGGCCTATCTTACCTTCCCCGTACAGCCACGTTCTCCAGGTCATGGCAGTTCCAAAAGATCGGCGGGCCCATGATGCCGGCCGGTTGGCCGCCGAACCGGCACGGGACACACTCCAGCCAGGCAATAGCGGTTGGCTGCCACCCAGCGATAGGTAGCGTCCACCAGCCAACGAAAGCCCGGCCAACCGGCTACGCCCACCAGCGGACGGAGCCACCAGACCGACCGAGCCAATTCCCGCCAGGCGTCCGCTCCTCCCAGCAGTTTCCCATCCGCCTGCCGCAACTTCATCTCCCGCCGGAGTTCCTCGGGCGGCACCCCAAGGGCCGGCGCCACCCACGGTTCCTGCAACGGGACGAACTCAAATCCCCGCCTTCGAAACAGTCCGCCCATCCGTGCCAACAAGCTAAGACACACCGGACAAACCCCGTCGTAGAACACCCAACCGCGCCGGTCGCCGGGGAAACCGGGCGGCGGATCGGCCACGGGGGCAGCAGGCAGCGGAGGGATGAAGGTCATGGTCCACAAGAATCAGTCACCGATCTTCAGAAGCTTCAGGGCGCGGTCGCCCAGGCGGGCGAGCTGGGTGAACGCCGCAATCGGCCAGTTGCGGAATTGCGTGTACCAGCCGGCCGTGGTGGCAAAGAAATCGTGCAGGTCGCGGAGGCGCTCCTCGCTGTATTGGCTGGTGGCTTTGTCCTTGGCCGCTTCCTCCAGGCACTCGCGCAACACCGCCAACGTGGGATCCACTTCCCGCTTCTTCCGCTCGTCCAGCACGCACCGGAACAGCTCCCACACCTCCTTTTTGGTTTCGAAATGATCGCGGCGCTCCCCCGGCAGATGCACCAGCTTGACGATCCCCCACCCCTGCAATTCGCGCAGACTCGTGCTGACGTTCGACCGGGCCACCCCCAGGGTTTGTTGAATGGCCTCGGCATCGAGGGGACTAGGGGACAAAAACAGGAGCGCATGGACCTGCGCCACGGTCCGGTTGATCCCCCACCGGGTGCTCATCTCGCCCCAATGCAGGACGAATTTCTGTTCAACGGGCGATAGACTGTTCATTTCGTAATTTCTGTCTATACAGAAACATCAGATACAATGAAAGTCAAGTCGTGGATTGTTGGGACCGTGGTGAGGACAGGGCAGTCGGGTCGAAAGCTCCAAAAGCCAAGTTCCAAGCTCCAAAAAAGTTCCAAGAACGAAGCTCCAAGGTGTCGCCACCAAGATGTTCTCACCCCGTGCTTTTTGGCGGCCCTTGTCCGTTCTCTCCTCCGTGTTCGCCGCTCCTCCCTGGTCCAACAAGAGGGAGCGGCGGGGGCGCCTTCGGGGGGCACATCTGGCGAGGGCGCCAGGGGCCGTCGGCGAGGCGCCGACGGCAGCACCCGAGGCGGGTGCGCTCCCCAGACAACGTCTTACCCCGCACAATCGCGGAGCCGGCACTCTCACTCTGAAGCTCGCAGAATCCTTGGCTTTTTGAACTTTGAGCTTTCGTCCCTTCCTCCTTACCTCCGTCCCCTGCCCCGCCGCGGGCGTCCATAGTGGGTGGCCCGTGCTTTCGATCCCGGATCCGCCAGCTCCTTCCCGCCCAACCGTTGCTTCAGCTCCCGGATTTGGTCCCGCAGAAGCGCCGCCTTCTCGAACTCCAAATTCCAGGCGGCCTGAACCATTTCCTGTTCCAGTTCCCGCAACGTCTCGGTGAGATCGAACTGTTCCACCGACTCGTGCAGCGCCGACGCGGCGGCGGCACGGCCATTGGACTGGCTCGAGAGGCTGGCTTCCATCGCCCGGGTCACGGAGCGGGGGGTGATGTTGTGCTCCCGATTGTACGCCAGTTGCTTCTGGCGCCGGTACTCCGACACCACGAAAAATTTTTCGATGCTCTGCGTTCGGACATCCGCATACAGGATAACCTTCCCGTTGAGGTGCCGCGCCGCCCGGCCGGCGGTTTGAATGAGACTGGTCGCACTGCGGAGGTAGCCTTCCTTGTCCGCATCGAGAATCGCCACCAGGGAGACTTCGGGCAGATCCAGTCCTTCGCGCAGGAGGTTGATTCCCACCAACACATCGCAGTCTCCCCGCCGTAGCGCCCGCAGAATCTCCACCCGCTCGATCGCATCGATCTCGCTGTGCAGATACCGGACGTTGATCGCGAGGTCCCGCAGGTAATCGGTCAGTTCCTCGGCCGTGCGTTTGGTCAGCGTGGTCACCAGCACCCGTTCCTTGCGCTCGACCCGCTGCCGGGCCTCCTCGATCAGATCGTCGATCTGGCCTTTCAACGGCTTGAGCACGATCTCCGGATCCACCAGTCCCGTCGGTCGCACGATCTGTTCCGCCACCTGGGTCGTTCCCGCCCATCCGAGCTCGGTCGGACCGGGCGTCGCGCTGACATACACCGCCTGATTCACCATGGAACGAAACTCCTCGAAATTCAGCGGCCGGTTGTCGAGCGCGCTGGGTAGCCGGAATCCATGTTCCACCAACACCGATTTGCGCGCCATGTCCCCGGCGTGCATGCCCTGAATCTGCGGCAACGTCGCGTGGGATTCGTCCACGATCAGCAGGAAGTCTTCGGGGAAAAAATCAATCAACACGCCGGGCCGGGAACCCGGCGGACGTCCGGTGATATGCCGGGAATAGTTCTCGATGCCGGAGCAGAAGCCGAGTTCCTGCAACTGCTCCAGATCGAATTCGCACCGCATCTTGATCCGTTGAGCTTCCAGCAGTTTCCCCTGCTTTTCGAACCAGGCAATCCGGTCCGTCAGCTCCTCGCGGATGGTCAGCAGCGCTCGGTTGATCTTCTCCTGCGGGGTCGCGAACTGTTTGCTGGGAAAGATATTGAACGCCGGCAGCGGTTCCACATTGTCGCCGGTCAGCGGATCGAACCGCGTCATCCGTTCGATCTCGTCCCCGAAGAACTCGATCCGCACTCCATCCTCCGCATAAGCTGGCTGCAGTTCGATCACATCGCCCCGGACCCGGAACTTGCCGCGCTGAATCTCGTAGTCGTTGCGCGCGTATTGGAGGTCCACCAGCCGTTCCAGCAGGTGGTTCCGGGCGATCTCCTGGCCCACCCGCAGCGGGAGCACCATCGATTCGTAGTCCCGCCGGTCGCCGATGCCGTAGATGCACGACACACTGGCCACCACCACCACGTCGCGGCGGGAAAGCAGGCTGGACATCGCGGAGAGCCGCAGCCGCTCGATTTCGTCGTTCACCGAAGAATCCTTCTCGATGAAGGTGTCGGTCCGCGGGATGTAAGCTTCGGGTTGGTAGTAGTCGAAGTAGCTGACGAAGTACTCGACGGCGTTGTGAGGGAAGAAGCCCTTGAATTCTGCGTAGAGCTGGGCCGCGAGGGTCTTGTTGTGGGAGATGATCAGGGTGGGCCGGTTGAAACGGGCAATGGCGTTGGCCATGGTGAAGGTCTTGCCGGAACCCGTGACCCCCAGCAGAACCTGGTGTTGGACACCCTTCAACAAACCGTCGGTGAGCTTGGCAATGGCCGCCGGCTGATCTCCGGCGGGAGCGTACGGGGACACCAGCTCGAATGAACGCGACATGCGCCGCAGCATACGACGTCGCCCGGGTAAAGCGAAGCGGCGCGGGAACGATCTTCCACCCACCGGTGGTGGGTGGCCGGCTCCTGGGAGAACGCCCGACTACTTCTTCATTCCCACGCTGCTCGCGCGCTTGGCGATTTTCCGGCTGGTGAGGACCTTGGTCACCGTGCCGGTGGACAAGTATTTCTTCCGGACCGCTTCCAGAATGGGGTCGCGCTCGTCGTACAACCGCTTGAGCGGGCGGGGCTTCACCCGGGTGTTGACGTAAGCGGTCAGCAAGGGCAGCGCGATGGTGCTGTCGGTATAGCAGACCACGGAATCGGGCAACTTGTCGGGATCGACCTTGCCCCAACTCACGGCTTCAGCCGGGGTGGCCCCGCTCAACCCTCCGGTGTCGGGCCGCGCGTCAGTGCATTGGAGGAAGTAGTCGTGCCCCTTCTCCCGGATGCCCATGACTTCCTGAATCTGCGGTTCGGTTTGGAGCATGAAGTTCTTCGGGCTGCCCCCGCCGAGAATCCAGACGCTACTGGTATGCTTCGTCGCTTTGGCGTGATAGACGATGGCAGCGGTCTGATTGACGTCGCGGTTCACGTCGAACATCAGCTTCGAATCTCGCAGGGCCATCGCGGCAACATTCATCCCGATGCTCGAATCGCCGGGACTGCTGGTGAAGATCGGAACACCGCATTCGTAGGCCGCCGCCAACACCGAACTGTCCTTCAACCCCAGCTTCCGGCCGCGTTCGCTGACATATTTCCCCAACAGATAATGAAATTCGTCGGTGCCGAGCGGACGTTGGAACTCGGGACCTTGGATCACTTCGCGGACGAAGGCATCGGTATCGAGCAGCACGTTGTAGTCGAACAGGACGTCATAAATCCGGATCACCCCCTCCTCGTGCAACTCCACGTCATCCATGAATGGCGAACCGCTGTGCAATCGCATGTCGAGGCCGAAGTGGAGGTCGTGATAGAGGTTGGCGCCGGTGGACACGATCCAGTCCACATAGCCACCACGGAGGAGCGGAATCAGGCAGCTCTTCCCCAGTCCCGCCGGGGTGAGGGCACCGGTTAAAGAAAGGCCGATGAAACCGTCGTTGGGCAGCATTTTGCGGGCAAGCAACTGGGCGGCTTCGCGCAAACGGCCGCCATTGTAGGCCAGCATGGCCTGGTCGATCAGGTCGGCCGCCGAGATGTCCTTGCCGATGCCGAACGGATTGAGACGCGGATAGGCAGCAAACTTTTTCGAGAGTTTGTGCGCGGGCTTGTCGCTCATGGTCGGCCGAGTGTGGCCAGGGGAACAACCCGAGGGAAGCGGGCAATACACCGAAGGGACGACCCGCGGTGGGTTTGGAGTTCCGCCGTGCGGCGGCCTTACCGCGGTAGGGATGGCGCGCTGCGCCGTCCCCGCCCGTAGGGCGGCCATTGACAGGGCAGCGTCGAAGAACTTCTACACCCCGGTCGTGCCCCAAGATGATCGACCCTGCACTGCAAACGGCCGCGTTCCCACGCTGCGCGTGGAACGCGGGGCCGCCGCCGCGCGGCGGCCCTACCGGTGGGCCACTCCTCCGGGGACCGTGCTTCACCACCCGGCCAAAACCGGTGTTTTCACCGATGGCGGCTCCATAACCTCGATCTTCTCCAAGTTCGCCTGCGCAGGGCCGGACATCACCTCTCCCGTCGTCTGAAACCGGGAGCCATGGCAAGGACAGTCCCACGTTTGCTCCGCATCATTCCAACCGACGATGCATTTGAGATGAGGACAGACCGGTGAACATAGAGTGACGGTGCCCTGTTCATCCAGGTAGGCCGCCACTTTGCGGCCCGTCAGCGCCACGATCCGGCCCTGACCAGGTTTCAGGTCGGCCAGTCCGGCCGGTTCGCCTCTTTCGGTCCAGTCCCGGATCAGGTAATAAGGATAGTCCTTGTTCTCCTTCAGGTAGTTCCAGGCACCGGCGCGCCAAGTAGTCCGGTTTGGATCGAACAGGTTGACCCACCATAAGCCGTGGTCACCCCGGTGATGCCGGCGCCCACCACCGCCACATCCACGGTCAGATCGCGATCAAGTCGGGGGAAACGTGGAAGGCCTTGAGTGGCGCGCCAGTATGAGGTCGTGTCCATGGCAAAAGGGGGGGATGGAATGTCTTAGGCGCGGTCGTGAACACCGTGCAGGCCCGCGGCCTGGGCACAGTGGGCGCAACAAAAGATGCGCCCCAACTGCTCGACGCCGTGTCCAATGACCCGGCATCCGCAGTGCCCGCAGACGGGGGCCAGCTTTTGGATGGCGCATTCAAAGGAATCAAAGACGTAGGTTTCACCGTCCATCACAACATGGAAGGACTTGTCATAAGGGTTTCCGCACGTTTCACAGGTAGGCATGATGAGAAATGGTTTAGATTCAATAGGGTCGCTGCATTCTTGCCCGGATCTTGACCGGGGCATCCGACCGCAGCGAGGGGTGGACAACCCACCCTCAAGCATCGCCGATGCCATGGCTCTGCTCCGTTGAGGTTGCCGGAGGATGGGATGCGACGAGGAGGAATGGTTCCGCGGGGGCTTCCGGCGGGAACTGGAATCGTGTTTTACCGCGTTCACGTGCTTCCACGGCCTGATTCCAAGACCCCGAACCTTGCAGAATGCATTCAAGGGAGGATCGTTTTCGTGCAGTTCCCAAGTGACGCCCGCGCGGAATGCCCACCGATAAGCCGGAGTCATCCTGGCACAGGACTCGCAATCGATGGGCGGCGCGGTTCTTTCCGAAATACGGCGCTGTCCTGAGCGTCATGAGCTAGACTGCCGTTTATGAAGTGGCCCCGAATTCTCCAGCCCCGTCCGGCCCGCCGACTCGCTTCCACCGAAAGGTCATCGGGAGCGGCGTCGGTGGTTCGGCCTTCCGGGCCTGAGGCGCGGGCCACAGCGCATCCGTTCGCTGACCCGGCTTCAGCCCATTTGGTCACGCTGAAGCCTGATGCACCGGCGGAAGAGGAACGCCCCACCGAGCTGCTGGGTTTCGAGGCCCTGGAGCAGCATGCCCGGGCCATGGCGCTGCGTCATCGGACGGGTCCCCGACCGAGGCTGGAGCGACTGCTCCCGCGGTTGGCCGCCAATGAGGCCGTCATCAATCGGTTTCATCAGGATACCGCCGGAGGCTCTGCGGGGACGTCGCTGACTCCGGCGGCGGAATGGCTGTGGGACAACTTCTATCTCATCAAGGAACAGATTCGCCTCGTGCGTCGCCATCTCCCGCGTGGATTCAGCCGGGAGCTGCCTCACCTCACCAACGGGCCGTGCGCCCATTATCCCCGGGTTTACGAACTGGCCTTGCAGTTGGTGGCCCATGTGGACGGGCGGGTGGACGGTGAGCATCTGAGCCGGTTTGTCGCCCCCTACCAGGAGGTAGCGTCCCTCAGGCTGGGCGAGCTTTGGGCTGTTCCCATCATGCTGCGGCTGGCCCTGATCGAAAATCTGCGGCGCCTCACCCTGGCGGTCGAAACCGCAGGGCGCGACCGCGTCCGGGCCGACCGCTGGGCCGAGCGGATTCTGGACGTCGCCGAGAACGATCCCTCGCGGCTCATCGTGGTCGTGGGGAAGATGATGGAGTCGGAACCACATCTAAGCCCGGCGTTCATTGCTGAATTCTGGCGCCGGACCCAGGGACGGAACCCCGGCGTCGCTCCGGTGTCCGGATGGCTGGAGACTCGGTTAGGTCGTGAGGGACCCGGTATCGAGCAGTTGATTCAGACCGAAACTCAAGCCCAAGCGGCCATGCAGGTATCGGTCGGGAACAGCATCACCAGCCTGCGTCAGCTTCAGGCCCTCGACTGGCGGGAGTTCGTCGAGCAACACAGCGTCGTGGAGCAGGTTCTGCGGTCCGATCCGGCCGAAACCTATCCCGCCATGGATTTCGCCACGCGCGATCAGTATCGGCATGCGGTGGAGCGCCTGGCGCGCCACGGCTCATTGACCGAAAGCGAAGTGGCCCACCACGCCATCTCCCTGGCGTACGACACCGTTGGTCCAGAAGGGGACCGACGACGTCATGTCGGTTATTTTCTGGTGGATGCGGGCCTGGCGGAGTTGGAGGAGCGCGTGCAATATCGGCCGCCGGTGCTGGAAGCGGTGGGCCGACGTCTTCGGGCGCACGCTCTGGCGGTCTATTTGGCGGGAGTGGGGACGGTCACGGTGCTGACTCTGCTCGCGGGCAAGGAGTTCCTGAATCGACCGGAGATCTCCACCGGGGTGTTAGCTGGAGTGCTGGTTCTGCTCGCCTTGGCGGGAAGCCAGTTGGGGGTCGCCCTGGTGAACTGGCTTTCCACGCTATTGGTGCGGCCGGTGTCGCTGCCGCGCCTGGACTTCAGCCGGGGAATCCCCGCGGATCACCGGACGTTGGTGGTGGTTCCCTCGTTGCTGACCACGGCCGCCGGGATCGAGGAGCTGTTAGAGAACCTGGAAATTCACTATCTGGCGAACCGGGATGAAAATGTCTATTTCGGACTGCTTACCGATTTTGCCGACGCCGCGGAATCCCATTTGCCCACCGATCCCGTCCTCTTACGACAGGCGCGGGAAGGGGTGGAGGCGTTGAATGTTGGTTATCCATCCCCGGGCGCGGCGCGTTTCTTCCTCTTTCATCGCGAGCGCACCTGGAATGAACAGGAACAGGTTTGGATGGGATACGAACGAAAGCGCGGCAAGCTGCGGCAGCTTAATCGTTGTCTTCGAGGTGCGTCGCCGGATGGTTTGCAGGTGCTGGTAGGCGACTTGCGTGCCCTGCCCCGAATTCAATACGTAATTACGCTGGATGCCGACACGCAGCTTCCCCGGGACGCGGCACGGATACTGGCCGGCTCGTTGGGACACCCGTTGAACCGGCCGGTCTATGACGCCAAATGCGGCCGGGTTACGGCCGGCTATGGCATCTTGCAACCACGCGTGGTGGTGAGCCTTCCGAATGCCAGCCGCTCCATCTTCGCCCGTCTGTTTGCCGGTGAACCGGGTCTTGATCCCTACACCCGAACCGTGTCCGACGTGTATCAGGACCTGTTTCGCGAAGGTTCGTTCATTGGCAAGGGAATCTATGACGTGGATGCCTTCGAGCAGGCCCTGGATGACCGGTTCCCGGACAATCGCATTCTCAGCCACGACCTGATCGAAGGGAGCTATGCGCGTTCGGGGTTGGTCACCGACGTCCTCCTGTTTGAGGGGTTCCCGGCCCGTTATACCGCCGATACCCGCCGGCGTCATCGCTGGATACGAGGCGACTGGCAGATTGCGACCTGGCTGCTCCCGCGCGTTCCCGGTCCCGACGTTCGACGTCTGGCGAACCCGATCAACGCCCTATCGCGTTGGAAGATCTTCGACAATCTTCGACGAAGTCTGGTTCCGGCGGCCTTGCTGGGCCTTCTAATCCTGGGCTGGATGTCACCGGCAGTGGAGTCCTATGGCTGGACAGGTTTCATCGTGCTGTTGGTATTGCTTCCGAGTTGTTTGTCGGCGGTCTCCTCTCTGCTGTCCAAGCCGGACGACGTTCCGATGCGGGCGCACTTCGCTCATCTGAGCCGTTCCTTGAGTGCGCAGTTGAGCCAGGCTTTGCTCACCCTCGTTTTCCTTCCCTTTGACGCTTGTGTGAGTCTGGACGCGATGCTGCGGACACTCGGCCGCCTTTGGGTGACACGGCGTCATTTGCTCGAATGGCAAACCATGGGGGATACGGAGCGGGAAAACCCGGGTGGTTTGACCAGTTACTATGCGACGATGATATCGGCACCCCTGGTCGCGGTGGCGGTTGGGCTGGGGCTGGGGCTTCTCCAGGCCGAAGGCGCGTCGGCATCCATACCCTTCCTATGCGCTTGGTGCATCGCTCCCTGGGTGGGATGGCGGATCAGCCAGCCATTGGGTGACCGGTCTCCCGCTCTCCTCCGCGATCAGCAGCGTTTTCTCCGGAGAGTGGCGCGCCGGACCTGGTCCTATTTCGAAATCCATGCCACCGCTCGGGATCACTGGCTGCCGCCCGACAATTTTCAGGAATTTCCCCAGCCGGTCACCGCTACCCGGACTTCGCCCACCAACATCGGCATGGGGTTGATCAGCACGCTGGCCGCCTGGGACTTCGGTTACGTCTCGACCGGGGAACTGATGCGCCGGATCTCGGCGTGTCTGCTCAGCCTCAGCGGGCTGGAACGGCACCAGGGACACTTCTTCAATTGGTACGACACGCGGACGCTCCAACCCTTGCCGCCACTTTACTTATCCACGGTGGACAATGGCAATTTGGCCGGGCTGCTGTTGGTGCTTCGGAGTGGCCTGATGGAAATCGCCGCGCGTCCGGGCAGTCCTCCCCAGGTATTTGCCGGACTCCTCGACACCGTGCAGGTGTTGCGGGAGGTGGAGCAGGACTCGGCCGAACCCGTTCCGTCCTCATCCGCCTCCTGGGAAGTGTGGCTCACCCAAGCGCCGGATGACTGGGCCGAACGGATGGATCTGCTGGAACAGATTCTGGGCGCAGTAAAGGAGGTGCCCGCCGCCGAAGGCGACGATTCCAAGGGAGAATCGGTTTTCTGGCGGGAGCGATTGGAACAGCAGTGTCGGGACCACCTGGCCGACCTGGGGGAGATGTTTCCGTGGCTGTCCCTGCGCCAACGGTTTACGGAGGTCACCGCCCCCGCCTTGCGGTCAACCTGGGAACGCTTGATTCAGGCGGACACGGCCCCGTCGGCCGAGCAGCTCAAGGAGGTGGAAGGTTTGTCCGATTTTGCCTCCGACTGGACCGCTGGCGACCAGGAGCTTCTGGGAGAATTGCGGAACCGGCTGGCTCAGGCGCGAAACGCCCAAACAGCGCGGGTGCAACAACTGGAGGAACTCGTCCGCCAGTGTGATGTGTTGGCGGCGCTCGACTTTACCCTCTTGTACGACTGTCATCGGGAGCTTTTCTCCATTGGCTACAACGTCACGCACCACCGGCTCGACTCCAGTTGCTATGATCTGCTCGCCTCGGAGTCGAGGTTGACGAGCTTGGTAGGCATCGCCTTTGGACAGATTCCCCAAGACCACTGGTTCGCCCTGGGTCGCCAACTGACCTCGGTGGGCGGACAACCCACCTTGATTTCCTGGAGCGGCTCCATGTTTGAGTACCTGATGCCGGCGCTCGTCATGCCCAGTTATGAGCAGACCTTGCTGGATACCTCCTGCCGCGCCGCCGTCAGGCGCCAAATGGACTATGCCCGACAATTAGGATTGCCTTGGGGAGTATCCGAATCGGGCTACAACCTCACGGATGCGCAAGCCAACTATCAATACCGCGCCTTCGGCGTTCCGGGGCTGGGATATCAGCGCGGCTTGGCCGAGGACCAGGTGATTACGCCCTACGCCAGCGCCATGGCCTTGCTCTTTGAACCGGTGGCCAGTGTGAAGAATCTCCGGCGGCTGCAGGAACGGGGCGTCCTGGGTCGCCATGGATTCTATGAAGCGCTGGACTTTACCCCGGCCCGCCGGCCCCCCGGAAAGCCGTTCGATTTGGTTCGCTCTTATATGGCCCATCACCAAGGCATGAGCCTGCTGGGCTTCGCTGGCGTTCTCCTGGACCAGCCCATGCAACGGCGGTTCCAGGCTAATCCCCTCTTCAAGGCGGTTGAACTGCTGTTGCAGGAGCGCATCCCCCGCGAGACTTCCTATGTGTATCCCCACGAACTGGCTGCAAAAGGACCGGTTCCTGAGGCAGAGGCGGCCCGCCACCAGCAGTTTCACGTGTTCCGTCGTCCCACCGGTCCCCATCCCGAGGTCCACCTGCTCTCCAATGGACGGTATCATGTCATGGTCACCACGGCGGGTGGAGGCTACAGCCGATGGAACGATCTCCTCCTGACGCGTTGGCGCGAGGATCCGACCCGTGACGGCTGGGGAACCTTTATTTATTTCCGCGATCGGCAGCGCGGCGAAATTTGGTCGGCCGCCCATCAGCCGATGCGCACCGCTGGGGAATGCTACGAGGCGATCTTTAGCCAAGGACGGGCTGAGTTCCGCGATCGTCACGGCGACATCGAGCATTATTTGGAGATCAGCGTTTCCCCCGAAGATGATGTCGAAGTTCGCCGGGTCACGCTGACCAACCATTCCAGCCGGCCCCGGATGATCGAGATCACCACTTACACGGAGGTGGTGCTGACTACGCCCGCGGCCGATGTCGCTCACCCGGCTTTTGGAAAGCTGTTTGTCCAGACTCAGATCGTCCGTTCGCATCAGGCGGTCATCTGTTCCCGGCGTCCCCGGGCTCCGGACGAACAGCCCCCGCGAATGTTCCAAATGTTGCTGGCCGGTCCGGGCCACCACCCACCGCCGACCTTCGAAACGTGCCGCGCCCGATTCATGGGGCGTCATCGGCCGGCGGACTCCCCGGCGGCTCTCCAGCCGAACGTGCAGGACCTGGCGGGAACGGAGGGGCCGGTGCTGGATCCCGTGGTCGCCATCCGTCGGGTGATCCTCGTGCCGCCGCGCGGGGAAACCACCGTCACCTTGGTGATGGGATGCGCACCGACCGACGAAGCCGTTCGGGGATTGGTTGAGAAGTATCACGATCAGGCCATTGCGGACCGGGCGTTCGACCTGGCGTGGACCCATGGCTTGGTGACGCTACGGCACCTGAACATTACTTCCGGACAAGCCCGCGTTTTTGAAAGCGTGGCGGGCGCCGTGCTGTATGCGCATTCCCGCTGGCGCGCCTCGGATGCTCTGGTTGCGCGCAACACCCGGGGACAACGCAATCTCTGGAGTCTGGGCATTTCCGGAGATCTTCCTCTGGTACTGGTCCGGGCCTCCGGTCGGGATCAGCTCGAATTGGTCCGCGCGGTGCTCCAGATGCATGCTTTTTGGCGGCTCAAAGGCCTCGCGGTGGATCTGATCATAGTTAATGAAGACGAATCGACCTACCGCCAGGACATCCATGACCAGATCATGGCTTTGGTGGGAACCGGCATGGGAGCCCAATTGCTCGACCGGCCCGGTGGAATTTTCGTCCGGCCAAAAGGGCAGATTCCGCCCGAGGAATTCGTGCTGCTGCAAGCCGCGGCGCGAGCGATATTCTCCGATGACCTCGGCTCTCTGGCGAACCAGGTTGATCGCCGCATGAGCCGGCCGCCCCTGCTGCCGCTCTTGGTGCCTTCCCGCCGGCGTTCACCGCGAGCCGATGACCGTGTCCTGTCTCAGCGCGACCTGATTTTCGACAACGGAACAGGGGGATTCACCCGGGATGGCCGCGAGTATGTCATCACGCTACGTCCGGAGAATGAAACACCCGCGCCGTGGGTTAACGTCATTGCCAACCCCGGCTTTGGAACCGTCGTCTCCGAAGCGGGTCCGTCTTACACCTGGTCCGAAAACTGCCATGAGTTTCGGCTGACGCCCTGGACCAATGACCCCGTCAGTGATCCGAGTGGAGAAGCCTTTTACCTTCGCGACGAAGAGACCGGCCGATTCTGGTCCCCGACCCCTCGACCGGCCCGGGGGCAGACGCCATATGTCATCCGGCATGGCTTAGGATATTCCGTTTTCGAACACGCGGAGGAGGGTATCGACTCGGAACTCTGGATGTATGTCTCGCTGGAACTGCCTGTGAAGTTTGTCCGGATAGGGCTACGGAACACCTCCCGTCGAGACCGGACGCTAACCGTCTGGGGTTACTGGGAGTGGGTCCTAGGCGAGCACCGACATCGCGAGGTACTGCATCATATCACCGAATATGACGCCTCCTCGGAGGCTCTGCTGGTACATAATCATTACCATAGCGACTTCTCGGGCCGGGTCGTCTTTGCCGGTGCCTCAGAGGCACCCTTATCTTACACGGGAGATCGCCGGGAATTCATCGGCCGTCACGGCGACTTGTCGAACCCGGACGCCCTGAGCCGGACGCGGCTCTCCAACCGCCTGGGCGCCCGCCTGGATTCCTGCGCTGCCCTGCAAGTCAGGGTGGACCTCCCGGCCGGAAGTGAGAAGGAGCTTATATTTGTAATCGGTGTCGGTGAGAGCCATGAACAGGCTCGCGAGCGGATCCAACAGGCTCGTTCACCGGCGGGCGCTCGCTCCACGCTAGAAGCTGTGTGGGCGCACTGGAACCGTGTCCTGGACGCCGTCCAGGTGGAAACTCCGGATCCGGCGGTGGACGTCCTTTTCAACGGTTGGCTGCCCTACCAAATCCTGGCTTGCCGGCTATGGGCACGGAGCGGGTTCTACCAATCCGGCGGCGCCTTTGGATTCCGAGACCAGCTTCAAGACGCGATGGCTCTCGTTCATTGCCGGCCGGAGCTCCTACGGGAACAAGTTCTGCGCGCCGCGGCCCATCAGTTCCTGGAGGGTGACGTTCAGCATTGGTGGCACCCTCCTTCGCAGCGAGGCGTTCGCACTCACTTCTCCGATGACTTCCTGTGGCTGCCCTTAGCAGTCTGCCGATACGTCGAGGTGACCGGGGACTTCAACGTCCTGGAGGAGCAGATTCCTTATCTCGAAGGACGTCCGCTGCATCCCGAAGAAGAAGCCTACTATGATCTTCCTCAGGTATCGGCTGAGACCGGCTCCCTGTACGATCACTGTGTGCGCGCCCTTCGCCGCGGCTGGCGTTTTGGCGAACGAGGCTTACCCCTGATGGGCGGCGGCGATTGGAACGACGGAATGAACCTGGTGGGCCATCAGGGCCGGGGAGAAAGCGTGTGGCTGGCGTTTTTCCTCTTCGAGGTATTGAATCAGTTTACGCTCCTGGCCGAGCGCCAAGGAGATGAAGCCTTTGCTCATTCCTGCCGCGAAATCGCCGGCCAGCTCCGTCAGGCGACCGAAGCGAACGCCTGGGATGGTCGATGGTACCGCCGGGCTTATTTCGACGACGGACAACCACTCGGGTCGGCTAGCAACACGGAATGCCAGATCGATGCCCTGCCGCAGGCCTGGGCCGTCCTATCCGGTCTGGCGGAACCCGGACGGCAACAGACCGCCCTGGCTTCCGTTGCCTATCGCCTGGTGGACCGGGAGGCGGGACTCATCCGGCTATTTGATCCACCTTTTGATGCCGGGCCGCTGCAACCCGGCTATATTAAGGGGTATTTGCCTGGAGTCCGGGAGAATGGAGGCCAATACACCCATGCCGCCGTCTGGAGCATCATGGCCTTCGCCCAAT
This sequence comes from uncultured Verrucomicrobiota bacterium, assembly GCA_964474315.1. GTDB lineage: Bacteria > Verrucomicrobiota > Verrucomicrobiia > Limisphaerales > UBA9464 > UBA9464. The sequence continues at coordinate 17,353 of CAYYSX010000033.1, read as the reverse complement.
TGGGCGACACCAACCTGGCCTGGGAACTGTTCGACCTCATCAATCCCGTTCACCACGGGGACACGGCCCGCGCCATCGAACGCTACCGGGTTGAGCCTTATGTCATGGCGGCCGATGTCTATTCGCTCGAGCCGCATACCGGACGGGGAGGGTGGACGTGGTACACCGGCTCCGCCGGATGGATGTATCGTCTGATCCTGGAGACTCTTCTGGGTGTATGCCGCGTCGGGCAGCAGATCCATTTCAAGTCCCGCCTTCGGCCGACCTGGCCCTCCGTCCGCGTTCGCTATCAGTACCGCTCTGCCTTTTACCACATCACGTTGATCAACCTGTCGGCCAATGGACCCACGACCAACAAGGTCATCCTCGATGGCGTGGAACAAGCCGGGCCAGTCCTGGACCTGGCCGACGACCAGCAGACCCATCACGTCGAAGTTCACCTGGCCAGGGAATCGTGAAGTGCGGTTTGCCTTCGGAGTCAAATTCGGGCTGGAAGTCCCGGAGATGATGGTTGTTGCGGTTTTGCCGGCCATTCTCGGTTTCCAGCAATCGCCAAGAGATGATCAGACAGATCGCCAGGAACACATGACAGGCGACCCAGATAAGAATTGGTGCAAGCATAAAGTCACCCTGTGGCATGGTATCCTTTCCACAACCCACGGTCTCAAGCCGTAGGTCGTAGGTCGTTGGTATGATGATGGTTGATGAATCGATAGTCCGTGTTAGCAGTAAGGCTGGTCATGGCCATGAGCATCCGCCTCCGACCGATGGCTCGCCATCCCGCTGGAGTCGTCCGTCTTGACCAAACTGCCAAGCGGAGCCTGATCCTCCGAGAGGTCGGGCTGCGCCTCGACCGGAAGAGAGGTGGGATCCGGAACCGGCACCTTTTCTCCTTCGGCAATAACCAAGGAATTGAGGGCTGCGAGGAACACGGGAGGGGTAACGTAGGGGCGACGTGAGGTCATAAAGAAAGAGCAGCTCGAGATGGTGCTGTTGGATTCCGTGGCCACCGGTTCATGGGCAAGCCGGTGGACCAGAAGAAGAGGACGCAAGAAAGGCGCCAGCAGCAGAGGGCTCAAGCTGGGTGCTTGAAACTCAAGTGGATCGGCCGTGACCACTGCCGGTGAGGCTTCGCCGGTCGATGCATTGCGCATGATCCTCGGCACGAAAGCCATGCAGGGTGCATGCTGATCAGGAAGTCCTCCAGTGCCGCAGGAGGACTTCCGGTCGTACTAATCAAGTAGAATCAGGGTCCCTCACCGCGAACACGATAGAACTTTGTCTCTTCCGGCGCTGGCTCCAGAATGACTTCCCGCGGTTCAGTCAGGTAGATCGGTTCGGTTCCGGGCAGGTTCACCGATTCCCAACGCCCGGAGAGCAGGTCGGACGACGCTTCCAGGGTTAGCGCTTGGTTGGCCGGCTGATGAACCAAAAGCCGGAACTCCGTTTCATCCGATACCAGGGAAAGCGTGGGCGGGTCGGAGGGCAGCGGTTGCCCCAGTTCTTCGATCCACTGGCGCACCAACTCCACCCCCTCGGGATCCACGATCGTCGAGGCCAACGGAGGCATTTGTCCGGGCCCGCGCTGACTCATCCGCTGCCACAGCACCGAATGCGCCAGGTCGCCGGGGACGATGACCCGGTTCGTTTCATTACCACGGTGGTCGCTGAGCACCCCGTTGATCAACCCCGTCAGCGCGGTGGGCGTGGAGAGTTGCACCTCGAAGAACCCGCCGCCGGTTCCACCCGCGCGATGACACGGCCCACAGTTGACGGCCAGCCAGGAACGGGCGCGCCATTCGAGGCTGGCATCTTCGCGGGCGGGCGGGACGAGGGTTTTGAGGGGAAGCAGGCTTTCCGGAGGTTCACTAAAGTATCCGGCCGCCACCAGGGCCCCTAGTGGAGTCACGTCATCATTCTCGGCCAACGGCGTGTGCAACTGCGCCGCATTGAAACTAAGGGAATGGCCGGCCTGGGGCGTATGACAGGTGAGGCACTCGGCCCGACTCGGATAACGCCAGGTTTGCGTGAGCGGAACTCCGTCCACCACCCGGGATAGGATCTCGTCCGCCCCTTCTTCCGGAACCAGGGTGGCGTTGTCGGCTGAATCCCATCGATAGGTCACGCCATAAACGCCAGCAGCGTTCCGCACCAGGAAGCGCGTCTCCAGCCGCTGCGAGGACTCCGGAACCCCGTTGGTCAGCTCGATACTGAAGTGTTTGATCCAGACCGTTCCGGCGGGTGAACCGAAGGTGGTGTCCGGGAAAAAAGTGAGGAATTGGTTGGTGTCCGGGACACAGAACCAGCGGCGCTTGGCGGCGGCGTCCGACCAGAAGGAGAGATTGACGTCGTAGGCCACGATTCCCGGGTTCGGCGTGAGGGTGGCCAAGTCAGAGAACGCTCCGGTGTCGGCCAGGGTCGGCGGAAGGGGTTCGCCGGTGAACTGGGTGTTGTAGTCCAGCCGCAGGATGCGCCCGGTCTGATGACTACAGGCCAGCATCTCCCCGTTGCGCGGATCGACCCCAAAGCCCGAGATGCCTCCCCGGCCGATCAGGCGGGTCACCACCGGCGTGGCCCCGTCGCGGCGGCGCAGCGCCCAGACGTTGCCACTCACGTAGTCGGCAAAAAGGTACTGCCCGTACAACTGCGAGAGTCGCGTACCCCGGTACACCCGTCCGCCGGTGATGGAGTTGCCTTGGGTTGGCCCAGAGCCGTGGCCGTAAGTATGGATCGGTGGGACGTACTGGAATTCTGGATTGGTCGTGAAGCCGGGAGGAGCCCCCGACTTGGGCCCCTGGATGTTGCCCTCCCGGTAGGCCCATCCGTGGTTGGCACCCTGCCGGGAGATGAATACGGACTCCCGCGCCCCCTGCCCCACATCGCCCACCCAGAGCTCGCCCGTTGCCTGATCAAAGGAAATCCGCCAGGGATTGCGCAGCCCCACCGACCAGAACTCGGTACGAACCTGCGCCGGGTTGACGGCCCGCCCCAGAAAATTCGTTGCCCCCACGTAGGGATTGTCGGCAGGAATCCGATAACTCCCCTCCACCACGGCCGGATGCGGATTCGGCGCCAGCGATCCCGGACGCTCATCCACGTCGAGCCGGAGGATCCCGGCAAAGAAATCCTTGGTGATGGTCTGGCTGTTGTTCAGGGAATCGTTCCCGTTGCCCTCATCGCCCAGCGCCACGTACAGGTAGCCATCCGGGCCGAAGTGCAGATCGCCGCCATTGTGATTTCCTGCGTCGTCCGATTGCTGAAACAGGATCCGTTCGGTTGGAGAAGCTTGGTTGGGATCGGTCGATGACACCTGGAACTCCGACAAGCGGTCATGCAGTCGGTCGGACGTTTGCGTTCCGGTGCGGGCCTGGCACGTGCGGAAGACGAAGAACCTTCCATTTCGCGCGTAGTCCGGATGGAAAGCCAGTCCGAGCAGGCCCTGTTCCCCGCCGTACACGGTGCGGCTGACCAGGTTGAGAAACACCGTAGCGGTCGGCTGGGCCAGGTTGGTGATGACGAGGATGCGCCCACGTTGTTCCACGATGAACAATCGGTTCGTCTCCCCGGGAGGCGAGGTGACGACCACCGGGGCTTCGAACGGCAGGCCCAAGGCATCGGAGAATTGGTATCCGTAACCGCCGGGCTGCTGGGGAAACTGAAGAGTGGTGTTCGGCGCGCGCATCAGTGGGGCTTCCTGTCCCAACCCGCGCAGGTTGAGGAAGACCACGACTGGCAAGGCCAACACGACCCGCCACCCAAGACGCCAAGGATGCATGCAGCGAAGGTGCGTGAATCCCGTGGGCGGTAAAGCGGCGATCTGAGGCCGCCCGCTCGGTACTGCAAGGGGCGCTGGGTTTCAACCGGCCCGCCCGCCTGCTCCATCGTCCTTGGTCTCCGCCCCCTTCCCTCTTCCTTCTTGCCGCTGACTGCCCGCTGCTTGAGCGGGTACGCTGGAGCGGACCCGGCTTATTCTGTCGCTGCTGCCGCGGGATCCGCCACGGACTCAATGGACAGCAGACCGGCCGAACCGGGGTGGTACCAACCCGCCGAAGGACTCGGATCGCGCCTGCGGAGGGGCGTTCTCTGGTGACGTTTCGATCATCAACATGGGCGCCGTTGGCCGGTTGGAAATCTCCCCGGCCGGACTTCCGGAACGAACCGCCCCCAGAGCGGCCAATGCCCCGCAGAGCCAGACCCGCTGGGAGATTTCGTCGTCGGGCCGACATTCCATGCGCGGATACACGCGCCGCGCCTGCTGGCGACGCAGCGCCCGTTCGAGATCGCGCCCCGCGAGACAGGGTTCGACCGCATCGTTCGGGCCGAGAACCAGCACCGAGAAGTTCACTTGCCCGAAGTCGAAGGAAGCGTGTCGCACCACTTGGTGCCACCAGGCACCGGCCGCCCCGAACAAACCGGTGGCGAGAGGCGGCGCCAAGACGAAAAGAACCCGACGTTCCCGTTCCAAGTCCGTCGGAGCAAACCCGTCGAACGACAAAGCCCGGACCCGATATCCTTGGCCCTGGCCAACGGCTCCTATCAGCCACGCGCCCTCCTGGGCGAGACCACCGTGGCCATCGTAAAGAATGAGCAGAGATGCCATCATCGAGCGGGGAATAGTCAGTCCATGAGAAAAGAGCCACCGGACGGCTGGCTCCGTGAAACCTGATAAGTCCGCGGGATGAGCGCCACTCAGCGAACGGAGTCCCGAATTGAGCTAATATGAGGACGCCTGGAAATCGAGACTCCAAACGTTCCGTGTGTCGCCCCTCCGGCGGACGCCTCCGTAAGGTTCCTGGCCAGCCAATGCGGCGGACGCATTCGCCAGCCAGGAATTGCGGGTATGGGGCCGTTGGGTCCGCGGGCCGTTCAGCGCTTCTTGCGGGAGCGACGCCACACGGCAAATCCACTCAGAGCCACGCCCACCATGGCCGCATATTCTTGCGGCTCAGGAACGGCCGAAAGGGTATCGAGGGTCACTTTGTCCAAAGACAAGCTGCTTTCCACGGCGTTGAAGGCAATGGAATAGCTGCTGACATTGAGCCCCGACAGGTCCCATTCCCACTTGCTGACGATGTCGTTTCCCAGACTGGGAGAATTATAGAGCTCCTCACGCGTCGTCGTCAGGCTGACCGGACCGGATCCCAAGTCGTAGGTCAACGCGACGGAATCATAGTCCAGGAGGGTGCCTAGGGTGTTCACTTGCAGGACCACCAGACCCAAGCCATTGGCATAATCGACCTCGTCTTCGAGGACGAAGGTGCTGGCGCTGCTGAAGCTGTAGATGTTGCCACCGCCAGTGAGGAAGGCGCCCGGAGTCGTCTGAGTGATGACGGCTCCGGAGAGAGCCACCCCACCGTCGGCCACGCCGTTGGCAGCGTTTCCGGGGGCGCCGAGCGGCACCGTAAAGATGTCCCAATAGGCGGATTCGCTGTTCGGCGACCCCCGGAATCCGGGGACCTCAAAGTCGGAGAACAGGGCGGCGCGAACGGGGAACGCCGCCAGGATGGGCAGCGCCACGAGAGAGGTAGGAAGGATGCGTTTCATGTTCTGGAGCTTTGCTCGAGTTCTTGGAGTTTTATTGATACGAATGAACCGGCCGTCACAGCGTGGGCTATGATCATTAGGGCCGGCCCATTGACTCCGGCAGTATGTCGTCTCCTTCGTGTGGTTGCCTTCGGTGCCTTGCTAATTTATTCGCGCGCGTTGTTGTCCCGCGTTTGCACTGTTGTTGGTAGATTGCGGTCGGGAGGGTGGGCGGAGCAGTCAGCTTCTCCAGCGGGTGGTTCAGGATCGAGGGCAGCGATTAGGCAGGGCTGCGCTACCGCGCGCCCTCCTCCCCGAAAAATCTCCGTCGCGGGCATGGCATGCGGCGGAGTTTCCCGCCACGCTCCGCGCCGTCATGCAGTTTCGTTCGTTCGGTTGGATCCTTGCCGCCGCCCTCGCCGCCAGCGGGTGCGGCAAGAAAAACGGTGCGGCGGGAGGGGGCAACCCGGGCGGTTTCGCCGTGCCCGTCGTCGCCATACCCGTCCGGAGCGAGGCCGTCTCGGAGTCGGTTTCGCTGATTGGCAATGTCATGGCTAACGAGCTGGTGGACATCAATTCCGAGACCGAGGGTATCGTGAAGGAAATCCGCTTCCACGAAGGCGAATCGGTGAAGAAGGACGACGTGCTGGTGCTGCTCGACGACACCAAGTTCCTTCCCCAGCTCGCCGAAGCGGAAGCCCAGTTGGAACTGGCCCGCACCTCCTTCGTGCGAACCAAGCAACTGTTCCAAGATAAGCTGATTTCCCAGCAGGAGTACGATACGGCCGCCGCCATGTCCGCGGCCAACGAGGCCGCCGTGGACCTCAAGCGCCGGCAACTCAAAGACGCCCGCATCACCGCGCCCTTCTCCGGCATGGTCGGGGCCCGCCTCATCAGCCCCGGACAATTCATCACCACGTCCACCCGGCTGACCCAACTGGTGGATCTGGACCCAGTGAAAGTCGAGGTGAGCGTGCCCGAGCGGTATTTGAGCCAACTGCGCGAAGGCCAGACGGTGGAGTTCCGGGTGGCGGCGTTTCCCAAGGAAACCTTCAAAGGCCAGGTGTACTTCGTTTCCCCGCAATTGGACCCCGGCATGCGGACCGCGCTGGTCAAGGCCTTGATCCCCAATGAAGACCGTAAACTGCGCGGCGGCATGTTCGCCAACCTGGAGCTGACCCTGCAGTTGCGGGAGTCCGCCCTGGTGATTCCCGAGCCCGCCATCATCAACAACGGCGACATCACGCTGGTGTTCGCCCTCACCCCCTCGAATACCGCCGTCATGAAACCGGTGACCACCGGCCTGCGGCTCGCGGGCAAGGTGGAGATTCTGAAGGGCCTGTCCGACGGCGAACTGGTGGTGGTCGAAGGCGTCCAGAAACTCCGGCCCGGCGCCCTCGTTTCCCTGGCCACCAATGCCGCGGCCCCGTACTTGAACTGATCCCGCCATGATCCTGTCGCGCGTTTCCATTCAGCGCCCGATCTTCGCCACGATGATGAATCTGGCGTTGGTGCTCTTCGGCATCATCGGCCTCGCCCGCCTGCCGGTCCGCGAGCTGCCTGACATCGATCCGCCCATCATCTCCGTCACTACCGTGTATCCCGGCGCCAATGCGCAGGTGGTGGAAACCGAAGTTACCGAACGCCTGGAAGAAGCCATCAACAACATCGGCGGGATCAAGACGCTCAAGTCCGAAAGCCGGGAAGGCGTGAGCAACATCACCATCGAGTTCGACCTCTCCCGCGACATCGATGTCGCCGCTCAAGACGTTCGGGATCGCGTCTCCCGCGTCCGGGGAAATCTGCCCGACGACATCCGTGAACCAATTGTGGCCAAGCAGGATTCGGATGCCCAACCCATCATCTGGATTGCGTTGAACAGCGACCGCTATTCGCCCCTGGAGCTGACGACGTTGGCGGAACACCAGATCAAGCCGCGGCTGCAGGGCATTGACGGCGTGTCCTCGATCACCATTGGCGGGGAAAAGCGGTATGCCATGCGGCTCTGGCTGGATTCGGAAAAAATGGCCGCCCGCAGCGTCACCGTCCTGGACGTGCAGACGGCTCTGCAGGCCCAGAACGTCGAACTGCCCAGCGGCCGGGTCGAGAACCTGGACCGGGAGATGACCATTCAGACGCACGGCGAACTGAAGAATGCGGAGGAATTCAACGACCTGGTGATTCGGGCCGACGGGGCGAATCTGATCCGCCTCCGTGACATCGGCCGGGCCGAGGACGGGGTGGAAGATTACCGCACCATCGCCCGCGCTCGAGGAAAACCCTGCATTTTCCTCGGGATCGTCAAACAGGCGAAAGCCAACACCGTGGCGGTGGCCCAGGGAATAAAAGGGGAAATGGAGGCGCTACGGCCCGGACTGCCACCCGGCACGGACATGTGGGTGGGCTTCGACTCCAGCACCTTTGTGGAAAAGGCCATTTCCGAAGTATGGGAAACCCTCGGCATCGCCTTCGTGCTGGTCGTCCTGATCATCTTCCTGTTCCTGCGCGACGTCCGCTCCACCTTGATCCCGTCCGTCGCGATTCCCGTGTCGCTCATCGGCACGTTCGCTCTGCTGTATCTCCTGGGGTATTCGGTGAACATCCTCACCATGCTGGCGCTGGTGCTGAGCATCGGCATCGTGGTGGATGATGCCATCGTCGTGCTGGAGGCGATCTACCGCCACATCGAGGAAGGCGTGCCGCCCCTGCAAGCCGCCTTCAAGGCTATGGAGGAAATCAGCTTCGCGGTGATCGCCATCACCATCTCCCTGGTGGCGGTCTTCACGCCGCTGGCCTTCCAGAAAAGCACCACCGGACGTCTCTTCATCGAATTCGCGGTGACCGTGGCGGGCTCGGTCATCATTTCGGCCTTCGTGGCCCTGACCCTTTCGCCGGCCCTGGCGTCCCGCCTGCTCAAGCCCGTTCACGGCCGGAAGCACGGTCGTTTGTTCAACTTCTTCGAACGCGTCTTCGATTGGATCACCCAACACTACCTCTCCGGGCTCCGCTGGGCGCTGCGCCACCGGACCATGATGGTGCTGGTCACCTTGGGGACGCTGGGCGTGATGTTCCTGACGTACCGGGGCTTGGAGCAGGATTTTCTACCACTGGAGGACAAAGGTCGCCTCTTCACCATGGTGCTCACTCCGAACGGTTCGACCAGCGAGTTCACCGACCGCCAGTTGCGCAAAGCCGAAGAGATCATTTCCAAAATCCCCGAAGTGGAGACGTTCGGGGCCATCGTGGCGCCCGGGTTTAGCGGTCCGGGTCAGGCTAGCTTAGGCGTGGTTTTCGTCGGCTTCAAAGACCGGTCCGAACGCCAGCGGTCGGTCCAGGAAATCGTCAACGGCCCAGGCGGCATTGCCGAACAGTTCATGACCCAGGTGGAAGGCGGGCTGGCCATCGCCAACCTCCCCAAGGCCATCGAAGTGAGCTTCAACAGCTCGCCCTTCGAGCTCGTCTTGCAGAGCCAGGACCTCGCGGCGCTCAGCACCACGGCCGACAGCGTCGCCAACCGCATCCGTGGGCTCACCAATCAGGCCGGTGAACCGTTGCTAAAAAACGTCCGGGTCAGCTACGAAGTCAACAAACCCGAGCTGCGCGTCCATATCGACCGCAGCCGCGCCGCCTCGTTGGGCGTGAGCATTGCCGACATTGCCCGCACCATGCAGATCCTCTTCGGCGGCCTGGACCTCAGTCGGATCAAGCGGGACGGCAAGGAATACGATGTCATCGCCCAGTTGGAACGCGGCTCGCGCCTGCGGCCCGCCGACCTGGACAAGGTGTTTGTGCGGAGTCGCTCGGGCGAATTGGTCCAGCTCAGCAGTTTGGTGACGCGTTCGGAGGGAGCAGCGCCCAATGCGATCAACCACTATGGGCGGCTGCGCTCGGCGAGCATCAGCGGATCACCGGGTGCCGTTCCCATCGGTACCGTGGTGAAGACCGTGGAACCGCTCCTGGCGGAAGAACTGCCGGCGGGCTTCCTGTACGCGTGGGAAGGCGATGCTCGGAATTTGGCCGAGTCCTCGACCGAAATCTGGTGGGTGCTGGGGCTGGCCGGAATCATCGTGTACATGACCCTCGCCGCTCAGTTTGAAAGCTTCATCCATCCCTTCACCGTGATGTTGGCGTTGCCCCTGGCGTTCGTCGGCGCCTTTGGCGCCCTCTGGCTGCTGTACTGGCTGGGACGCCTCAACGTCATCCCCGAAATTCCGGCCATGAACTTCAACCTTTTCAGTCAGATTGGCCTCGTGCTCCTGGTCGGCTTGGTCACCAAGAACTCGATCCTGCTCGTGGAGTTCGCCAACCAGGAGATGTCTCGGGGCGCGTCGGCCTATAACGCGATGTTGGAAGCGGGCCGGGTCCGTTTGCGCCCCATCCTCATGACCGCCCTTTCCACGGTTGCGGGGATTCTCCCGATTGCCATCGGTTTTGGAGCCGGCGCCGAAAGCCGGCGTCCGATGGGGGTGGCCGTGGTAGGCGGCATGCTCACCAGCACCTTCCTGACCTTGTTCATCATCCCGGTGTTCTATCTCCTCTTCAGTCGGCTTTCGAAGAAACGGGAGAAGGCCTCCCCTGCCCCGGGAGAACCCGGCTCGGCCCTGAGCCCGGCCGCAGCGGGAGTGAATCCTTCAGCGGCGACGTAGGCGGAGGGCAGGACGCGCTGACGGGGCGACTCCACCCGCGCCTCTCAATCGGCGCGTCCTCCACCTACTCGACTTCATCGAAAATATCCGGCGCGAGCATCCATTCCCAGACGGAGCGGACTCGAATGGGTTTCGGAACTTCGGGTTGCAGGAGTCGCGATTCGAGGACCAGGAGCAGGGGAGTGGCGCGGGGATGCTCCATCAGGGCGTCCTGCATGGCCCGGACCTCGCGGGTCAAGGTATCCGGATCGGCCAGATCGGCACAGACCTGGATGAGCCAGGAACGGCCCTCCCGGTTGCGGGCGAGGAAGTCCACTTCCCCACCGGACTGAGTTCGGACATAAGCGACTTCGTATCTCCGCCGGAGTAGTTCCACCAACACCAGCGATTCCAGGGCATGTCCGGTTTGGGAACGTCCGCTGCGGTCGAAAACCCGGATAAGGGTCGGGTCAGCGGGATAGACTTTGCGTGGATTGACGTGGCGTCGTTTCTCGGAATCGGTGGCAATCGCCACGGTATGCAAGAGAAACGCATCCTCCAGGGCGGCGAGCATCTCGTGCAGGGTTTCTCGTGACACGGGAATGTGCTGGGACTTCAAGTCCGCCCAGAACTTCTGGACGCTGAAAAGTCCAGCCGGATTCCCGAGCAGCCGACGAACCAGATGCCGAAGGGCCACGACCTGGGTGATCCCGTGCCGCTCGATGACGTCGCGAAGCAAAACCACATCCACGTAACCCGCGACGAGCTCGAAGCGTTCAGGAGCGGAAGCTGCCTGGCCTTCCGGGAATCCACCAGTGACGAGATACTCGGCGAAGTGATGGTCCAAAGCGGTGGATTGGCGTCGGGTGAGTCGGTCGAGATGCGAGGAAATCTCGCGCCGGTGGTGAGCCAGAAATTCGGCGAAGCTGAAGGGATAGACGACGATTTCCCATCCTCGTCCGCGCATGGCGGAAGCGATTTCCCGGCTCAGCATTTTGGCAGAGGATCCGGAAAGGAAGACCTCGGAACGCCCCTCATCGAGAATCCGGCGCACGAAGGATTCCCAACCCGGGATCCGCTGGATTTCGTCGAAGAACCACCGGGGGTGGAGCGCGGCGTCCGGAAACGCCCGGGCGTGCGCCTCCACGATGAGCGAAAGCTGGTCGGCGGTCAGACCCCAAAGGCGTTCGTCCTCGAAATTGAAGTAAACCAGTTCTTCGCGGCGGGCGCCGCTCCGGAGAAAGTCAGATCGGCACTGGTGGAGAAACGTGGTCTTACCGGTTCGTCGCATGCCGATAACGCAGCGGGCCTTGTTCGGCAGCCCCGGGAGGGGGATGGATCGACGGGTGAACTCCGGCAAGGGCGCGGCGACGGATTCCAGGATCTTGTCCCGGATGATAGCTTCCAATTGGCCGTCCACGCAGGCCAATTTCATGACGAATTAGCCGTTTGAAAAGGCCAAATATTGTTGGCAAAGAGCAGCCCATCGCCTTCCTCTGCTCCAAAAGCCAAGCCCGCCAAGGCCTCGCACCCAGAGACGCTTCAAGCGGAACCCGGGTGTTTGGAGCTTTGAACTTGGAGCTTTCCTCTCCCCTTCCCCATCCTCGCCTCCCATGCGCATCCTGACCGGCATCCAGCCGAGCGGCGCCCTCCATTTGGGCAACTACTTCGGCGCGATGAAACCCGCCATCGAACTCCAGCAGCAGGGCGAGGCGTTCTACTTCATTGCCGATTACCACTCGATGACGTCGCTCACCGACGCCCCGCGCCGGCGCCAGTACACCCTCGACGTGGCCCTGGATTTCCTGGCCTGCGGACTCGACCCGCAACAATGTGTCTTCTGGCGCCAGAGCGCCGTGCCCCGCGTGACGGAACTCGCTTGGTTGCTGAGCACCGTCACCCCGATGGGCCTGCTGGAACGCGCCCATAGTTACAAGGACAAGAAGGAAAAGCTGGCCGACGGCGACATCGACAAGGTCAACCACGGACTCTTCGCGTATCCGGTGCTTATGGCCGCCGACATCCTGCTCTTCGACTCCAACGTCGTCCCCGTTGGCCGCGATCAGAAGCAACACCTGGAAATGACCCGGGACATGGCCGGCAAGTTCAACCAGCTCTACGGCTCCGTGTTCGTCCTCCCCGAGCCACTGATCCGGGATGAAGTCGCGGTGGTCCCCGGCACCGACGGTCAGAAGATGAGCAAGAGCTACGGCAACACGCTCGACCTGTTCGGCGACGAGAAGGACCTCCGGAAAAGGGTCATGGCCATCACGACCGACAGCCGGACACCCGCCGAACCGAAACCGGATGCCGAAAAGAACACGGTGATTCAGTTGCTCAAGCTCGTGGCTCCCGCCGAAGTGGCGGCCGACTGGGAGAACCGTCTTCGCGCCGGCGGGCTGGGTTATGGCGAAGTGAAAAAAGCGCTCTTCGAGCACTACTGGAACTTCTTCGCCTCCGCGCGTGCCCGACGCGCCGAACTGGCCCACCACCTGGATTATGTCGAACAGGTCTTGGCGGACGGCGCCCGGCGCGCTCAGGAGGTCGCCGACCGGGTCCTCGACCGCGCCCGCACGGCCTGTGGACTCTAAGAGCCTGTTGGAATTTTCCAACAGGCTCTAAGCTAAGCGAGCTAGCGCCACACCTCGATCGCCGTCTTGACCGCCCCGCCGCCGGAATCCATCTGCCGAAACACTTCGGGCAATTCGCTCAAGGCCGCCGTCGCGGTGACCAAATCTTCCGCCCGGATCGTTCCCCCTTCAATCAATTCCAACGCGCGGCGAATGGTTCGCGGGGTGTGATGGAAGCTCGCCTTCAATGTGAGCGCCGAATAGTGGATCAAGCCCGTATCGAGCGTGACCGTGCTCTCCGCCGGGCAACCGCCAAACCAGTTGACGCGTCCACCCGGTCGCACCAACCGCACCGCCGCCATCCAGGTTTCCGGTTTTCCCACTGCTTCGAAAACGGCATCGATCGGTTCCACACGACCGGCGGACTTCACCATCCATTCCACGTCATCGTGGGATCGCAGTTCGATTACCTCATGGATTCCCAGGCGCCGGGCCACGGAGAGGCGGGTCGGTCCGCGTCCCACCAACGTCACGGTCGCGCCGCGCGCCTGCATCAACGCCGCCGCCAGCAGACCCACGGCTCCCCCGCCCATCACCAACGCCCGCTCGCCGGACTGGATAGCCAGATCGTCCACGCCCTGGACCACACACGCCAACGGCTCCACCAGCGCGGCCTCGCGGAACTCGGTTTCGGGCGCGAGCCGCAACAGATTGCGCTCCACGATGCGGGCAGGAATAACCACCGACTCGGCATACGCGCCGTTCAAGAAAAGGAGGTCCGCGCACAGGTGTTCCTGGGCGCGGCGGCAGGCGGGACATTCACCACACGGTGCCGAATTGGCCGCCACCACCCGATCGCCCACCGCCCAGCCCACCACGCCCGGATGCACCTCGGAAATCGTCCCCGCAAACTCATGCCCGAACCGACACGGCGGGGTCAGCATCCGGGCATGATAGCCTCGGCGCCACACCTTCAAGTCCGTCCCACAGGTCAACGCCGCTCCGATCCGGATCCGGACTTCTCCCGCACCGAGCGGTGGATCCGCCGCTTCCTCGATTCGTAGATCCCGTCGTCCATGGAGTCGTGCCGCGCGCATCGGACTGAGCGAAGCGGACAACCCGCTTGCCCGGCAAGGCGAACCTCCCGCACCGTCCGCGCCGCATGGACTGGCTGCAACAGGCGCTCGATTTTCTCCTCCACCTGCAGGACCACCTTTACGAACTCACGCGCGAACAAGGACCATGGATTTATGCCCTCCTGTTTCTCATCATTTTCTGTGAAACGGGGCTGGTCATCACCCCGTTCCTGCCGGGGGATTCGCTGCTGTTCGCGGTCGGGGCGGTGGCCGCCAATCCCGATTCCGGTCTCAATATCTGGATGGCGGGAGGGCTGATGTTCATCGCGGCCATTATCGGTGATACCGTGAACTACTGGGTCGGAAGATACGCCGGCCAACGCCTCTCCACGGCGTATCCACGGATCATCAAACCGGAGTACCTCGCCCGAACCCACGCCTTCTTCGAAAAGTACGGCGGCAAGACGATCATTCTCGCCCGCTTTGTCCCGATCGTCCGGACCTTCGCTCCCTTTGTCGCGGGCATGGGCGCGATGAACTACCCGCGTTTCATGTCGTTCAATGTCATCGGCGCCGCGTTGTGGGTGGGGCTCATCCTGCCGGCGGGCTGGTACCTGGGGCAATTCGAGTTCGTGAAGAAGCGTTTCGAAGTAATCGTGCTGGGCATCATCTTCCTCAGCGTCCTGCCGATGGTGTTCGAGTGGTGGAAGGCCCGCCGGGAAACCCAGGCCGCTCAGCCGAACTAACCCGCACCGCAGACCTCTTCCTGTACCGCAGACATTCCTGTCTGCTGTTCCGCAGGCTTTCAGCCTGCCCGTGAACCGGGACGGGCAGGTCAAAAACCTGCGCAACGGCAAACCCAAACACTGAATCCCCCCTCCCAGAGCCGTCATCACTTCCAAAAGAACGTTTTGCGCCCTTTGCGTCCTTTCGCGGGTCTATCAACCTCCCCCCTTTCATTTTGGTTCACCGGTGCTGGCCGGTCGCTTCAATGAGTCCAATGAAACTGTCGCGACGCGTGATTGGAATGGGTCTGGCGGTGGTAGGTCTCGCCCTGCTCGCCACCGTAGCGCGGCCCGTCTTTCACCTGACCAAGACCTGGTGGCATGATGATCCAGCCGGACGGTTCGAACCGCTTCCCCCGGGACACGCCGATGACGCCAGCCGGCTCAGCCTGACCCCGGTGGCCGAAGTCTGGCCTCTCCCTTCGGATCCGGACACCGCCCGTCAGCAGTTGCCGGACCTGCTTCGTCGGGCGCGTGAAACAGGGCGACGCGTCTCAGTGGCGGGCGCGCGGCACAGCATGGGCGGACATACTTTGTATCCGGACGGCTTGGTGATCGATATGCGGCCCTTCCGCCACTTGAACTTCGATCCAAAGCGCAACCTACTAACGGTGGGAGCCGGAGCATTTTGGAAGGACGTCATCCCTTATCTGGATTCCCACGATCGTTCCATCGAGGTCATGCAATCGGACAGCGCCTTTTCCGTGGGCGGATCCGTCAGCGTCAATTGCCATGGTTGGCAATTCGGACGGCCTCCCATCGCCTCCACCGTGGAGTCGTTTCGGTTGATGCGCGCGGATGGCTCCGTGGTCCGCTGCAGTCGTTCGGAGAACGCCGAGCTCTTTTCGCTGGCCCTGGGGGGCTACGGCTTGTTCGGAATCATCCTCGAGGTGGAACTGCGGGTCGTTCCCAACGTCCGGCTGCGGTTGGAGTCGCTTCAATTGCCGGTGGCCGACGCGTTGAACGCCTTGGATCAAGCCCGACGCGGTTCTTCCGAACCGGCGATGGTCTATGCCCGGCTCAATGTCTCACTCGACCATTTGTTTGAAGACCTGAGGGTCAGCGCCTTCTATCCAGAGCTGGCAGGGGACATCCCAGCCTTAACCCCGTTGGGAAAGCTGGGGCTCCGTCGCACCATCTTTCGGGGTTCGGTGGATAGCGACTATGGCAAAAAACTGCGTTGGTTCGCGGAGACCAAGGTCCAGCCCTTCGTGAGCCCGGAGTCTGTTTCGCGCAACCAGCTTCTAAGTGGAACGCCGGATTGGTATCTAAACCGCTCTCCCCACCAAACCGACATTCTTCACGAGTATTTTGTGCCGCGGTCGGAGGTGCCCCGCTTCCTGGCGGACGCGCGCCGGATCATCCGGCAGCACCGGGGCGACCTCCTCAATACCACCGTCCGGGACGTGGCCGCCGACGCCGACACCTTTCTTCGGTACGCCCGTCAACCCGTCATCGCCTTCGTCCTGTTCTTCAATCAGGCACGCACCCCGGAAGGCGAAAGCCGGATGCAAGCCATGACCCGGGAGTTGATCGATGCGGCGCTGGCGGTGGACGGTTGCTATTATCTTCCCTACCGGCTGCATGCGACTCCGGAACAGTTTCACCGCGCCTATCCACAAGCGCGGGAGTTTTTCCGTCGGAAGCGCCAGTACGATCCCGAGGAATTGTTTCAGAACCAATTCTATGCGCGGTACGGCTCGGAAGCGTCACGGTAGCCGTCCTCCTGCGATACCTCCGTACCGCAGACATTCCTGTCTGCTGTTCCGCAGGCTTTCAGCCTGCTGGTGGACCGGGCGGGCAGGTTAAAAATCTGCGGTACAGCAGGCCCAGAGGCCTGCGCTACAGCGGCAGTTGTACCGCAGACATTCCTGTCTGCTGTTCCGCAGGCTTTCAGCCTGCTGGTGGACCGGGCGGGCAGGTTAAAAATCTGCGGTACAGCAGGCCCAGAGGCCTGCGCTACAGCGGCAGTTGTACCGCAAACATTCCTGTCTGCTGTTTCGCAGGCTTTCAGCCTGCTGGTGGACCGGGCGGGCAGGTTAAAAACCTGCGGTACAGCAGGCCCAGAGGCCTGCGCCACAGCGGCAGTTGTACCGCAAACATTCCTGTCTGCGGTACAGGGCGGGCGGCCAGATGGGAGGTACCGCCTTAGCCGCGATTCAGGGATTCCGCGGAAATACCATGTTGGCGAAGTTAAGCCCCCCCACGGTCCCGTTCGGCCTCGTTAGGAAAACCATCTGCTCATCCACATACATTCCGGGAGGCAGGCCACAGACCAGATGGTTCACGGGGGTCAGCGCGTAGTCCACCATGTTCTCGGTCATGGCATAGAGCCGGCCCTGGCGAACGCTGAGAATGATCGGAATGAACTCCGGTCCGTACGATCCCAAGCGCGCCTGCCATTCGGCCGGCAACGGCGGCCGGTGAGCGGGAACGCGGCGATACGTCTGGTCCCCCAAGGTGAATCCCACGATCGTGCCCGAGGCATCCCGTTCGAACTCCGTGCTCGTGGCGTCTTCCAAACGGCTGTGCGCCGCGAAGGTCAGCGGACCCCGCGGCGTGAAGCGGGTCGGTTGTCCCGATAACTCGCCAACCAACCGCCCCTCCCGTACCTCCAGTCGTCCCCAATAGCTCTGCGATTCGTAGTCTCCGGCCAGGGGCTCCAGCGATTCCGTCGGCGAAAACGTGGGCTCCGGCGGGGCCGGTTCACCCAGCTTCGCTTCCAGCAGCAAGGACAGAGCGGCCCGGTTGATCCGGCGAACCCGTCCGTTGGC
>CAYYSX010000032.1:0-32279 GCA_964474315.1 uncultured Verrucomicrobiota bacterium | reverse complement strand
GCCGCCCGCGCCGCCCTCACCAACGCTGGCGTCTGGCCGGTGGTCGAACCGCGGCTCGTGATCGGCGAAAACATCGCCCAAACCGCCCAATTCGTGCAGACCGGTGCCGTCGATGCCGGACTGGTGGGACTCTCCCTGGTCACCGCGCCCCGTTTGCGGGGCGTCGGCCGCTGGTGGCCCGTCCCCGAAGCAACTCATCCCCGCCTGGAACAAGGAGGAATCCTAACCCAGCGAGGGGCGACCAATGAGACCGCGAAGGCTTATCTGGACTTCCTTCGGTCCCCCGCCGCCCGCGTCATCTTTGACCGGTACGGATTTCGGCCCGCCGCGGATCCACCCCCCGCCAACTGATGCGGTCGTCACCGACCGGCCAAAGCATCCGCCCGTACCGCGAGTGCGAAGTCCTTCGCGGTCAATCCGCCGGCATCATGGGTGGTCAATCCCAGCGCCACCCGGTTCCAGCGAATGTCGATGTCGGGATGATGCTGAGCCTTCTCGGCGGCCCGGGCGATGGCGTTCACGAACTTCATCGCGACCACGAAGTCGGCGAACTCGAAGGTTCTCCGAATCGTCGAGCCCCGCCGGGTCCAAGCGGGAATCCGTTTCATCGAGTCGCGAATCTCAGCGGAAGAAAGTGCGGACATGGTGAAAAGCTGCTTCAGCGACCCCCGGCCGTCCACTCAGCACGAACGCCTGGACCCTAAATTCGATTCCACCGGAGTGGAGGCAGCGGGGCCAAGCCGCAACTCCAAGTGCGAAAGGAGCGTGAGTCTGTGACTCGGAGCAGCATGGCAACAGGGCGGGCAGGATATGAACTGGAACGCCGAGCGCCGGGCCAATTACCACGGTTCACCAAGCCGCTCTCGGTGGACTTTGTGACCTGGCACTGGATGGAACCGTTCGCCTGAGACAGGCGACGCTACATGGCTGCCCTCTGTCGTCCGTCATCCGTCATCCGCCTCCCGGGAGGCTCCGCCGATTCGTGTCCATGAGTGTTCATTCGTGGTTCCTTATTGCCTCGTTATCCCTCAGTTAGACCGGCGCACATCGATCCGTTTGAGGTCGGAAACACCGAGTTCGAGCAGCTCGGCATTCACATACACTTCGGTTTCCGCCGGCCGCTCCACCGAATAGGGAGATGACGCACGGGCGCGGGCCAGATCGTCGAGAGCCAGGGCATCCAAGGCGACCGGGTCCAGGCTGAACCGAAGCTCGTTCAATACCACGGTGTTGTGCAGGCGCAGGCTCTCCTGGCCGCGATATTGGCAAATCAGCGCATCGCTCACCCCGAAAAGGACCCGAGGCAGAACGTCGTCCAGCGCGCAGATTTCCGGTACCGCCTCGGCGAGCAGGCTGGGGTTGTTCTGAAAACGGAGGCTGTTGTCCACCGATCCAAAAGCGAGTCCGACCAACTGCCCGTTCACCCCGCCGAGGGTGTGAGTCAACACCGGGGTCACGGGAATGATCACGGAAAGCTGCTGGGTCAGCAGTTTGGACACAAACGACCGGCGCCCCGCATTCAGGTCCTCCCGGCGATTGAACTCCAGGTCGCCCGCCACCAGCCGCCCGAGCACGGATTTCTCATAGGCTCGTTGCGGATCCGGATCCCACCCCACCTCCTCGGCGGCCACACTACGAACCCCCAGGCTGGCGGCGACCTCATACCAGCCGGCCTGACGAAGATCGGCGGCCCGTTTGTCCCAGATCACGATCTTCTCGGCGGCATGGCCTGATTCCTTGAGCGTCTCAATCAGTGCCCGCACCACCACCGGTCGGGTGCCGCTGATTTCGCCGGGGGCGGAATTCACTTTGAAGCCGACGACGTCATTGGTGCGCAGCAAGGACCGCCAGGCCTCGGACGGGGTCGGCTTCCCGGCGAGCGCCATCAACCCGCGCTCGACCATGCGTCGGACGACAGCGGCATTGGGAACGAACACGGACGTGGCCGCGGAATCCTGGATGATGAACACCTCGGCGCGGGGGCGGCGGGCGGAGGGATTGATCGGAGCTGGGATGGTATCGGTGGCCACCAGCGGTGGCGACCCGGCCAGGGCTCCGGCCAGAAGCAGGAGACGGGGCAACCAGGGCAACCGACAAGACCAGAACATGCGCTCGCTCAACATGCCGAGGACGGCTGCGGATGCAAAGGATGAGCGTGCCGGATCAAGTCCTTGTTGTTTGACCTCGTTGCACCAACGGCTTAACCACCGGCTGTGACGCGTGTTGGTTGGGGTTGGGCTGGGGTCCTCGGAATGCTGCTGGTGCTGGCCGGCTGCGCTCCGCGAGGCTCCGAAGCTCTGCGCCGGGGTGACGAGTCTCTCGCCGCCGGCCGCCCGGCGACAGCAGTTCCGCTGCTGGAACGGGCCGTGATCGACCTCCCGGGCCATGCCGTGGCCTGGAATCATCTCGGCCTTGCCTATCAGGGCGTGGGCCGGCCGGATGAAGCTCGCAAGGCCTACCTGCGCGCCTTGGAGTTCGACCGCAACCTGTTCGATGTGCATTTCAACCTAGGGGCTCTCGAATTCGAGGCCGGACGGTGGACGGAGACCGAACGGGCCATGCGGACTTATCTCGGCGTCGAGCCCAATCGGACCAACGTGGCGGCCTGGCGGCTGTTAGGACAAGCCCAGTGGGCGACCCATCAGTTCGACGCCGCAGAGCGGACGCTGGCGGCGGCGGTTCAGCTCGCCCCCACTGATCCGGATCTGCGCAATCGGCTTGGACTGGTTCTCGCGCAGAAACGTCGCTGGCGCGACGCCGCGGCTCAGTTCAGCCACGTGCTGCGTCAGGATCCGGAGTCCGCCGACGCCCGCCTGAACCTCGCCATTGTGAGCCAACAGTCGGGCGACCGGACGGGTGCCCTGGAGCACTACCGGGCCTATCTGCGGCGGGTTCCCGCGGGTCCAAAGTCGGAAGCGGTACAGGACCAGGTGCGCCAACTCGAGCTCCTGCTCGCGCCGCCGCCTGCCCTCAGCACCAACGTCGCCAGTGTAGTGCCTCCTCCGGCGAGCCCGGAACCGCGACCGACGGTCGTCACCAACCCACCGCCCGCGGTGACCCGCCCTCCTCCGGTGGTCGTGGTGCTCCAGCCAGCCACCAATCCGCCGCCGCCCTCGGTCGTCACGCGCCCGGCTCCCACCCCGTCGCCGGCTTTACCCATTACCCAGCCCACTCCCACTCCCACTCCCACTCCCACTCCACCGCCGACGGTGGTGCGGGAGCCAAAACCAGTTGATACGCCTCCGGCTCCCTCACCCTCGGTCGAAGTCGTGCCGGTGCAGGAGGCACCTACGCTGAGAGTGGCGCGCGACGAACCTCCACCTCCGGCGGTGGTCCCGTCGCCGGAAGTCGAGCCGACTGAAACGATCTCTCCCCCTCCGGCTCCCGCGGTTCCACCGGAGCCGACCGTGACGCCTCCCGCACCCGCAGAATCTTTCGCCGCCGACCCTTCGACGGAAGCATCGCACCGGACGTTCTGGCAGCGAGTCAATCCAGCGAACTGGGGAAACCCCATGAAATGGTTTCGTGACAAAGAGGAGGTTCCGCCCTCGGCGGCCTCGACTGAACAGCCCCGGGCCCACGCCTCGACCGTCGCCACCCCGGGGGGGGGGCTGCCCGCCAATCCTGCCCCCGAGCCCACCTCGCCGCCGCCCGCGGCGGCCCATCCACCTTCCCAGCCGGGGGTGCCGCGCCACGTGCGCCAGACCGCCTCGGTGTTGGAACCGGGAAATCGCACGGCGGCCGAGACGGCGGCCGGTGAGATCACGGACGATCGGCTGGCCGCCTGGAAAAAGGCGGCGCAGTTGGATCCGTCCTGGAGCGTGGCTTGGCAGCAGGTCGGACGCCTCGCGTTGGAATCGGGGCATCCCGCCGAGGCCTTGACCGCGGCCGAGGCCCTAATCGCGCTCGAACCACAGTCGGCGGGTGCGCACCAATTGTTCGCCGCCGCCTTGGCTCGCGCCGGATTCCCCGCCGACGCGGCGGCCGAGCTGGAACAGGCGGTGACGCTGAGCCCGGGCAATGCCTCGGTCCATCTGGCCCTGGCCGGCATTTACGCCCGTGACCTGGCCGAACCGGCGCGGGCGCGTCCGCATTACGAGCAAGTTCTGGCACTCCATCCGCAGCATCCCCAGGCGGCGGCCATCCGGATTTGGTTGGCGGCCAACCCGTAGTCCAGCGGGGGTTCGTCTTAGCTGAGAGCCGGTTGGAGAATTCCAACCGGCTCTAAGTTCCGAGGTTTGCGGCGCGGCCTGATGGGGACGAGAGCCCCAGCCACCACCGGGAGCTTGAAGCTTGGGACTTCTTTGGAGCTTGGACCTTGGGTTTTGGAACTTTCCGCCCCGTTTCCTTCGCGCGGGCGAGGCCGCCCGCGCTCCTCACATTTCGCTACCGGAATCGGATTGCCGGGGAGCGGACACTAGCTTTACTCGACCCTCATGGCTTGGCGAATTGATGAAAGCGTGGTGCGAGGCGAAATCGACAACCGCACGAAGGGGGTGGTGCGCGGACGAATTTGGCTGCATGGCCGCCCAGAACCGCTGGTGCTCGACCTCCAAGGCAATGCCCATCCTGATCTCGCCGGCTGCTTGCTGACGTTCGAGAACTCCTTGCCCACCAGCCCGCATCCGCGTCTGGACGGACTCTTCGCGGACCAAACCGGCACCATTGGTGACCTGACCGCCTCGCGGAAGGTGCGCGTGTTCGACCTCCCATTGGAGGAGGCCTATGCCCTGATCAAACGCGGCGAGCGTCCGTCCGAGCATCTGGCCAACTGCCTGTATCTGGAATGGTACAGCCAGCGGAACGGGCGCGTGGTCGTGGAGAGCACCGAGTATCAGCTCCAGATCTCGGAACCGGCCTGGCGCCCCACCCCGGAGGATGAACAACGCCGCGCCCAGGAATCGGCCGCCGGTTTTTCCGGTTTTCTGGGCCGGCTTTCCGGAGCGGTGGAAGAGGCACACTCCGAAGTTCCCGAAGACCGGGCCATGGACGAATTCGAGTGGGAAAAGGCCTTCCGCGAAAGCGACGCGTTGACCGACAAGGTCGGGGAACTTTACGACAAGTTTGGTGAACGGCCGGACTTTGAGGAAATCCTGGCCAAGGAGATGGGCTGGGAGGACGAAGAGGACGAGACCGCCTCGTTCGACGAGGGTGAGAATCCACCCCTGACGGCCGAAGAGATCAATGAAATCACCGCCGAGGCGATCGCTCGCCCACTCCAACCCCGAACCGAAACCGAGGGCGTGGACTGGGTACGCGACGAGGACGGGCACCTCAGTCATCCGCTGGTCCGTCGGATCCTGGAAAGCGGGATGGAGCTCTGGCATTGGTGCCATGACCAGGGACTGCTAGACCACGCCGAGGAGTCCGACCTGCATGAGATGATCTTCCAGTTCGAGTGTTGCGGAGCGAAATGTGCAGGGGCCTTGGGAGGACTCGCGTACGACGGCCCGCGAGCGGAGGGCGGCTTTATCGTGGCGGCGTTGAAGCGGGCCTTGGCCAAGCTCCACCTCAGCCTGGCGGCCGCCGAGCGCGTCAAGGCGAGAGGCACGCTGCCCGCCGAGAAGCTGGATCCCTTCCGTGTGGAACTGATGGCTGTCCGTGAGGAGATTCTTGGTTTGATGACCCGCTTTCGCGGGCGCTGAGGGAACGAGGCGCACTCTGTTCGCCACGTCCGAGAGAATCCAGCTTCCCGTGGCACCGAGCGTCGTTACGATACCGAAATCCAAGCCATCGCCTCCCCTGGTGGCGGCTGGGCGGACTTGATCCGTAACACTGTCTATTTGTTCCCGATATGAATCCTCCAAATCCGAGCGCGCTGTGGTGTCTGATGGCGTTGGGTTTCACCGTGGCGCTCCCCGCGCAGGAAGCTTCCTCCGGCAAGCCGTTGCCGCCCCCGCTTCCCGCGGCTCTGGGCATTCCTGCGCCCGGCCCCACGAACGACCTGCCCTACGCGCCCCAGCCCATCCTGCCCGGTGGCGTGGTTATCCCTCTATACCCAGCCGATTCCCCTCTGCTCCATACCGCCCGGGTCCGGGAGGCGGAGCAGTACAATCTCAGCAAATCCGCGCCGGGCCGTATCAACAGCATCGTCAACATCCACAACCCGTCGATGGAGATTCACACCGTCGAGGGGCATCTGAATACCGGAAGCGTCGTGATCCTGGCGGCGGGCGGCGGACACAACACGTTGAACGTCGGTTCGGAAAGCGCCGACCTGGTGCCCTATTTTTACAATTACGGGGTGAACACCGTGATCCTGCGCAACCGCCTTCGTCGGGATGGCTATGATCCGAAAACCGACGCCGTCCATGACGCGTTCCAAGCCATCCGGCTCCTCCGGGCCCATGCCCGCGAGCTGAACCTGGACCCGGCCCGCATCGGCATCATGGGATTTTCCGCTGGGGCGGAATTGGCGGCGCCCGCGGGCGTGCTGTTCGAGGAATTCGACCGAAAGAACAATGATCCTGCCGATCCGCTGGCCGGCATTTCCTCCCGACCCGATTTTGTAGTCCTGGTGTATCCCGGCCCCACGCCCTTCGCGCGGGACCCCAAGCCGGAGGTTCCCCGTAACGCGCCGCCGGCCTTCATCACTTCGGCCGGTTCCGGTGACCGCATGCATGCCATTTGGGCCGACCAGTATTTCGCGGCCTTGTTACAGGTGGGTATTCCGAACCTGGAGATGCACATTTACGGAAATGGCTTCCATCCGGGCAGTGGATCCACCGCCGGCGTAACCGACCGCAATGGAACGCCCTTCGGCAAATGGCAG
Source organism: uncultured Verrucomicrobiota bacterium (assembly GCA_964474315.1). Lineage (GTDB taxonomy): Bacteria > Verrucomicrobiota > Verrucomicrobiia > Limisphaerales > UBA9464 > UBA9464. The sequence goes on along the minus strand of CAYYSX010000032.1, from coordinate 25,507 downwards.
GACCGGTTCATCGACTGGTTTCGCGATTTGGATTTCCTGCAAAAACCCGGAATCGAGACCAAGGCGGCCCAGGACAGCGCCGCCTTCGTCAGCCAGCCGCCGCGCGGTTCCGGCCGTCGTGGCGGGGGAGCGCCGACCGGAACCAACTCCGCCCCGCCGACCACATCCGAAGCCCGGTGAACCGGCGTCCGCTTCAACGCGTGGTATCGAAGCGGTCAGGAGCGCGGATGGCTCGTCCGCAGTCGGTTTTTTGGTAGCTTGGGTAGAATTGCTCGGAAGAGCCCAGGCCTGCTGAAGAAACCGCAGGATGGACACTACGGAATCCCGCTTTAAGTCGGCGGCGCGGTGGGCTCCTCCCGTGGGTTGGTCGATTTCCAGCGCGTCGGGGCCAGGAACGGCTCCGCCGGCTAAAGCCGGAACTCCATACGCCGGTTCTCCGAACGCCGAGCTTGGAGCACTCAGAAAACTTAGCCGTGGCGACACCCGCCTTCTTCGTCACGCCTCACGCCTCAAGACCATTCGGCTCTTCACGCGACCTATACGCCGGCCTTACCCGATCGTCACGGGGAATACGTATAAGTCAGATCGTCGAAATAAACGATCACACTGTTGCCATCGACCCACGGGGTGCAAATTCCAAACCGGTCGAAGCTCGCGCCCACCTCCTGGTGGCCCGGCTCCAAGTCCAAGACGCACGTCTGGTCATCCAAACCGACGGTGATCCGGCCCTGGCCGTTGGCACCAGCCGGATCATAGCGGAGAAACCATTCGTGAACCCGACGGTCGGGATGGATGCGCGGTGCTTTCCCTCCGTCGTAACCCAAGGCCTTCGCCGCGTCGCCGTGTGTCCGATAGACTGGATAGAAAAAGAACCCCTCGGAGGACGGTCCCTCGATGTTGATTCCTAAAAAATTCATCGGGGTCGCGTGCCGCTGCGATGGATTGCTCCTCATGCTCTGCACCGAATGATAGAATCCAATCGAAGCCGTGCTGTCGCTGACCCCGCGCAGCATCGCCACTTTTCCCCGGGCCTCGAAGGGAACACTCAAGCTGATCGTCTCCAGTCGGTCGCCGTAGGACGCCATGCGCTGAGGTTCGCGACAGTCGCCCCGGAAGATCAAACCACCCAACTCACCGGATTCCTTTCCCCCGGCGTGCTGGGTCGGGCTCCAGCCGAAATCGAACTTCGGCCGCGTATCCGTCGTGACGAAGGTGACGCGGTTGCTGAGCGCATCCCACTGCGGGTCGCTGGTGAAATCAAAGGCGGTTCCGTTGATGCTGACGTCGTCGAGCCAAATTTCGCCCGGATCGTCCCAGGCTTTGAGCACGGGTAGCAGCCCAAAATGAGTCACCGTGAGGCCGTCGCGTCGATGCTCCGGCGAGATTTCGCACTGCGCGCTCCTCCCGTTCAGAATCAGCGTTAGCAATCCCCCGCCATCGGCTCCTTGAGGATCGAAGGTCAACTTCCATTCGCAGACCCGACCGCTGGGAAGCTCCGCCGGCAACAGTCGTTCCCCGGGCACGATCTCTCCGATGACCCCGGCCCCGGCCCGCCAACGATCGGTGGCGTACTCCACGTGGCCATGGAAGGTCTCGCCCCGACCGTTGAAGCGTGCCACTAGCGTGTTGGGGGTGCGCCATCCACCCAGGGTGTTCGTGTGGAAGAACCCGAGCAGAAAATGGCCCGCGCCCGGTTTCACCCACAACCGGCCTTCGGCCACCAGCGGCGAATCCAGCGTGAGCGGCTTCGGCAGCCGAAATCCGTAATAAGCCGCTTCCCCGGCGGGATTGATTCGGCCCCCCACTTCGCCCATCTGTCCGCCCGCATGGCCGGTGGAAGGACTGTAGCCAAAATCTTGCGAGACCGTTTTGGGCTCGAAGAACGGGTTGCGCTGATTGATTCCTTCCCAGCCAGGTGGTTCGCGATCGAATGTCTCCGTCCGCACCGCCCCCATCAGGGAGGGAATGAGCGCCACCCCGAACAGGACCAGAAACGCGGCGAACCGGCTCCGGGACCGCTCGACGCTCCAACCTTCGACGTTCAACCGGCAGAAGGTGGGCCGGTTCCTCTCCGGCGGGGGATATTTCATGTTCCTCAACTTCCCGCCGTCAGCTCCTTTCGTGAAGGACAAACTGCCTACCGGTAGGGGATGGGGCGCGGCGCCGTCCGCGCCCACCGGGCGGTCTCTGACAGGGTGGCGTCGCAGGACGATCAACGCGGCACTGCCAACAGCCGAGGTCCCGGTCAGCCGGAGCCCGTCCAGAAACGGAGCGGCGCCCACCCGCCGGATCCATTCAGTGTTGGTCAACACCGGAAACACCAGCAGTCTTACCCTCGTGAACTCCGGAACGCCTCCCAGCCCGGCCTTAGTCACGGTCCGAGCGAGGATTCATTACCTCAACCTGGCCGTCCTGGCCGTCATTGCCTGGTTCGACATCCGGTCGCCCCAGGCGGCGCCGGGTCGTCCGTTGGCCGAGGAACGGTCGCAGGAATGGCCCGGCGGCGGCATCGTCCCGTTGGCCCATTACCCCCTCCAGGTCCACCGCACCCAGGACGGCATGCATCATTCCAACCCAGTGGACATCGGTTTTCACTACGCCGTCCTGCGCAACCGGGCGGAGCTGGATTCCGATCCGAACGGTCGGCCCGGCTCGGGGAAAGACCGGGATGGCGCTGGACTCCAGACCACCGGGGAAACGCACCGCTCCCAGGCCGACAGCGACGACGACGGGGTGCTGGATGAGGAGGAAGTCGCGGCCTTCACCAACCCGTTGGACAAGAACAGTTGGATTCCCAAGCGTCTAGCCGCCTGGTGGTGGGACGCCACCGATAGTTCCTGGCGCCTGGGCGACCGCGGCCAGAGCCCCATCGCCACCGGGACCGAAACCCAGGTGGCCGGCGCCACCCATAGCGGAGTGCAAATCATCGCCTCGCCCAGCGGCCCGTTACGCTATGACGTCAAGGACGCCTTGGGCCGGCTCAATCTGCGGCTGGACCAGGGGAGCATCCGGCTGTGGTTCAAGCCCAACTGGAGCCTGCCGGCTCCATCGGACTGGAGCGCACCCCTGGTGGAAGTGGGCAAGTACAACGACACCACCCTGGGCTGGTGGTCCTGGTACCTGCATTTCGACGCCAACGGAGAGTTCTGGGTGAAGTTCAGCCAGGGAGCCAACGGCCAGTTCCCCCTGCACCGCTTCCAAAGCCGCCTCAGACTGAGCGACTGGGGAAGTCCGGCCAAATGGCATGAACTGGTGCTGAGCTACGACACCAATGCCACCCGGCTGTTCCACAATGGCCGGCTCAATAAGTGGACCGATGCCAACGGGGTCGAATGGGATCGTGGCCCCGGGGTCTTGCCCACCTTGATGCCCACGGAAGCCGGCCTGGCCCACGGGATTCACTTCGGGGCGGACCATTCCGGCAATCAGGCCGTCAACGGCACCTTCGATAGCATCGAGACCTTCAATTATCCGCTGGGCGCGGTGGAGATTTTCCGCCACCAGCAATTGGCCCTCAACATCGTGACGAATGCCGGTCAGCGGCAGCTCCAGTTCACCCGCAGCTTTGAAGGGGCTCCCACCCATTCCGGATTCCTGTATCCCACCAATCCGGATCCCTGGCCCTTGACCCTCTGGCGCCGCACGCCCGGCACGACCAACTGGGGGGCGGCGATTCTCAGCAACTCCAAAGTCGAAAGCTGGATCGACGCGGCGGTCAGTCCCGGCACTCGTAACGAATATCTGGCGGAATTCGCCTCACCCTGGGGCGCCAGCCGCCGCCATTTCGTCGCCGGCATCGAAATGCCTCCGCAACACCAGCGCGGCAACGTGCTGCTGCTGGTGGACCAGACCCTGGCCCCCAGTCTAAGCACCGAGCTGGCCCAGCTCCGGACCAACCTGGTGGGCGACGGCTGGACGGTGAAGCATTGGTACGACGCGCCCCGCCACAACGACCTGAACTTCGCCGCCAACCGCTCCAACCTGACCAACGTCGTCAACTGGATTGCCGCCCACCACGTCGCCGACGTTGCCAATGTCCTCTTGATCATCGGTCACGTCACCATTCCTTACAGTGGAATCACGCCTGATGACGGACACGGTTCCGGTCATCCTCCGGACCATCGAGGGGCGTGGGTGTGTGATGCCTACTACGGCTATCTGGATAAATCGCCGTGGACCGACGTCACCAATGCCCCCGGGAACGCGCCCAACGATGGAAAGTTTGATCTGAACGTGCTGCCCGGACCAGTGGACCTGCCGGTAGGCCGGGTGGATTTTGCGCGCATGACCGTGTTTGCCGGTCGGACAGAGGCGCAGTTGATCCAACGGTATTTGGAAAAGGACTTTCGCTACCGGGCTCATGGCGTTCCGACCTTTGGCCGCGTTTCCTACTTCGCGTCCAATAATCCGGAATTTGCGTTACGTTCGGCGCAAGGACTTTCGGGAGCGGCCTTTGGTCTGGCGCCGGGCACGGTGTTCAGTGGCGCCAATCTGCGCCATCCGGTCCCCGCCGATCTGGGCGTGCATTTCGGCAATGCCAGCCTGCCGGATCTCAGTGTCTTAGACGACCAGTGGGTTGGTTTTGACTCCGTCCATTTTGGCGATCCGACCAAGGAAGTACCGGTGACCTTTCGCCATGTCTGGTTCTCTTGGGCGTGTGACTGGGCCAGACTCGACCCGTCCAACAATGCGTTCACGATCGATAACAATTGGCTGCGGGCATCGCTCGGCTGGCCGAATTACGGATTGGCGACGGTGGGAGGGAGGGCCTGGGATTTTTCGCCGCTCGGAGGCGGCGCCCCGCTGGCGGACTTGATGAAGTTGGGGTGGGATGGCGTTCCCCCCCTTCCCCGCTTCCAAAGCATTCTGGGTGATCCCACACTGCGGCTCCATCGGGTAACGCCTCCTCAGGAGTTGACCGCCACCCGGACCGGGGCCACCACCACTCTGAGTTGGCAGCCCTCGCCCGATCCAGGCTGTCACTACTATGTCTATCGAAGCACTCGCGGCCTGAGCGAAAGTCCAGCGTTGTTGAACCCGGACCTCCCCCTCCTCGACCTCAGCTATACCGACACCGGCTCCAGCGCTGGGGCGTTGTATCAGGTGCGGGCGTGCCGGCTGCAGACCACCGGCAGCGGCTCCTACTGGAACCTGAGCCAGGGCGTCTTTGTTGCCGTACCATGAAAACCATTCGGATGTTCCGGTGGGGCGCCAACTTACTGAGAGGTCCGTGGGAGGGCGACAGCCAGCGTTCGGAGTCCCGGCTTGAGCCGGCGGAACGGTCGGCTTCACCAACGGGATCGGTCGTTTTCCAACGCGTCGGGGCAAGAAACGTCTCCGCCGCCTCAAGGCGGAACTCCATACCTTCCGCGTGCGTCTATCCTGCGGTCTTCTCAGTCAGGCGTGAGAATCCTCATTTACAGAAGGAAACGAAGATTTCGGACATCTTCGGTTTCTGTGAATTCTGTTTAAGTTAGCGCCTATGCCGCCGAGCCCTGGCCGCGCTGCCTCACCCGATTTCCTCGCCCAGCTCGACGTTCCAATAGGCGATGTCGAGGAAGTGCTTCCAGGAGTCGTGAATGGGGGCCCCGAAATTCACCTGGACGAAAGGACGCCATTTCGGGCGCTTAGGCTTACGGATCAGCCGCATACCGGCCTCGGCCGGAGTGCGGTTGGCTTTGCGGGTGTTACACGGAATGCAGGAGCAGACGATGTTTTCCCAGGTCGTCGGGCCTCCCCGGTCGCGCGGCACCACATGATCGAGATTGAGGTCTCGCCGGTCAAACGTCACCCCGCAGAACTGACAGGTATTCTTGTCCCGCTCGAAGATGTTGTGCCGGGTGAACTTGACCTCCTTTTTCGGCACGCGGTCGAACACCATGAGCAGGATCACCCGGGGCACCCGGATGCGGAAGGATACGGTCCCGACGGCATCATCCTCATGCGGACGGTCCAAAGACAGGTCACGCCACTGGGTGAAGTTATACGTCTTGAAATCACCGTCTTGATCCCCAAAGACCACCTGAGCATGGCCTTCGAACAGCAAGGAGAGGGCGCGCCGGACCGAGCAGACATTCACGGCCTGCCACAGACGGTTCAACACGAGGACCTGCTGATTCAATGCCAGGCTCATGGGCATCCCAATTGGGCCGGGGAATTATCCGACTGTCGTCGGGAAGTCAACGGCGGGGCCGATGAACTTGGTGAATAACCGGTGAATAACTGGGAATGGGCAGGAGCGCGGGCGGCTCGCCCGCCGGCCAACCCCGAGGGAAGCTCCAAGCTCCAAGCTCCAAGCTCCAAGCTCCAAAGGCCAAATCCCAAATCCCAAAGAAGCGTCCGAACTGCCGTGGAAGTGGGGTATTGGGGAGCTTCGGACGCGTCTCGTCTCACTCGAGGTGGCGTTGCAGACCCGTGAACTTGGAGCTTGGGAGCTTCTTTGGGATTTGGGATTTGGGATTTGGGATTTGGAGCTTGGGCGCAGTTTCCCCGGCTTAAGGATCCATTCCAGAGGTCCTCACGGCGATGCGCTCACGGGAAGCAAATCCACGCCTGCGGATTGACCAACCGGCGACCCTGTCCCTAGGTTGATGAAGCATGTCTGCCGCCATTGCGCCGGCCGTGGAAGTCGTCTCACCGAGTTCCGAGGGCCGGGTTGACCGGGTATTTTTGGGCCTGTTGGCCGCTGTGTGGGTATGGGCCATCGGGTCCTGTGTTCCCTATTGGCAGAACGATCCCAACTATTCCTACGGCTGGGTGGTGCCGCCTCTGATCTTGTTTTTCCTATGGCGCCGGCTGGCCGACCGGCCGCTGGCCGACTGGCAGGCGTTTCGACGGGAAGCCCAGGCTTCGTACAAGCCCAACCGCTGGCTCCTCGCCCTGCCCGCCTTGGGGCTGTTTCCCCTGGAAGTCTATCAGAGTGAGTACTTTCAGTCCGGCATCGTCCTCTGGGCCATCAACCTGACCGCCGTTGGTTTCAGCCTCCTGTCGGCTTGGTGGCTGGGGGGGCTGCGGTTGCTCCTGCTGGTCGCGTTTCCCTTCCTGTTCTTCCTCACCGCGGTGCCGTGGCCGGCCTTGATCGCCGTTCCCGTCCAACAATATCTGATGCAGTTCGTGGCCCAGGTGGTGGCGGAAGTGTTGCTGTGGCTGGGAACGCCGGTGACGATGGAAGGCGCCCAATTGCACCTGACCAAAGGCACCGTGGGCATTGTCGAGGCCTGCAGTGGCATTCGTTCCCTCCAATCCGGTCTGATGGTGAGCCTGGCGGTGGGCGAGTTGTTGTTGCTGTCGCGCCGCCGCCGGCTCGCCCTGCTCGGAATCGCGTTGCTCCTGGCGCTCGCCAGCAACCTGGGCCGGACGTTTACCCTGTGCTGGATCATGGAAACTCGGGGCGACGAGGCGATGCACCATGCGCATGACCTGGTGGGCAACATCGCCATGTATTCCTTCTACGGACTGATCTACGGCGCGGGGAAACTGCTAGAGCAACCCGACCGCCTGCCGCCGATTCCGACGGACCTGCCGTCGTGGAAGGAGCGGCTGGGACATCTGGGATGGGGAGGGGTGCCGGATTTTCGGATTCTGCTCGCCACCGCGCTGGCGGCGTTTATCGGGGTTCACGCTTGGTATTATGTTCTGCGGGTGACGGTGAAACCCCAGAGTTTCCCACAATTCACTGCCCTCATCGGCACCAATTCGGCGGTATCCAGCCAGGAGTTCGAGGAAAACGTCTGGAAGAAGCTGGGCGCCAACGCCGGCCAGCAATTCGAAGCCACCGTGGAAGCAGCGCCTTTGGGCGTGATGCACATCTATCATTTGTTCTGGAAGCCGGGACCCAAGAGCCGCTTGGCACTCGGCCACCGGCCGGACATCTGCATGCCCGGATCCGGCTGGAAACCCATCGGCGAGGTCGAGGAAGCCACCATTCCGTTCCCGGGGAAACCCATGGAGTTTCACGTGTTCCATTTCCGCCGCGATGACGGCGACCTCAAGGCCCTGCAGGTCTGGGGGGTCTGGCGGAACGGCAAAACCGTGGAAATGGACTACTCCCGACGCCTCTCCGCCTCCCCGGAAGTCTTCAGCTTTCTTCCTACCAGTCGTCACCTGCTGGGGGTGGAACTCGTCTCGTGCTTTATTCCGTATCGCGATCCTGACATCCCTTCCCTGGAGCTGGTGAAGGAGCATCTACCCAAATACTTCGAGTTTACCCCCTTCGAAACCGAACCTATTCCCTGATCGCCCCACCTCACTGTCCTTCATGAACGATTCCGACTCCGATACTCCGCCGTCCCCCTCCCCCTCCCCGGGCCGGTCTTCCCGCCGTTCGCCCCGGTCCCGCACGAAAGGTGCGAAGTCGCGGCGCAAACTCATCCTGTGGGGAGTGGTGGCGCTGGTCGTGGTGAGCGGACTGGCTTGGAAGCTGGTGCTCCCACGGCTGAAGGAAGCGCGCGCCCAGCGGTTTGCGGCCGAGGCCGAGACCCTGACCCGTCGCCAGGAATACGAGGAGGCCAGTGCCAAGGTTCTCGCCGCTCTGCGGTTCGCTCCGCAGGATCCCGTCGTTCTCCGGGCCGCGGCCAACCTTTATTTCGAAAACATTCTGCCGGGCGGACTGGGATACTACGAGCGCTTGATCGGTACCGGGCAGGCGACCCCTGAGGACCGTTTAAAATACGTCCGTCTCGCCCTCGCCTTGAAGCGCCTCGACGTGGCCGGCCGGGAACTGCAAGAGATGATCCGGGCCGACCCCAAGAACATCGAGCTGCTGCATCTGCTGGTACAACAGCAACGGGACGCCGGCGATCTGCGGCGGGCCACTCTGACCGCCAGCTACGCCCTGTCCCTCCAACCCGACCATCCCCGGTCCCAGTTCATTTATGGAATCCTGCTCAACCAGAACCGCACGAATTCCGTGCAGGAAGCCGGTCGGCGGACGCTTTGGGGTCTGGCTCTGGCCGACAACGAGTACTCGGAGCGGGCGGCTGACGTGCTCACCACCAGCGCCAACTTGACCGACAGCGAACTCCGGCTGCTGATCCGTGATTTTCAGTCCCGAACCAACCCCCGGCCCACGGATCTCCTGCGGGCTTACAGCCTCAAGATTCGTCTGGAACCGGGCCGGACCAACGAGCTGGTTCGCGAAGCCTTCGACACCGTCGCCGCCACCAATACTTCTCCGGTCATTCTCGCGCTGCTCTGCCAATGGGCGGCCCAGAACCACCAATCGGACCTCATCCTGGAACGCGTGCCGGCGGAAGTCGCCCGCACCAACACGCTGCTCGCCCCCTTGCGTGCCTCCGCCTTGGCTCGGGCCGGACGCTGGAGTGAGGTGACGCCCATGCTGGAAGACAAACGCTACCCGCTCGACGCCACGGTGACCGCGGTGCTGCGGGCAGAAATGGCGCTCGCTTCCGGAAATCGGTCGGGAGCCGAGGCCGCCTACAAAACGGCTTTGGAACAACCGAAACTGAAGTCGGAACACCTTCTGCTCGTGGCCCGGTCCGCGGAGAGCGGCGGCTTTCCTTTGGCCGCCGCCGCCGCCTACCAACGTCTCGGCAAGGATCCGCGGCAGGCGGTCACCGCCGCAATCGAGGCCGCGCGGGTTCTCTACCAGGTCGAGGACCTCCGGGTGATGCGGGACGCCTTGAAAAAATTGAGCGACCAGCTTCCGGGCGACGACACCGTGGCGGGCGAATTGGCCTGGGCCGAGCTGTTGCTCAACGTTCGGCCCACCGAGGCTCACTCGGTGGCGGAACGGCTGGCGCGGGAACGCTCGAACGATCCGCAATGGCGTTTCCTCCTCGCTCTGTCCCAGTTGCGGGAGAACCGTCCCTCCGACGCCCTCGCCCTGATCGAGTCGGAGTCCATCGACTGGGATAAACTTCGGACGCGGTGCCAGGTCGTCTATGTGGCGGCGTTGGGAGCCAACGAGAAGCGCCAGGTAGCCCGGGACTACGCCGCCAAAGTGACCGGAAAACTGAAGACCGCGGAACAGGATTTGATCCGGCCCTATCTTCCTGAGCGGTGAGCGTCCGCCCCTCCTCCACCCAACACTCACACGGAACGAAGGGCCGGAGTCGCCGGTGCGTCGGCCGGTTCGGACGCCTGGGCCAACGCCCCGCGGACCGCCGACTCCAGCCGGCCCAACGGCTCGGATAACCGGAGATAGAGCTGGTTCACGTCCGTCATAGTGCGGGTGAGATCATCAGGGACCGGAGGAACCGGGAATCGAGCGACTGCCTCCAGGGAATCCGACCCGACATGGGTCCGAGACGAAGTGGTTCCTTCCGCCCACGCCTCCAGCACGGCCGTCATGGTTTCATCTGCCCGTCGCAGCGAAGCGGACCATCCGGAAGGAAACGACGCGACCGGCCGCGTCTTTCGTAACCGCCCCAGGTCGAGCAGGTGGAGAAACAGATCCTCGATCCGTTGCGCCAACGTCAGGAGGCGGTCTTGTGCGGCGGCGTTGCGGGCCGTGGGACGCCCAAACTCAAGCTGCCACTCGCTGTAAAGGTTCAACACGGCGGCCAGGTCCAGATGCACCCCGTGGGCCGCCGCACCAAAGGCGTCCCAGTCGGAACGAGACAAGGCCGTGGTCAGGCGGGCGAGGGAACGGAGCGAATTCCGCAGCCTCCGCCGAAGCGCCATACCGGCAAAATTCGGCCAAAGACTAAGATCGACCAGGCTCATCACGGTCACCCCGAGCAGAACTCCAATGAGGCGGTCTCCGGCGGGGGCGAGCGAGAGGGTGGGCCCGGAGGTGGCGAACAAAACGAGCGCGAAGGTCAGAGCCATCTGGACGCCCAGGTAGGCCGTGCGTCCCGTGCCAGAGGCGATCCAGGCCGCCAGGAAAAACACGCTGCCGGTGAGCACCAGGAACGGGGACAGCCCGAACAGGTTGGGAACGAAAAAGACGATGATCACGAACGCGGCTGCGCCACCGAGGATGGCCCCGCAGAAAATAAGCAGGGACCGAGAATAGCCCGCCCCCACGCTGGACTGAGCCACCAACAAACACATGGCCACACAGGTGGCGATGCCCGGCCAATCCAAGCCAATATAGATCAGGTAGCACACGGTCGCCGCCAGTGCCCCCTTGAGCCCAAACCGAAGGGCATCGGCCTGGACCCGTGCGTCGGCGGGTTTCAGCAGCTTCTGTTGGTACAGCGGTTCATGCACCGGTTCGATTCCCTGCCGCCAGGCGGTGGATTCCCGATCTCCGAGACGCAAGAAGGCCAAGGCCCCATCCAGGCGTTGGAGGCTTTGCTCCAGGTCCGCCAGCAGCGTATCAACCTTTTCCCCCGGTGAACCCGTAATCGGGCTGGGAATGCCGGATTCGGAGGCCGGCAGACGCTCCGGGCCGTCGTCTCGTTCCCAGGCGTCGGCACGCTGGCGAAACGCCGCACTGAGGGCCGCCAGACGATGGCGAATATCCCTGGGCGGCGGCGGACCGGTTTCGTTGAGCACTTGGGCCAATTGCAGGGCGTCCAACAGGATCCGTTCGAGCTCGGTCACCACCCGAACCTGTTCCGCGTGATGTCGCCGGAGCCACGGACTGCGCGCTTCGACGGAGGCCAACAAATCCAGTTGGGTGGCGAGTTGGACGGAGGTGGTGGGGATGACTTGCAGCACGTCCACCGTTCCGTCACCGCTGCGTTCGAGGAGTTCCGCCACGGTTCGGAGGCGTTCGGCGAGCCCTTCCAGCAGCCGTTGTTCGGGGTTGTCCGGCCAGATCCAAAGCTGGGCCAGCGTTCCCCCCACCGCTCCCACCGTGGACATGGTGGCGCGCCACAGCGCCGTGGTTAGGAAGCTCTCCGGCGCGGCTTGCAGGCTGGGCGTCAGCAGCACAAAGGCGAACCCCGCCAGAGTCACCGCATACGGCGCGGTGGTGGTCCGCGAGAAGTACAGGGTCGCTCCCACCGCCAGGGACTGAATCACCAGCAAGGCCCATGGTTGCTGGGCAAAGACCAGGCAGGTCAGCAGCGCGGCCACGCTTCCGAAGATCACTCCGATACCGCGCAGCCAGGCTTTGCGCAGGGACGGCCAAGCGTCCGGCAAGTTGACCGCAAAGACAAAAATGAGGAGGTACTCGGCTTCCGGCAGGTGGAGACATTCCGCGATGCCCATCCCCAACACCGAAAGCAACGTCAGCCGCATCGTTCCCCGCCAGCGGGCCGGTGAGGGAACCAGTTCCCGGCGCAGGAAGGCGAAAAAGGCCGGCTCCCAAGACGCCGCCGCTTTCCCCTTCGTCTTCACCGCGCGGAAGGGGTCGCGGCGGTCCGCGGACGCGCTGACTCCGGGTACACCGTGACCACCGCACTCATGCCCATCCGGAACGGCCACTGGGGTTCAGGAGAGTCCAGTTGAATCCGCACCGGAATGCGCTGGGCCAGCCGGACCCAGTTTAGGTCGGGCCGGACCTGCGCCACCCCAGCCGGTCCGGTCGTGTCCTGTCCCTGCACGGCCCAGCCGACCCCCTGGATGGTACCGTGAAAAGTGCGGCCGGGATACGCCATCAGCGAGACCGTGACCGTGAGGCCCGGACGCAGCGATTCCAGGTAGGTTTCGCGAAAATTGGCCAGGACGTACCAGTTCCGCAGGTCCACCAGCGCGAAGAGCGGTTGCCCGGCCTGGGCGTATTCTCCGACCGAGATGTTCAGGTTGGCCACGCGCGCGTCGAACGGGGCGTGAACCCGGCAGTAGTCCACATTCAACTGCGCCGCTTCGACCTGCGTTTCGGCGGCGCTGATCCGGGCGTTCAAGGTGCCGTACTGGCCCAGCAGATTCTGCTGGCGAAGCAGATCCTGACGCGCCTGTTCCACCTCGGCCGCCGCCGTGCGCTGACGAGTGCGGGCGGTATCGACCGTAATGGCGTCGATGGCCTGGGTCTTGAGCAGCGGCTCGTAGCGCCGCAGATCGTCCTCGGCCAGGGCCAGTTCCGCCTGCTTGACCTTCAACGTGGCCTCCGCCGAGGCGACGGAGTTCGACATCGCTCCCAACTCGCTGCGAGCGAGCAGCAACACGGCCTTGGCATTGGCCAGGGTGGCGTCGTACGGACGAGAATCGACCACGAACAAGAGGTCGCCCTTCTTCACCTCCTGGTTGTCCACCACCTGCAACTCCACCACCGGGCCGCTGACGTGGGGGGCGATGCCAATCAAATTCGCGCGCACTTCCGCGTCATCGGTGCGGGGAAAGACATAGCTGATCCGAGTGACATGAAGGGTCATGAGAACGGCGGACGCGACGATGGTCAGACCGAGAATTCGGCCCAGGATTCGTCGGGTTGGGGATTCAGGAGCATCGGCCATGGTGTCCGAGGAATTCAGGCATCCGAGGGTCAGGGACCGAACAACAGGAGCCAGGTGGCACAGGTCAGCAGGAGTCCGAGGGCGGGATAAACCAGCAGGAGCGGCCCGAGATGCGGCTCGAGGCGGGTGGCGGCCAACAGCCAGCGGGACAGCGAGGCGAGAACGATCCCGATCGCGAGTGAAAGAACCCAGGCCGGAAAATAAGAACCATAGAAATTAAGAATCGGGTCGCAGCCGGTGGTCAACAGGCCGGCCAGCGCCGCCATCATGACCCGACTCCGGCGGGAAAAGGAGCGGGCGGAATCCGGGCCTGGCCGACCGGCCACTTCACCGTTGGGGCTCCACATGACCCGTCCAGGTTCCCGCATCCCCCGCGGTCCCGTCAACGGACATGCCGGCGGGAACGCGTAGCGTCGCCTGTCCTCAGCCGCCCCCTGGCCGTCGAGAGCATCCGGCGTCTTCTTTTCCACGCCCGGTCGGCTGAAGACAGCCGACGCTGCCGGCCTTCCGCTTCGGTCCTCTGTCCTCTGTCCTCTGTCTTCTGTCTTCTGTCCTCTCTCCCCTGCTCCACCACCTTGCCAAAAACGGAGAGGCGTCCCGGGGCCATGTAGCACCCCGAGGCACTTGAGCTTTGAGCATCCCCGGTCGTTCAGTCTTCACTGAGCGGGTGTCCGAAACCTCTCCCGAATCTCTCGCTCGTTTGTCCGCTGCCGAGGAGAAGTTTGAACGAGCCCGACGACAGATTGGCCTCATCGCCGCTCCACTGGTGGGACTGCTCCTGTGGTGGGCTCCTCTCCCCAGCCTGACCGATCCCGGACACGCCTTGATCGCCATCCTCGGTTTGGTGGTGGTGTTATGGCTGACCGAGGCGCTCCCCATGCCGGTCACCGCCTTGCTCGGCCCCACGCTGGCCGTGGTGGTGGGCGTGGCTCCGGCCCGGGACATGTATCGCGCGTTTGCCGACCCGATCATCTTCCTCTTCATGGGCAGCTTCATGCTCGTCAAAGCCATGATGAAGCACGGGCTGAACCGACGGATGGCCTTCCTCATTCTCGGCTCGCCCGCCGTGGGCGAAAGTCCGCTCCGACTCTATGCCGCCTTTGGGGCCATCGTGACCGTGCTCTCCATGTGGGTCTCCAACACGGCCACCACCGCGATGATGCTCCCCATCGGCATCGCCATCTCCACCGAGATTGCCCGCCGGCAATCGGAGCGGACCGGCCGCCCGATCCACTTCACCAGCCTGCCCTTTGCCACCGGGCTGATGTTGTTGACGGCGTTTGGCGCTTCGGTCGGCGGGTTGGCCACTCCGATCGGCACCCCGCCCAACCTGATCGGTATCGGCATGATCGAGAACACGCTGGGGATCCGGATCAGCTTTTTCGAATGGATGAAACTCGGCCTGCCCGTCGCGGTGATTCTGGGCGTCCTGCTCGTGGTGAATTTCTACCGGCGTTGTCCGGTGGATCCCGTCCTGTTGCAGGGAGGCTCCGCGTGGTTGGAGGCGGAACGATCGAAGCTGGGACCATGGACCGCCCCTCAGCGCAATATCCTGATCGTCTTTGGCCTGGCGGTGTTGTTCTGGATCCTACCCGGTCTGGTCACCCTGGTGACCGGTTCGGAGAGCTCGGCGGTCCGTTGGCTCAATGCGCGCCTGCCGGAGAGCGTGGTGGCGATGCTGGCGACCGGGGCGCTGTTCGCCTGGCCGGTGAATTGGCGGAACAACGAGTTTACCTTGGGCTGGCGCGACGCGGTGAAGATCGATTGGGGTACCATTTTCCTGTTCGCCGGTGGAATGGCTTTGGGCGAACAGATGTTCAAAACCGGTGTCGCCCAGTGGATTGGCGGTGGCCTGGCCGAGGTTTTCCCCGCTCACACCACGTTAGGGTTCACCATTCTTTTCACCGCGGTGGCCATCCTGGTCAGCGAAGCCACCTCCAACACGGCTTCAGCCACCATGATCGTGCCCGTGGCCATCGCCGTTTCCGTGGCCGCCGGAGTAGAACCCTTGAAACCCGCCTTGGCCGCCTGTCTCGGGGCCTCGATGGGATTCCTGCTTCCCGTGTCCACCGGCCCCAATGCCATCGCCTACGGCTCGGGCTGCGTGCCGCTGCGCCAGATGCTCAAGCATGGCGCGGCCCTGGATGTAGCCGGCTTCCTGGTCATCGTGACCGTCGTGACGTTCCTGGCCTGATCGTACTCCGGAACGGAGGGCAGCGGACGGAGCGCAGGTCTGTGCCCCGCAGCAACGTCTCGGACTCCCAGGCTCCAGTTCCATCTCGCGCGCGCCGTGCTGTCTTCGGGACACGCGGGGCGGGACGTGGGACGAAGTCGGAATGCGGAGGGAGGAGTGCAGCGGACGGAGCGCGGGTCTGTGACCCGCAGCAACGTCTCGGACTCCCAGGCTCCAGTTCCATCCCTTCCGCACGCCGTGCTGTCTTCGGGACACGCGGGACGGGACGTGGGACGAAGTCGGAATGCGGAGGGAGTCGGGCAACCTCCGCATCCGGGCGCCGACCGAGCAATCTCAATTCATTTGGCTTCCACCAACGGTAGTGCGGACAGCGATACCGGAGGCCCAGATCCAGCCGCTTTTCTTTCTCCGATTTCCAGGGCCGGCGTTTCGGTGATGGGAACGAGATGCCCCGCTTCAGTCGATCGAGGGGGAGCAAGGCTGGAACGAGCGGGCATGACCGACAGGTTGGATTCTGGAACAGAAGATAACGAAGATCACAAAGGGGATGAAAAAAAAAGCACCAACCCTCTTCGTTTCCTTCGTTTCCTTCTGTTCCACACCCAATTGATAAGTCCCCTCCTTTCCCCTTTGGAGCTTGGACTTTCGGATTTGGAGCTTCGCCCCTCCGTGTCCGCCGCTCCTCCTTCGTCAAATCGCTGCGCGTCAGATCCTCGACGCTCGGAGTCCCAGCGCTCGGAGTCCCGGCTTTAGCCGGCGGAGACGTCCCCTGCCCCGACGCACCGGAGAATAAATCACCTGCGGGAGACTCCCACCGGTCTGCCGCCTAAAGGCAGAACCTCCATACTTTCCCGCATCCCCCCGGCGATTCCATTCTCGGGAGCACGGACAGAACATCAGTAGTAAGCGCGCAACAGCGTTGAACCTGGGCTCGCGACCTGTTAGACCATCCGCCATGAAATCCAACGTCAAAGCCATCCCGGACGGCTATTCGGTCGTCGCTCCCTACCTCATCATCCGCGGCGCGGCGCGCGCACTCGAATTTTACCAACAGGCCTTTGGCGCCAAGGAACGGATGCGTCTGGCGATGCCCGACGGCCTCATCGGCCATGCCGAAATCCAACTGGGCGACTCGGTGATCATGCTGGGTGACGAATCTCCTGAAATGGATTGTCGGGCGCCCGAGGCCTTCGGCGGTTCGCCCGTCAGTCTGCACGTCTATGTCGAGGACGTCGATGCCGTCGTGGCGCGGGCCGCATCGCACGGCGCCAAGGTGACCCGCCCCGTGCAGGATCAGTTCTATGGCGACCGCTCGGGCACGCTGGTGGATCCCTTCGGCCACACCTGGCACATCGCCACGCATATCGAAGACTTAACCCCGGAAGAAATCGAACGCCGCGTCGCGCAAAAGTCCGGCGGCTCATAGGCAAATCCCTGTCCGCCACAACGCGCTGCCACAACTGTGCGCGGAAATTCCGCCGGAGGTACGGCAAAGTATCTGCGCATGGTGCCCTCTTGTTTGTATTGACCGGCAGGACCTCACGGGCGTCGAGGAATTGCTTCGCGAAGTATTGGTGGAAGAGTGACACGGTTGGGTACAAGGTACAACGGCGTAGACAAACTTTTGTTCCTCCCACAACTCCAGGCACGGCCTCGACTGATTGTTAACCGTCGCCAAATGGCGCCGCCGAGCGTTCGTCTTCGAACTTGTCCCGGCGCGGGAATTTTGGAAGCCTGCCAGTGTGGTTTCGGACAAGATCGACTCAGAAACGATGTCGGCGGCCGGGGAACGGTGCTTTCCCACCACCCACTGGAGTGTGGTATTGGCCGCCAAAGACGTCGATGGCGCGGCGGCGGCCAAGGCGTTGGAAAGTCTGTGCCGGAATTACTGGTCGCCGATTTACCGGTTCCTTCTCCGAGACGGCTTCTCCCCGGCGGACGCGCAAGATCTCACCCAGGAATTTCTGAGCCGACTGCTCGCGGCGGATTTCCTTCAGCATCTTCGACACCAGCGCGGGAAATTCCGGTCGTTCCTGCTGACTTTCCTGAAGCATTTCCTTTCCGACGAACGGGCCAGGAAAGATGCCCAGAAGCGGGGAGGAAGGATTGCGTTCATCTCGTTGGATCAGTTCCTCTCCGAAGAGGGCCGTCCACTCGACATTGCCGAGCCGTTGAGCCCTGACCTGGTTTTTGACCGGTGCTGGATATTGGCACTTCTCCAAAATGCCCTGAACCGCCTGAAAGCTGAGTACGAGGATAAGGGAGCACCTAAACTGTTTGATGCCTTATATGATCTGCAACCGGGCGAACGCGGCGAACAGACGTACGCTGAGCTGGGATTTCGGCTCGGACTGTCTGAATCGGCAGTAAAGGTCGCGGTCCACCGCCTTCGCGAACGCCACCATGAAATTATCAGGGAAGAGGTCGCCCACACGGTGGGCTCTCCCAATGAGGTGGACGATGAGATTCGCAATCTCATGGCCATCCTGGCGGCATGAAGGGATCGACCGTTCGCTCATAGTCACCCCGATTTCCATTCCTTCCGCTCCGCGATGAACCCAAATACATCACGCTCCGAGGGTCAATGCCCGGTGTGTCGCGGCGCAATCGCCGGGGATCTTCCGCGCGGACCTTGTCCGCATTGTGCCCTCCGCGGGGCATTGGCAGTCAACCCGGAGTCGGCAATCGGCATCTCGCAGACGCTCAGCGCCTCCTTCGCCGGGAACCGCTTTGGCGACTATGAACTGATCGAGGAAATCGCCCACGGAGGGATGGGAGTCGTGTGGAAGGCTCGACAAGTGAGTCTCAACCGATTGGTGGCACTCAAAATGATCCTGGCTGGCCGGTTTGCGCAGCCCGCCGAGGTGCAGCGCTTTCGGATCGGGGCCGAAGCAGCAGCCCGACTGCGTCATCCCCATATTGTGCCCATTTTCGCGACTGGTGAGGTCGAAGGGCAGCCGTACTTCTCCATGGAGTACGTTCCCGGGCGAACCTTGGCCGACCTCGTGTCGGGTGGAAAACCGCTGCCTCCCAGAACGGCGGCACGATACTTGGAATCGGTCACACGGGCCATTCACCATGCCCACGGTCAGGGCGTCCTGCACCGCGACTTGAAGCCTTCCAACATCCTTATCGACACAGACGACGAACCGCGCGTTACCGACTTTGGTCTGGCACGGCGCTTCGACGAGCAAGACTCGGGACTTACCGCCACCGGACACGTCCTGGGATCGCCCAGCTACTCCCCTCCCGAACAGCTCGGCGGGAAGCGGGGCGAGACGGGAGTGACCAGTGACATCTATTCCCTGGGAGCGACCCTCTACCACTTAATGACCGGGCGGCCCCCGTTCGCTGCGGGCCGGATATCCGACACCATCCAACAGGTGTTGACGAGTGAGCCAGTGGCGCCAAGGCGACTTGACCCGAGCCTTCCAACTGACTTAGAAACCATTTGCCTCAAATGTCTAAGCAAAGAGCCCAGCCGACGCTATGCCACCGCGGAAGAGTTGGCGGATGAGCTTTCCCGCTATCTCCGGGACGAACCCATTCGAGCGCGTCCGGTCGGAACGATGGGACGAGCCCTCCGTTGGTGCCGCCGAAAACCTGTCCTGGCGACGCTTTCGGCCGCCACCTCGCTCCTGCTGCTCACCGTCGCCATTGGATCGCCCATTGCCGCGTATCGAATCCGCGGCGAACGAAGGATCGCCGAGGGTCGCCTTTACGCCGCGCAGATGAAACTGGTGCATGACCAGTTACGCGCAGGGAAAATTGGCGGCGCGCAGCAACTGCTCCGCGCCCAACCCGCCGAGTTCCGGGGCTTCGACTGGCGGCATTTGGCCCATCTTGGCCGGGCCAGCGAGAGTCCAAACGAGCTTCTGGCCACAAATACGAGCGGATTCACGGCGGTGGACTGGTCACCAAGCCAGCACACCATTGCTCTCGGAACCGGCGACGGGCACATTGAGATTTACGACGCCAGCGGACGAAAGCTCATCAAGCGCTGGCAGGCTCATAGCGGCCTCCTGGGCGACTTGGCATTTCATCCCGGGCACGAGAATTGGCTTGTGTCGGTCAGTGGCGATGACGGCTTGTTGAAGCTGTGGGACGTCGCCCAGCAGCGTGCCATGCTAGAGACCAATGGACCGAAAGGGCTCTTCTGCCATGTGACCTTTAGTCCCGACGGAAACTTTCTGGCGAGCGGGGCTTCAGACGGCGTCTCGTTGAACATCTGGGAAGTGAAACCGCCGCATCTCATCCTGAAAACCAATCTCAATTTTACGTTCCCTCTCGAGGCAGCGTTTGCCGCCGATTCCCGGACGCTCGCCCTGTGTAACGCGCGTTCAAAGGCCAATCGAGTCGGATTGTACAGTTTGGTCGATGGCCGCATCTCCTCGCTGCCCGAGGTCCATGCGGACTTGGTCTACTCGGCCACGTTCTCGCTGGACGGAAATCTCCTGGCCACGGGCGGAGCTGACGAGCAAGTGGTGGTTTGGGATGTGAAAGCTCGGAGCGCCATATACACGAACAGGACTGACTTGGTTAACGTGATGTCATTGGTCTTTTCGCCCGATGGCAAAAGGCTGTTTGCCGGCGGATGGGATCAGAACATTGCGGCGTGGAACTACGAGGCGGGGAACGTACCCATCACGTTGCGCGGGCACGCCGCGGCCGTCAATGCATTGGCAGCTTCCAAGGACGGCACTTTCCTTGTCTCTGCTAGCCGCGACGGCACCGCCAGACTGTGGGATCTGCGCGAAGGGTCGGCTTTCGATGCGCCGACCGTTCGGGATGGCAGCGCCACGCTCATCCCGGCTGGTGAAAATCACTCGAGCGTGTTGCCCACCATCTATTCCGTGGCGGTCTCCTCCAGCCAACACGTCGTGGCGGTCGGAACAGCGAGTGAACTGATTCTTTTCGACCTCACTGCTCGGAAGCGGCTTTCCAGCGTCGCCTGGAAGACATTGCTGGATACCGAGTCTACTCAGTTCTGCGCCCTGGCGTTTGCTCCGGACCACAAGACTTTGGTGGTCGGCACCAGCGACGGCAGAGTGGTGTTCTGCGATGCGACCACCCTGGAACGAAGGTCGCTTTCGCCCCAGATTCATCAAAGTCGGATCACCAAAATCGCCTTCGCGCTTGAAGGCTCGGCGTTGATCACCGGGAGCGCTTTCGGTGGCGGCCTCGCTGTATCGGACGCGAAAACCGGGCTTCTCCTCACTAATTTCCCAGCTATCCAAGGATCGTTCCCGCTCCAGCCATGCGACGTGTCCCGGGATGGCCGAATGCTCGCGATGGGCACCCCGGAGCAATTTGTCGTCGTGCGCGACCTGGTTTCCGGACAAGTTGTCGCCCGTAGCCAAAGAAAGGTTCGCTTTCTTCACGCCGTGACGTTTTCACCGGATGGGAAAACGATCGCTTATTCCGATGAATTGGGCGGCGTTTGCGTGTGGGACCTGACGGGACGACGCCCACTCCAAACGCTGACCGGCCACCTTGGGCCAGCGCTCGACCTCGCTTTCTCCGGCGATGGTCGAACCCTGGCCAGCGCCAGCATGGACCACACCATCAAACTGTGGAGTTCCACCTTGGAGCAAGAAGTCGCCACACTGACTGGACACGCGGGATGGGTGTGGTGCATTGCCTTCGCGGAGAACGGCAGGACCCTGATTTCCGGCGGACGGGATGGTTCTTTAAAGGCGTGGAATGCCGTGTCGCCCGAGAAAAGCCAGCCCCGCTGAGGTTCCTCGGAAATTGGCGCCGTCTCGGGCCGGATCCTCATCCGGATCGCTTTCCTTCGAATGCTCGCAACCTTTCCGGGTGGGTTCCCATGTATGGGTCTAAAAAATCCCGATGGCACAGGGCTTATTTCGGGAAACTTGGAAGGTCTTCTGCTTTGGTACGACCTTAACACGCAACAGAACATCCGTGAACTGGCCGGCTGTTACGGCGCGATTTCTGGTGTCGCCTTTTCGCCAACCGGTGACGTGGTCGCTGCCTGCAGCATGGCGGGCACGGTAAAGCTCTGGAAACCATACTTGGACAACCCTGTGACCTCACTGGCCACCGGATTGTTTTGGGCGACCTCACTCGAATTCTCCCCGAACGGCGACGCCCTGGTGGTCGGAAGTCGTGAGCGATCGCTACACCTCTTCGAAGCCACGAGTTGGGAGTCAATTCAGCGGCGTGATCCGGTCCGGGGAACGACCACAGTTCAGAAGTAGTCTAGGTTTGACGCCATGTGCGAAGGAGGCGGAAGAGACTCCTTGAGCCTTGAGCGTCATCATCCACGCCGTTACGGCGAGGTCGTCCTATAGAATCGCCGCCCCGAGGGCCCATCAGCGCTCCCGTCCATGATCGGCGTGGAACCGTCACTCAAGGTCAACGCGCCCACATCTTCCCAGGTCCTGAGATCCCCGCTGCGCTGCACTCGAACTCGTAACCCGGCTAGCCCGGTGACTTGGAGAGTGACTTCGTTCGGCGCGCTCCCCACATCGACGGCAAGGCGCGTCGGCTGGAATCGATCCAGGACGAGAAATTCTCTGTCCCGCGTGATGACATAGAGATGCCTGTCATCCACGGCGATGCCAGCCGCCGAGAAACTGGTGTTTCCACCCAGGCGCCGGGGGTGGTTGGAATCCTGGACGTCCCAAACCTCGACTCCATGTTCGGACGGCCGATAACCAATTCGGTCACTCCCCAGCACGACCCCGGCGGGAAACGACCAACTCGACCACCAAGGCAATGTTCGCGGATGGGCCGGGTCACTGAAATCGATCACCTCGTACCCGCCGCGGAAGCCGTACACATACGCGGTGTGACCGTCCACTGAGAGGCCGCGACTCGCCGCATGGATCGGATGACTGGCCAGCAACCGCGGACGGGTGGGATCGGCGATATTGATCAGGTGCAGGTAGTCAGGACCATCCTCTAACGTCGCCATCACCAGGGCCAGATCCCCCACCAGGGCCAGGTCGAACTCTTCTCCGGCGATCGGCAGAAGCGCGACGGGTGCCGGGTGCGTCGGGTCCTGGAGGCTGAGGATTTGCAATCCTGTGTGCTCCTGCACCAGGTACAGATGATCCCCTCCGGCGGCTAACCGCTGGTTCCAATCCCCGTTGTTCAGAGTGACCCGGCGGATCAGCGCAGGCGCTACCGGATTCCGGACGTCGATGACCGAGAGCGCCCGTTCACCCTCAGCGTCCTCCAGCCAACTGACATACGCGAAGCCACGCCACACCGCGACGGACGATCCCGCGTCCTCAATGCGCACCGTGCCGAGTCGCGCCGGATTGCCCGGATTTGCGAGATGCATGGAGGTCAACTGGCCGTTCCAGTCCACGCCGACGGCATGGGCATTCACACCGGCAATCGACGTGGCCACCGAAGAGGTCGGAACACTCGCGGTGCGGCGCGGCGTGGAAGGATCGCTGACATCGAGGATCAGCCAACCCTGGTTGCCGATCGCGAGATACGCACGCTGACCCATCACCTGCACATCAAGGGCAAAGGCGGGGTACCTGCCCACGGAGCGGGGTTGGGTGGGATCCTGGAGGTCGATTACCGACAGGTCGTTGCCGCTTGCATAAGCATGGGCGCCGGCCATCGCCACGCTGCGAATGCCGATCAAACCGTCCACGACCGCGATCACCGTGGGTCGGGTTGGGTCGGCGACGTCGATGATTTGCAGCGCCGTATCCTCCATCGCCAGACAGGCGATCGACCCGGACACCGCGATGTCGGTGGGCCAACGCCCCCCTGTGATCGGCAGGACTCCCACCACGCGCGGGTTCGCCGGATCGCCGAGGTCGATCACCCCCATCCGGGCCGGTTGTTGGCCGGCAGGCCGGCACGCCACATAGGCATACCCACCGGACACGGCGATGGCGATGGCCTCCTGCATCCCTGCCGGAACTGGCAGCTTGATCGGACCCTCCGGATTCGCCACGTCCAGAATCGTCACTCCGTGAAATCCCGCGGCAACACACGCGAGGTTTCCGGTCACGGCAACATCGTAAAAACTCAGGAATTCTCCGGCGGCCTCGACATAGTGACCCACTTCCCGGGGATGGAAGGGATCCTGGACATCGAAAATCCGGAGGCCTCCGCCCGCAAACACCTCGCCGCCCCAGTCGGTTCCGTTCTGGTAATAGCGTTCGGCAACAAAGGCCTTTCCCTCCGAGACCACCACCCGTTCTGCGACCCCGGGTGACGTCGGCTGGGTCAGGCCTCGGGGTGTCGTGGATCCATTCACCTCCAGGACCTGCAGTCCGGCGTACCCGTCCGCCACCAGGGCGAGGCCGTTCGAAACCGTCAGGTCGATGGCCTGGCCGGGCGTGTCGCAGCGGTCCAGAAATCGAGGAACCAGCGGGTCGCTGAGGTCGTATCGGCTGATGCCATCTTCATAACCGGCCAGATAAGCATGGCTCCCCTCGATCACGATCCGCCAGACATCCGGCAGAGAAAACTGGCCGGCCAGCGTCGGGTTCTCCGGATTCGAAACATCAATCACGCACCATCCTCCGTTGGAGCCTGCGCCTGGATTGCCTCGACTCGAAGCGTAGGCCAGGTCTCCCCGCAGCGCGACATCCTCGATGGCACGGGGAAGTTGCAGTTTTCCGAGCACCACCGGGCGGGATGGATCCGAGATATCCACAGTCGTAAACCAGAAGCCCTGGGCGAGATGGGCAACGACTCCGTGGACCGCCACGGCAAAAATTCCGATGCCATCCGTGTATTCACCGATCCGTCCTGGGTGGTAGGGATCCGCAATGTCCAAGATTTCCAAACGGCCCCACGCGCCCAACACATAGGCCCGGTCGCCAGAAACCAGGACCCGGGAATATCGGCCGCCCGATTCCAGGACGCTGACCATTCGGGGCGACTCGGGATTGGACACATCCATGACCATGAAGCCATCCGCCGCCAGATACGCGAATCCTCCGGCGAGAGCCACGTCGTTCACCCGGCCCACCTGCGAAAGCGTGCTCAAGACGCGTGGCGCTGCGGGGTTGCGAACATCCAGCAACTGAACGCCCGCGTCGCCGTATGCGACGCAAGCCAGGTAACCCTCGACCGCCACGGAGATTGCCGGGGACCTTGCCGGCCGATCGGGAACCCGCGCCAGCACCAGCGCATCGATGTCACCCGCGTCGGTCGCCTCGATCGCAGCGCCGATCCACACCAGCAGATTCCAGCAAGCCACGAGGGTGGAATCCCGAAGCCGGGTGGCTTTCTTCCAAACCCTGACCGCCTTCGCCAAGCGCTCCAATCCTGCTCCAATCCAATGATAGTTCATAACTATGACATCCGAAGCCTTTTTATATCAATCGTTGCGAAAGCACGCCCATGTAGCGTGCGGTGTCATCACCGCACCACCGGCGCAGCGTCAAGCCGTGTGAAGATGCCTTTGTAACGATTAAGATGCTTTCAAATCAAGCTGGCCGGTGTGGTCGGAGCCAGCGGGGATCGATCGGGAAGCGAAGCCCTTGCTGCGGGAGGCCGTGGCCCAGACGCAAAAATTCTCGGGCCGGATTCCGCGTGAATACGCCCGTCCGCTGACCCGGCTTGGCGAACTCCTGCTGGAGACAGGCCGCTTCGCCGACGCCGAATTCGCTCTTCTGGACGCCCGGCATACCCCGCCACCGATCGCCAGACTATCGCCTGATCAGATCATAGTATTGTTTGAAGTCCGATGGGGTCGCGAGCTTTCCCAGCTTCTGCCACTCGCGCGCCACCCCTTGGACAAGGTGGCGCATCTGCACGGCGCTTGGCTCGTCCGCGGCGGCGAGGAACGCGGACGTCAACACGGCGTTCTTGATGTTCCCTCCCGCCAGGGGGAATTGGCGCGCCAGAAAGGCGAAATCCAGGTCGTTGCCGAGCGGTGTCTGCGGAGGAAACGCGCCCCGCCAGATCAACTCGCGATGAACCTCGTCCGGAAACGGAAACTCGACGTGGTAATTGATCCGGCGCTTGAAGGCGTCGTCGAGGTTCTGCTGGAGATTCGTCG
>CAYYSX010000031.1:3720-32332 GCA_964474315.1 uncultured Verrucomicrobiota bacterium | reverse complement strand
CTAGGTTGGTGATGATGGTGGACGGTCGGCGTTGTTCGAGGTTCCACAGGATCGTGCGCCAGTCGGCCTGCCCGGCAGTCAGCAGGGTGTTGTCATCAAGAAAGCGAAGGCTCAAGACGTGGCTGGTATGCGCGACCAACGAGAAGTGCGGGTCCCCCTGACTAAGATTGGACAGGTAGCGCCACTCCCAATTGCGCAGATCGGCTTCGTGGGATTTGGGCAAGTAGCGCCGCAGGAGTGCCTGCGCGATTCCCAAATCGCCCTCGTCGAGGGCGCGATGGGCCAGGTCCATGTCGGCGACGTAGGCGGTGTGCCGGGTTTGCAGTTCCGCGCGCCGGGCGCGCACGGCCGCCAGGCTGCTGACCAGCACCCCCGCCGCCAGCGCGATCATGACTGCCGCCGCCGCCGCAAAGCCCACCTTGTGCCGCCCGACGGTCTTCTGGAATTCATAGAAGCGGCTGGGTGGGCGGGCGACCACCGGTTCATGCTTCAGGTGCCGCTGCAAATCCATGGCCAGCGCATTGGCCGTCTCGTAGCGGCGCGCGCGGTCCTTCTCCAGACACTTCATCACGATCCAGTCCAGATCGCCGCGCACGAGGTGAACCAGTTTCGGCGGCTCCGTCTGACGAAAGCTGGCGGCCGTGGTTTGTTCGGCCGCGAGCAAGGTGCTCAGGCGCGTGGAAGGGCGGAGCGGGGTTTTCTCCCGGATCGTGCGACGCATTTCCTCGAAGCCGACGGCGAGGAGTTCCTTGGCGTCGAACGGCGTGTGGCCCGTGAGCAATTCATAGAGCAGCACTCCCAGCGAATAGATGTCGCTGCGGGTGTCCACGTCGAGGGCGGTCATCATCGCCTGCTCGGGACTCATGTAAGCGGGTGTGCCGAGAAACTGTTCGAATGCGGTGAACAGCGTCTGATCGGTGAGCCGTCCCTGCGTGGCCTTGGCAATCCCGAAATCAATGATCATGGGCACTCCTCGCGCACCGGGATCCGGGAGAGTCACCAGGATGTTCGACGGCTTCAGGTCCCGGTGGATGATGCCTTTCTGATGGGCGTGCTGAACCGCCTGGCAGACTTGAATGAACAGATCGAGCCGTTCCCGAGTGGAAAGCCGGTTCCGGTCGCAGAACTCGGTGATCTTGGTGCCCCGGACCAGTTCCATGACGAAGTAGGGCCGGCCCGTCTCGGTCGCGCCGCCATCCAGGACCTTGGCGATGTTCGGATGGTCCATCATCGCCAGCGCCTGTCGTTCGGCTTCGAAGCGCGCGATCACACTCTGGGTGTCCATGCCCAGTTTGATCACCTTCAGGGCGACCCGCCGGCGGACCGGTTCTGCCTGCTCCGCCATATACACGACACCGCAGCCGCCTTCGCCGATCTTTTGGAGCAACTTGTAGCGGCCAATCCGAGCCCCGGGCCTCGCCTCGGGCGGCACGGTCGTTGGGATGGGTTCCGTGGCGCCAAAGGCTCCGAGGTCGGCCGGATTTTCCATGAATTCCCCAAGTTGGGGCTGCGCCTCAAGGAGTTCTTCGATTCGTTGGCGCAACGCGGGTTGTCCGGCACAGGCTTCGTCCAAATAGGCGACCCGTTCGGCGGACGCACGTTGGATCGCGTTCGAGAAAATCGTTTCTTCCGATTTCAGGTCATCCTCGTTCACGTCCCCACCTTTCGCTGTTCTCACTCAGATGCGGGAAAGCGCCTCCACAACAATCACGGGAATTGCTCTCGAAGGCTCTTTCAGCCGGAGAATTTCCGCTGGGCCGGTCATCGGTCGAAGTTCCTCTTCCGGGGCGCGAAGCCTTCGCCGGGATGCTCATCCGGCCAGTCGAGGCCGAGGCGGGCGAGTTCGCGGCGAAGGGCGGCGAGATCAAGGTGCCGGATGGCGTTGTAAGCCGTTCCGATGCCAGCGTGGTCCCCGCGAGCGTCGAGGCCGATGCTGTTGGCGCTGAAGCCGCCGGGCCGTTCCAGCCGCGCCAGCAGTTGGCCGGACTCGCCGTCCACCAAAGCGAGTTGCCCGTCCAGGGAATTACACCAGAGCGCGCGGCCATTTGGCGCCACGCCCCCCCGGGAGCAGGCCGCCGATCAAACTGCCCGCCGGCCACGAAAAGCGGCGAATTTCACTCACCAGATCCGGGGCGCGTACGATCAGTTCGGACTGGTTCCACGCGATCAGCTCACTGGTCGCCGGATGGAACTGACAAGTGAGAAACGGCGGATTGGTTATTTGGAGGGCATGCCTTCCGGCGCCGACCTCCCAAAGGTCGAACCAGGGTTTGTTGTGCCGGCCGGTCGCGAGCCAGCGTCCATCAGGACTGAGCCGGAATTCGACATCCGCATTCCGCAGGCGGATGGGCGGAAAGATATGGGTGCGCGCCACCTCGACGACCACGGCGTCACCGTTGCCAGACAAGGCGGCGAAGTGTCCGCCGCGGGTGATGGCACCATACTCCGCGGGCACCGGGACGTGTTGAAGTTGTTGCGAAACTCGAGGATCCGGCCGCTGATTGGTGTCCACGGTTAGCTCGGAAGGTATGCCGGCCAGTAGGAATTCCGCGGGACCCACGGTGATCCGCGAGCCCTCAGAAACTTCGGCCGTCGAGAGAGGCCAGCGTTTGAGTCCATCCTCTCCCACGGTGACCAATCCCCGGCTGTCCGCCGTGAATTTGGCTTCCTTCACGACAACATCGGGGCCGCGCGCCAACACGCGCCCATTGGACGAGTCCCACACGCGCCAACCGTCGGCCTGCGCGCTCGCCAGCCAGCGGCCGTTCGGCGCGAGGTCGGGGTGCGAAAGGTTGGCGACAAACGGATTTTCCATGAAGACCCGGACGCCGAGCGGCGGCAGGAATTCCCAGACCCCAAAGCCGGTCTTGACCACCTGGAGGGCCATTCGCGTCTCGTCCGCGCTGAGAGCCAGGAACGAGCCGACTTGAACCGCCAGCACCCGGCGCTGGGTGGCCACATCCCAGACCTGTCCGCCAACGAAGAGCAGGTCGCCCACGCGATTGAAGCGCGGATCGTAGGGGTACGATGACGGCACCAGTTCGAAGGGTTTCTGTTCTCCCGAAGGCCAGTGCCAAAGGAACAAGCCGTTTTTGACGCCCAGCACCAGCAGTTCTTCGTTCGGATGCCACGCCGCGCCCAGGAGGCCGGAGGGTGGGAACGAAGCAAAGTTGGTGAGCACGAGGCGGCGGGGCGGATCCACTTCCCACACCTGCACTTCGTTCACGCGGGACGGTCGCGACGATCCGCGATGGACCGTCACAGGCGGGTCCACTTCCCACTGCACTTCGTTCACGCTGGTGGTGAGAAGCCGTCTTCCGGAAGGGCTGAGGCGCACCAGGGAAGCCGGACCGGACTTCACCGCGCTCGAGAGGGTGCCGGTGTCGAGTTCGAGGCGGCTGACTCCCCCATTCGTGTCGCCAAAATAGAGCGTCCGGCTGTCGGGCGAAAAGTCGAAGCTGCGTCGCTCCCAGCTCGTGTCACCGCAATGGCTTCGCGCCAGCAGGCGGCGGGACCGCCAGTCCCAGACGCGCAGATCGCCATCGGCCAGGCGCACGGCGATCCAGCGATCATCCGGGCTGAACAAGGCCGCGCTGATGGGCGTAGTGAACGGCCCGGGCAATGAGCGCCATCCTCGCCGCGATCTCTCGATTCCAGGCGGCCGACTCCCGGGAGTCGGCGGCGCTCCGCGGCGCAGCGGCCAAGCTTCCCCCTTCAATCAGCTTCATGCTGAAATAGTGGCGCCCCTCATGTTCACCGACGTCGTAGATCGGAACGATGTTCGGATGGTCGAGATCGGCCGCCGCCTCGGCCGCCGCCTCGGCCTCGGCGCGGAAGCGGGCGATTTCCTTTTCGTCGGCGAACTCGCCGGTGCGCAGCAGCTTGAGTGCGATGAGCCGATTGAGACTGAGCTGACGCGCCCGATAAACGACGCCCATGCCGCCGCGGCCCATTTCCTCTATCAACTCGTAGTCGCCGATATAGTGGATTCTGGTTGAGGAGGGAGGAGTGAAAGGTGCGTCGCTTGGTGGCAACGGATCGTTCAGTCCGGGAGTCAATCCGCCGCCGGCCAAGGCCAGGCCAATCCGCAGCAAGCAGGAAGGACAGTGACCGCCGGGCGAGCCCATCGGCATGACCACCCCACAGTTCGGGCATTGGCGCGCGTCAGACATGGCTCAGGGAAACGAACACTCTCTACCGATGACGGCAGAGTTGCTCCAGCGCGGCTTCCTTTTGCGGTGCGGCGGCGTCACACGCCGTCAGCACCACACTCCAGTGAGTGGTTCTGAATCCAATGGCTTCCAAGCAAAATATTCTCCACGCTTTTCGCAAGCAGAGGGCTTGTCCATTAGCTATCGTTCCTGCCGGGAAAATGCTCGCCTCAGCACAGGAATTTTTCATGCCGTCCATCAGCCCCACCGTCCCGCCCGTCGGCGGCTTTGTCACCACCTCGTGGGGACAGTTGCTGGCCGCGCGGGCCGGCGGCACCCCGGAGGCGGACCGCGCGCTCAACGATCTCTGCCGCGCCTACTGGCCGCCGCTCTACGCGCTGCTGCGCCGCGAGGGTCATTCGCCCGACGACGCGCGGGACATCGTGCAGGGTTTCCTCGCCCGGCTTCTCGCCCGCGGCGACCTGGACCACATCGGGCCGGAGAAGGGCCGCTTCCGCGATTATCTCCGCGCCGGGCTGCGCCATCACCTGCTGCACGAGCAGGAGAAACAGGACGCGGACAAGCGCGGCGGCGGCGCGGAAACCATCGTCATCGAGGGGCCGGAAGCCGAGCGCCTCTACGGCCCGGACGGCCGGGCGTTGACCCCGGACCAGGCGTGCGACCTGGCGTGGGCGCGCACGACGCTGGCGCTCGCCCTGGACCGGCTCGAAGCCGAGATGACCGCGCGGGGCCTGGCCCGCGAATTTGCGCTGCTGGCGCCGCTGCTCGACGGCGCCGCGGATGGCGACTGCGCCGCGCCCGCCCGCGAGCTGGGCATCACCGCCGGCTATGTGGCGACCAAGGTCGTCCGCCTGCGCCGCCGTCTGCGCGAGCTGTTCAAGGCCGAGGTTGCGTCCACGCTGGGACCGGACTGCGACGTAGCGGCGGAGGTGCGCGAACTGCTCCTCGCGTTCACCGCGCGCTGAAGGCCGGCACCTACCGGGAGCTATGAACCCTTCCGCCCTGGATCGGTGTCCGCGCTGCGGCAACCCGCGGGATGCGCTTGCCCACGGGCTGTGCCCCGCCTGCCTCGCCGCGTGCTGGCTGGCGCCGGACCCCGGCGAGGAAGCCGCCACGGCGGACGCACCACCGGGCCGGTGGCTGGGCGGTTACGAACTGCTCGAAGAACTCGGCCGCGGCGGCATGGGCGTCGTGTTCCGCGCCCGTCAGCCCGGCCTCGACCGCGACGTGGCCGTAAAGCTCCTGCGCGACGCCGCGTTTGCGGGGGAGCCGGAGCGCCGTCGTTTCCAAGCCGAGGCGGCCAGCGCCGCACGCCTGAACCACCCGCACATCGTCGCCATTTACGAGGTGGGCACGGCCGACGGCCAGCCGTTCCTCGTCATGGAACGGGTGGCCGGTCGCAATTTAGCCGACGTGACGCGCGATGGCCCCCTGCCCTCACGTCGGGCGGCGGAGATTGCTGCGCAACTGGCCGACGCCGTGCAACACGCCCACGCCCGCGGCGTGCTGCACCGGGATCTCAAGCCTTCCAACGTGTTGTTGGACGCTGCCGGCGCGCCGCGGCTCACGGACTTCGGACTGGCCCGGCCACTGGATACGGACAGCTCGCTCACGCTCACCGGGCAGGTGCTGGGCACGCCCGGCTATCTGGCGCCCGAGCAGGCCCGTGGCGCCGCCGGCGCGGGGCCGGCGGCTGACGTGTACGGGCTGGGCGCGCTGCTGTTCCACCTGCTGACCGGCCGCGCGCCCTTCGTGGCCGCGGGCGCGGCGGAGGCGCTGGCGCAGGTGCTGCATGAGGAGCCGCTGTCGCCCCGCCTTTTGAACCCGGCCGTGCCGTCGGACCTGGCGGCCGTGTGCCTGCGCTGCCTGCACAAGGAACCCGGCCAACGCTACCCCTCCGCCGGCGCGCTGGCGGAGGATCTGCGGCGTTTCCTCGAAGGCCGCCCCACGCTGGCGCGGCCGGCTGGACCGCTGGGGCGCGTCGGGCGTTGGGCACGTCGCCGGCCGGCGCTGGCCGCGGCGCTGGCCGCGGCAGGGGCAATGGCCCTGGCCGGCGTGAGCGGCATCACCTGGCAGTGGCGTCGGGCGGTGGCCGCCAACCTCCGCGCACAGGCCGCCACGCACGACAAGCAAGAGCAGCTCTGGAGATCCCAATTGATCGAGGCTCGCTACTTCCGTACGAGCGGCGAACCGGGCCAGCGTCGGCGCACGCTCGAGGTCGTCGCCGAGGCCGCGCGCTGGCGACCCTCGGTCGATCTGCGCACCGAGGCCGCCGCCGCGCTGCTTCGGCCCGACCTCGGACCGGCCGAGTGGTTCCACGAGACGCGTTACGGCCACTGGCCGTTGGCGTTCACGGGCGGACTCGAGTTCTACGCCCCCTTCAGCGCCTCCGGACGGGTGGCGGTGCTTTCCGCGGTGGACCACGCCGTCGTGGTCGAACTGCCGCCGGGTCGCGGGCACACGCTGTTCCTCAAGTTCAGCCCGGACGACTGCCACCTCGGCGTGCATTTCGAGGATGGCGCGGTGCGGGTCTGGGACTGGCGCGCCGGCCGGCTGGTCGTGGACGTTCCCGCCGTCGCGGACGAGGACCCCGGAGACCCCGGAGATCGCGGCGGCCTCGCCGGACTGCCGGCCTTCGACTTCACCGCGGACGGCACGGAGTGCCTCGTGGGCTGTCGCGGCCGGCCGGTGCGCCGCTTTGCGCTGGCTGATGGCCGCGAATTGCCGGCGCCGGTCCCGGCCACCGAGCGCGCCGATGCCGTGCTGCTTCATCCGCGGGGACGCTGGCTCGCCGTGGCCCGCGGCCAGCAGGTCGAACTTTGGGAGGACGGGGTGCGCCGCGACGCCTACGAAGCACTGGACACGGTGAACGTGCTGGCCTGGCACCCTCATGAGCCGTGGCTGGCCGTGGGCGCGCTGACGCACGAATTGCAGCTCAAGGAGCCGGGCCAACCCGCGGTCTCTTTCCCCGCGGAAGAACCGCGCATCACCTGGACCGCTTTCAGCCCGGACGGCGACTTGCTGATCACGGGCGGTTGGGCCGACGGCACGGTCTTCTGGGATATCGTCACTCGGAAGCCCGTGCTGACCGCCCGTGACGGTTTTCCGCGTCAGCTCAGCCACGACGGTCAGCGCCTCGCCTTCGCCCGCGAACGGATTGGCTTCGGCGTGCGGCCGGTGGACTGGCCGGTGGGTTTGCGGCGGCTCGTGCCGCCGGCAGCCTTCGGCATCGAGGCGTCAGGCAGTCGCTTCAGCCGCGACGGCCGCTGGCTGGCCACCGGCCATCCGCACGGCCTGCTGCTGTGGAACCCGGCACAGGCACGGCTCATGCAAGGACAGCACACCGAATCCAAAATCATGCCGGCGGCCTTTCTGCCCGGGGACACGGCGTTGCTGACCAGTGGTTTCAAAGGCGCGCAGCGTTGGCCTCTCGTGCCAGGCGATCCGGACACCGCTCCGGCCTTCGGCAATCCGGAATGGCTTCTCCCACCGGAATTGCGCCTGCTGAACCGTGTCGCCCTCGCGCCGGATGGCCACACGCTCGCCTTCGGCGGAGACAATGGCCTGGTGCTCGCGGCGCTGGATCGGCCAGGTGAAATCGTCCCCCTCGCCGGACCCGAACGCCCCGTGCATTACCTCGACTTCACCGGCGACGGGCGATGGCTCGTCACGGGTTATTATCATACCACCGACGGCGTGGAGGTTTATGACGTGGCACAACGCCGCCACGCGATGCGGCTGCCGACCGGCGGCCACCATTTTTTTCTTAACCCCGACGGCACACGATTGCTGGCCCACTCGCCCGCGGGCTATGGCGTCTGGACCGTGGGCGAGTGGGAGCGCCAGCTCTTCCGCGACGGCGGCGGACCCGACGCGCCCCGGCTGGACGCCGCGGGCTTTTCTCCCGACGGCCGCTTGATGTTCTTCAATGCCTCTTCCGGCCACCTTCACCTACGCGGCGCGGCCGACGACACGGCGTTGCTAACGCTCATCGGCTTCGACACCACGGGAGCCTGGGGTTTGGTCTCCCGCCCGGATGGCCGCCTGCTGGTGGACAGCTCCTCCCGCCGGGCCGTGAATCTCTGGGATCTGCCCGCCCTGCAAGATCGGCTCGCGGAGCATGGCCTCGGCTGGGTGAGGCCGCCGTGAAGGTAAAGGTCCCCTATTGGTCCCGTCCGGCAGATGCTCTGTTCCTAGCCCCCACGCCGGCGGGAAGCTCCAAACCCCAAGCTCCAAGCACCAAAGAAGCTTCAAACTCCCGGTTCGCGCCCGAACCGTCCGAGAAGCTGGGTGTTGGGGACAGAGCATCTGTCGCGCCTCCTCGGCGGAGAGGGGTCGGGCCAATTTGGCAGGGACTTCAGCCGCCCCCCCGGCGACAAATGCCCAGTCCCGAATGGCGCTCAGTTAAGAAAATCGAAGCAAAAATGCCGTGTTTAACGATAATCCCAGAGTTCTTAGTCTGCGGGCGATTTGGAGGCGAGTGCAACGAACTGTGGAAAACACTCATGTTTCCAAGGGGAACGTGGGATTTCCGTCTCCGGAACTGGGAATTGCCATAATTTGTAATCTGTTGATGCTGTGAGTTTTACTACTTAACCAAGCGCCATTCTGCCCTGTCCCTACTCCCCCAATCTCTCGCCCCGGAACTCGGTTGCCCTCCGATAGAGATCCTGTCCCTGCTCGTTCCCTCTAAAGCAATGGTCTGATGCGCAGAAACAGGCTCGAATGATCTTCCGGAAGCTCATAGACGCGTACCGCAGGACTCGTCGATGATATGATAACCGTTTCGATCCGCTGCCAATTCTCGGAGTCGAGACGGTCTGATCTTTCGACCTCGTAGCGGACCCCGGGAATGGCAGGGAAACTTAGCCGCACTCCTTGGACGGTCGCCGAGGCGGTCGCGCGCGGCTCCACGATATGCAAGTAAGCGTGGTTGGTGGTCACGACGTAGTTGCCCAGACGGCTTTCTGGATCGCGGAACACCGGTTCGATTAAGTAGTCACCGGCGGGACTTTCCGGCGTCGCGGCGGTGGTCCAAGTCACCGCGATATCGTCAAGTTCCCATCGACCCGTCACGCGGCCCGTGACACTTAGATTGGTGGAGCCGACCGCAACGGTCTTTTCTTGGCCGTTTACCGTCAATGGGCGAGGGGTTACCATCAAGGTAATCGTGTTGGTGACCCATTCGGGAGGCCAATATCCATCATTGGCGGATACCTCCATTCGATGGGTGCCAACTCTGAGCCCAAAGCCAGACAAGTACCCATGAACCGCCGATGGCGAGTGGAGTTCCGCGGGTAAACCCGTGACATTGAAGGGCGGGACGGCGTCCGAAAAGAGTATCGGGGGGAAGTACACCTGCACGGTGTCTCCGTACTGGTTGGTCAGGCTCGCCGGCGAGAGTGCTTGAGGAGTGGGGTGCCCCAGGTTGACGCGTCTTATTCGCCCACCACTGTAGCCCGCCGTGAAACCAACGACAACGGCGCCATCGGAAAGAAGCACGGGGCTGGAGAATCTCGCCGACTGTCCGAACTCGGCGGCCAAACTCCCCAATCCGCTGCTGGCCAGCCGCCTGATCTGTCCGGTGTAGGGATGGAGCTGGTACACCACCGTTTTCCACGTGTTGCCAAGGCCCAGCAACATTCCATCGGGTCTCTCGACCAAACGCCCAACAGGACTCAGCAGGGGCTCGGCATCGGTGGCATTTTGAAAAACAATTTCTGTCGGCGCTGGCTCGTTCGCGGCTGACGGTTTCTCGAATCGGATGATTTGCCCAATGACGGCGTCGTTGGTCGTCGGCGCCCCGGCCAATCCTCGAACGGCGTAGAGGCGACCGTCGGCCGCTTCGGTCAGTCCTCCGGTGATTCGCAGGGCTCCCGTTTCGCGACTGAGGCGGCTCAGCAATCGGTAGCCGGCGCCGTCTAAACTCACTCGGAACAGCCCGTCCGCGTCGATTTGATCGATCGAACCACCGCTCACTAATCCATACAGAAAGCCGTCGGTGCTCTCCAAGAGTTCGGGCCAAGGCTGCCAACGGTCATCTTCGGTGAGGCCAAACTCGTGGATGACCGCGACCTGCCCGCTGCTTGGGTCGAAGCGAAACAGCGTCCCCAAATTGGCGACTCCACCCCGTGGAGTTGTCCCGTAAAAAAATCCGTCACGAGCCCGCATCAGGCCACACCGCGGTTGCTGATTCCCTGCGAACTTTCCTGGGAGGGTCGCCAGTACTTGAAAAGCGCCTGAGGCCGCATGAACACGAAATAGTTTCGGACTAAAATCGTAACGCTCACCCTGCTGGCTCGTCCCGTAGATCCAACCATCGTCTCCCCGCACCAGGAAACCCGACGGCTTCATCACGTCATCCTCACTGCCCGTGAAGGAATGGAGCACGGAGCCGGCCCCACCGTCCTCACGAACGGTGTAGATGACCCCTTCGTCCACGACGCCACCGCCTTCCGCAACTCCGACTAACGTGGCCTCGTCGATGCGCAACAGGGGCCCCACGGGATTCTTCCCGTCACTGCCGGTTGGCCCAAACAAGCGAACGGGGCGAACGCCGTGCGCTCCCGGCTGGAACGAAACAATCCCCGCTCGTGTCGCGGCGAAGAGTACGCCCGATGGCGACTGTTCCCAGAAGGCTTCAGGCTGCCGAAACTCATGTCGGTTGAGCAACGCGTTTTGACTGAGTACTTCTCCGCGCCACTGGTCCCAGGAATTCTGCACCGCGTCTGGGCGGATGCGGAACACCGCGTCCGGTAACTGCTCGGGCCAACGCTCCCCGAGCAGGCCGTAGAGAAAGCCGTCCTCAGCTTCGACCACTCCACTGATGAAGCCGCGGAGCGGGCCGAGGCTATAGCAAGACGAGCCGCCGTAGAATCGATTCGGCTCACAATAGCTGTAATACGGCATTACTCCCAACGACTCGAGTTCACCGGTGGCGGAGATGCGAAACATCGCTCCAGACTCGCCGGCAACCGTTCCATAGAGGTACCCATCGCTGGCCAAGAGGAGCGCCGACTTTTCTTGCCGGAAGTCCGCGGGGCCGAACTCGAACCAGCGAGTGGCGTCGGTCCCATCCATTCGGCAGCGGACGATTCCCCCCCATCCGCCAATGCCGCCAGATTGCCCCAGAATGTACAGCCATCCGTCAGGGGATGGCACCACGCCACGATTGAAGTTGGTTAACCCCGTTTCGGCGAGTGACAACCACTCGGCACCAGAGCCGTCGCCTTCCATCCGGTAAAATCCCCGGGCCGTGGTTGCATAGAGCCGGTCGTCGCTCAGACGCCGAAGCTTGGAGGTGATCCGCAACGAGAGATTTCCCCGTGGTAGGGTGATCAATCCGCCGTCGGCCGGATGGTAACGAAAGATCGACGCAGGGCCGTCGATCGAATTCACGAATACATATCCGGCGGGACTGATGGACACCTCGTAGTCGAACAAGGTGGCGCTGTTATTTAGCACCGTGGCGACGCGAAAATCGCCGCCATTCTCGCGCACGCTGAAGAGTACGTTTGTGTACCGCCCTTGCGCACTGTCGAGTGGCCCGTCGGTTCCCACACCCCAAATCGTGCCGCTCGGATCCAACGTAATCGCTTCGACACCGCGATTGAAGCTGAGCAAACCGTAGCCAAATTGCCGTAGGATACCTTGCTGGAGGTCCGCAGGGGAAGGCGGAGGAAGTGGGTACCCGCTTCCATCAATCCGGGGCGACCACCTTGGGAAGGCCGGAGCGCCAATTTCGATGGGCTCGTTGGTGCCTACGGCGAACTCAATTTCAATATCGCGGCGGAAACCATCCCACGGAACGGAACGGATCCATCCGAAGCGAGTGCCGTCGTTGATTTGAAGCGTAGCTAACCCTGCCAAGCCCACGGCCATGGCTTCGCCAAGGCTGTTGAGCCCGACCAACGATGGCGGGTTGATTGAATTCAAAAGCTGACCGTACGGAAGCAATCCATTCTGGGCGGAACGCCACGCGCCCGCCCCGGGCGATATTTGCGAGCCACTTCCATAGGATATGTGGCTGCCGGTCTCCGTATCAAAGTACGAGCACACTGAACTGAAGGACGAGAAGTCGAACACGCCGTTACCATCCAGATCGAACGAGGAGCTCTGCCAGTCGCACCATTCCGTCCAACCATCGGCTCGCAGCCGCATGGACGGCGACAACATCAAGACCGCCAGCACCAAGTTCCATGCCAGGGTTCTCCAAACCAACCGCCGGGGAAGCGGCTTCTCAGTAGTTTTCATAGGTTTTTTGCATTCGGCATCCGTCGCTCAGCAAAAGCAAGGCGACAATCGACACCACCGAGACCACTACCTCTCCGATTCGTCTGCGGTTGCGAGAGGGGTCGAAGCGCTGTTCCTCGCGTTCTGGGGAAGCCCGGGAAGGGACAACTTGAAAAGGTCCTCCGGCCGAACGGGCGTTACCTTCACTTGTTGAATCCCCTGCGCATCACCGGTCTGGTGCTTTCGCGCGTCCCCACCGACTGCATCCTCTCCAACCATTTTGACCTCAAAGACTACCGCTGGTGCGGCTACCGAGCGGCGGCCGCGGGGGATCGCCAGGTACAATCGGGCCTGCGTGTCGTCCTCGCTGGCGGAGTTGAGCCAGGCCGCCTTCGGCTTTGAACTTTGAGAACTGCCGCCTGGCCCCTGACCGCGGTCAGATTAGACCTTTCTCTGGTTTCAAGAACCACGGCGCTAAGGCTGACGAACGTCCCCGAGACACCACTCGCCATCGACGAAAGCCCTGCCCCGTAAGAGCCTGTCCCTGCTTGTTCTGTCGAAATTCGTCCCGGCGGGCTGGACCTCAGTTAGCTACTGCTCGATAGAACAGCGGAAAGGCCTGACCCGGCTGAGTGTCTTCGAAAGTGGCTTGGCCCGTGCCGTCCAGGGTAACGGTGCCGGCCTGGTCCCAGATGGGAACACCGATACCATCGCTACGCTGGAGGATATAGGAGTGCGCCGCCATGCCCGTGAGAATCATCTGCGGATGGCCGTTGGGCAGCAGGCGGTAACCAGTAAACCGAGCCGGATCCACCGGGCCACCTCCGCCAGTCTTAAGAGTGAAACCCGTGCTTCGACTCACCATCCCGACGCCGGACATTTCCGGCACGGTGTTCGTGGACGAATAAAAAATGCGTTGAAACGCGAGAGTCCCGCGATAGGTCTTGTTGTTCGCCAGCAGCCCGGCCGGGATCACGATGGACGTCGCGGTCACCGGGAGGTCACGCGGCACGCACGCGTCCGGAGCCTGGAAGACAACCTGGTGGGTCGCCTCGTCGGTAAGGACGAGAGAGAGGGAGTCGCCTGGGTCCACTCCCGAGAAGGTGTTCCAACGAAGTGTGAAGTCCTGGGCGCCATTGATGGTTTGCGCCTCGGCAAAATTAGCAATTTTCGGAACCTGCGGATGGCCGGCAGGCATGCTCATGGGGATGACGGTGGCGCGCCGTCCGGTCGGACCGAACGAGAGGCGATAGGTGCCGGAAGGAAAGGCGGCTTCGAGAGCGGCTTCGGTGTCGGGTGTTTCGCGATAGCTTAGCACGCCGGCGACCATCGCCATCGGCCGGGTCGTCGTGTCGGGCAAGGTCACGGAACCGGCCTCGATATCGGTGCGACCTTGCCGGTTCTGAACGAAGGCTCCAAAGACGAAGGGGGTCGCCGACGCCGCCACGGGATCCGCGGCGGAAGCTTGTTCATAGTGTGCGATTTTGGCGATCGAATAAGCGCCCCAGCTTTCGGGAATGCCGTCGGGCCGGCAATCGTCTCCATGGCCGGCTTCGGCGGGGGTGAACAAAGTGGGGGTTGGGGCGGTCTGCGCAATCGCGTCAGAACCCGTAGAGAAGGCCGCTGCCAGCAGCAGTCCAAGCAGGGTGGAAAACCGGCATCGCGCGGTAGGGCGGGACCGAGGGAAGGATTCGGACAGCACGGCGTACAGCTTGGGATTCATGGTCAATGGAACAGGTATTTTGACGATCGGCACGCCGAAGGGCAAGCGCGTCCTTGGTGTTGAAATAAGAGACAGATCCTAAGACATATCGATGATTTGAGGAATCCGTGATCCAGCCACACCACAGAAATCAACTCAGAATGCTCATTTTTCAGCGATTGGAGAATCGAAAAACGGTCGTGAAAATGGTCACGGCTAACCTTTGATCAGAATTACCCCTAAATCGGGTCCTTTTCGCACGGATTCCGGCGGTATGGCTGTGAGTCCGTGAGATGAGCACACGCTCGACGAGATGTCCGGTCCCCGGTCGGCCCCCGATGACCGTTGGCGGCAGGGCCACCGGCAACCCCACCCCCCTCCACCAACGGAACCCCGGGCCGTCGGGACGACGCCAAGCGGAATCGCCAGCCTCGGCAGCAGTACGGGGCCTACGACTGGCAGACGGAACGTGAGGAGCACGGGCGTCCTACGCCACTGCTGGCAACCACATTCCCTCGGTCGAACCTTGGGCCCTTCGATAGAAGTCCTGTCCCTTCCCCTTTATCCCTTCCGTCGCCGGGAGGCAGTTCGCCTGCGCCGCAAATCCACCTTGACGCCCGCGAAAACGAAGGCGCATCGTTGGGAAAGATCGAACCAATTCTCTTTCTTCTGCGAACCCTGTAAAGCAAATTTCTATCGATAACACACTACAATAAGACAGGAAACATCAAACATGACCATAACCAGGCGATTAACCAATGGGTTGGGGACAGCAGCGATGACGCTCTGCCTGACCGCCGGGGCCCAGGTGTACTTCACCGAGGACTTCGAAGGAGGAGACACGGAGGCACACGTGGCAAAGGGCTGGGTTTTCGACAAGAACGAGTTTGCGTTCGAAGTCGGGACCGACTTCGGCGTGGCGACCGAGCCTTTCGATCCGGAAAACTTTCCCGCCGGAAGGGCGCCGGGCTCGAGCAACAGTGATCCCGACACCGGCTTGCCGTTGATCCATCCACCGGGGGTTCGGGGCTGGGTCTCGAGCGGCAACTTCCTGCTCTCGGATTCGGACTCAGGCGGCGGCTCGGATGATGTGGGATCGGGCTCCGAGTTTTGGGCGATCACGCCGAGCTTCAGCACGGTGGGGAGTACGGAGGCCTGGTTTCATGCCGATCTGACGATCGCAAACAACAACAACGGGGAATGCATCTGGGCGCTGGAGAGTTCGGTCGATGGCGGTCAGACATGGACTCAGTTCTGGGTAACGGCGGAGCCGCAGCGTCCGTGGCAGGCTTGGCAGCGGGGCGCCCTGGCGGGGAACGAGGAACTGGACGGCGCGGCCTTCATGGACGGGTATCCGGTGCTGGGAAGTGCTTCGACCACCAAGACCTGGACCGGGGTCTATGGTCGGGTGCATTTCAAACTCCCCACGGAGGCCAACAATCAGGCGGACGTGAAGATTCGCTTTATGCTGCATGAAGCGGGTGATGCGTGGTACCTGGCCGCCGACAACATTCTGGTGGACAACAGTCCTCCGCCGGTGGGTAGCCAGACGGTGCTTTCGGAAGGATTCGAAAGCGGGATTCCCTCCACCTGGAAGACGATCTCGGTGGCCGACGAAGGATGGTCCAATGAGCCACTGAAGGATGCCAATGGGGACTGGCGGCGCTTGGCCGGCGGGGTTCCGATTCACATCGACCTGCTGCGCGAAGCGGAGAAGCGGCGGACAGTGGATGGAGCGGACTTGCCGGCGGAGGCCATGCAGAAGTGGGACACGGCCAGCTTTGACGCGTATCCGGAGTTGTCGCAGATCAATCCGAACGGGGCCACCGACGGTCGCTGGATCACGATGTTGGCGGATGGAAACTACGCCCTGCGCCAGGAAGGCGATTCGCTCGACGAGGTGGCCCACCTGCAGACGCCGGTGTTGGATTTAAGCCAGGCGACAAATGTCTATCTGGACTTCGTTTCGGAACTGTTGATCTACGGTGGTCCGGTCAATGCGGAAGTCTTCGTCAGTGTGGACGGAGGGGAAAACTTCACCCAGATCTTCACCTATCGGGGCGCGCTGATGGATCTGGGTGAGGCGCCGTACTTCACTCACCATTACATCCCCGTGCCCGAGGCGGCTGGGAAAAGCGCCGTGGTGTTCCAGTTCACATCCTCGGGAGGAGACCCCGAACAATATCGCGGCTTCTGGGCTATCGATGACGTCCGCGTCAGTATCGACCCCGAGGGGGGGACGACCGCCCCCGCACTCAGTATCGATCGATCGGGCGCCAACGTGACCGTCACTTTCGAGGGCACGCTGCAGGAAGCCGGGCAGCTTGGCGGTCCCTGGACCGACCTGCCGGGAACCAGTCCGTTGACCATTGAGCCGACCGACCCCAACGGGAAGTTCTATCGCGCCGTGCAATAACCGATTGCTCGAAGCACGAGGACAGCGAGGTCGGGGAGAACCCGGCCTCGCTTTTTTTTGCCGACGGCGTTTCCACCGATGAGTCACTTTCGGAAGTCGGATGGAAGGACGGAGCGTTGAGCCGGCGGGAGAGCAGAATTACACCTCGCGATTTCGATAGGACTAGCTGGGGCATTTACTTCAACTAAGACTAACCCCGAAAGCCTGTTGCGGACCATAACGACGATCGGGCCGAATTCAGGATTCTCCGATAGAAGTTCCCTCCGTTCTCTTTGGAGTGCGCCGCTGGGCGGCACTTTGGATGGAACGCGAGAACATGCTCGACCATCCCCACCGCTCCCAACGTCCCTTCACGCTCCCACCCAAAGCGGTGCCCAGCGCCGCACTCCATGCTTGAACCCGCTACCTGCCGGGCAAGACTGCCCGGGAACCGGCAACACTGAGATTCCATGCCAAGCATCTTTTCACTCCCGGCCGACCGCAGAACGTTCTTCCGTCAGTCAGCCCTGGCCGGCGTCGCGCTCGTCGTGGCGGGCTGCGCCACTCCGCGGCGCGCCTCCCGCCGCGACGAGTTTCATGTCGCGCTGCTTTCGGACACGCACGTTCCGGCGGATCGCGTGAATGGGTACCGTGGCTTCAACCCCTGGGAAAATTCGCGCACGGTGGTTTCCCAGGTCGTTGCCGCCAAGCCCGACCTGGCGCTGATCAATGGCGACGCGGCCCGGCTGGAAGGCAAAGTCGAGGATTACCAGCAGCTCCGCGAACTGCTGGCGCCCCTCGCCGCTCAGACGCCCGTCTGTATCGGGCTCGGCAATCATGACGACCGCGAGAACTTCCTGAAAACGTTTCCGGATCACCCGGCCGACCGACCGCAGGTCGCCGGCAAACACGTGCTGGTCATCCAGCATCCCTCCGTCCGGATCATCCAGCTCGACTCGCTGCTCTACGTGAACCAAGTCGCCGGTCTCCTCGGCCGCGATCAACGGAAGTGGCTGTCGGAATACCTGCCGTCGGCCGATGCCCGTCCCACTGTCCTGGTGGTTCATCATACGCTCTCGGATGGCGATGGAGACCTATTGGATGTTAATGCCCTGTTCGAGATCATCCGCCCGCACCACCAGGTGAAGGCGATCTTTTACGGACACTCGCACCGGTGGGAATTGGGGGAACGCCAAGGCGTGAAGCTGATCAACCTGCCGGCGGTGGGCTACAACTTCCGTGACCTGGATCCGGTCGGCTGGGTGGAGGCGCGATTCCACTCGAACGGCGTGTCCCTTACCCTTCAGACGATCGCCGGCAACACCGACGACGACGGAAAGACGACGGAAGTCACCTGGAGAGCGTGACTGAAATTGATTCATTGAGGACCTGGCACGCTGTGCCGACGTGGACTTGTTCCCCTCAAGGACCGTAATCGTTATTTCTTTGGAACTTGGAACCTGGCTTTTGGAGTTTGGAGTTCGGCTTCACCGTCCGGCCAGAAACGTCCACCAGCGTCGCGGTTCCTCAAACATCAGTTCACGAATCAGGCGGCTGACCTCGGCCGCGCGGGGTTCCATCAACCGACGACAGAGGGCAAAGGCGGCGACAAAGGAAACCGCCACCAGCGCGAAATAGATGCTGTACCGATTCCATTCGAATCCGAACAGAGTTCCCGACCACGCTCCGATCGCGTCCAACAGCAATCCCCACAACACCGGAGAAAGCCCCAGGGTCAACTGCCAGACGACCATGAAGAGGGCGAAGAAATGGTTCCGACCCAGGGCCGGCACGATCTCCATGGCCAGCCGATTATTGGCGGCGGAGAACAGGGCGTTGACCAGTCCGAGGAGAATCAGCAGCGGCACCGTGAGCGAAGGTTCAGGCTCCGCGATCTTCCCGGCGATCAACCACCAGCCCGCCCCGATCAGAAAGCCGAGAACCATGGTGAAGCCGAGCATGGGTTTGCTGCCCAGCCGGTCGAGTCGCGGTCCGGCCAGCCAGGGCGAAACCACGCCGCCGATAAACGACACCGACATGAGATAAAGGGTAAGGTTCTCAGGAAACCCAGCACCGGTCCGAAGGAAGATCACGACAAAGGTGGTCAGTCCGCCGTAGGCCACGGACCAACCAACGTTCACCGCGAGCAACTTACGGAAGGGGGGGTGGCTGGCGAT
Source organism: uncultured Verrucomicrobiota bacterium (assembly GCA_964474315.1). Lineage (GTDB taxonomy): Bacteria > Verrucomicrobiota > Verrucomicrobiia > Limisphaerales > UBA9464 > UBA9464. The sequence goes on along the minus strand of CAYYSX010000031.1, from coordinate 13,654 downwards.
CTCGCGCCACGGCACCGGGCCCTGCCCCCCGCCCGGTTCGGGAGGCGGGGGAGCATCGGGAATGCGCTTCAGGAAGCGGAGGCTGATGGCGCCGGTGACCGCGGAGAACAGGAAGACGGCCGCGAATTGCCACGGTCCGCCGCCCGCCCCCAGCAGAAGTCCGGAGAAAGCAAAGGCCAGCATGCTCGCCCCGTTCATCCAGAATTGGTCGCGCGCGAAATGACGTCCGCGTAATGGGGCAGGAATCAGCTCGGTGATCCAGGGAAGCCACGCCGCGCTGGAGATGCCGCGGAACACGTTGAAGGCGAGCAACAAGTTAAGCAGCAGAATCAGCCGGGTCGCCGGATCGAGGAACGCCCCAGTCAACGGCACCAGCGCAATCAGGAAAATGATGCCCACGCGAACCGACCAACCACTCAGGACGAAGCGCCGGAAGCCGACCCGGTTGATGAAGCGGGCCGCCGGCAACTGAGCAATGACCAGCAGCGGCATCATACCCGACAGGATCCCCAACACCGTGGCGCTGGCGCCGAGCGACTTGGCGAATAGGATCATGGGTCCGGCCAGCACCGGCTGAAAGGACAGCGCGTTCCAGGCCGAGAACCAATATAGGGGCGCCAGTTCCCGTGGGATCGTGGCGGGAGGAGGAGGAGAGCTGGCGCCGGAATGGCTCAAGACTTCAGCTTGCCCGGGACTCAACCCGGCGTCAGCAATCCTTTGGACTCAGTCCCTGATCAGGACGCCATTGGGTTGGCCGACAAAACTCTTCTGCCGTATCAATCGTTGGGTAAGTACCTGGCAATAAAAACCGGTCACCCTGGAAAATATCCGCCGCTTGACTGAAACTCATTTCGGTTCGGGCATAGTCGCTCGTCGCCTGATGCAGACGCGCCGAGGCCTTGAGGATATTGGCGGTTTTTGGATGCCGCGGTCCCAAGGACTCCTCTCGGATCTTCAAGGCGCGGAGAAAAGGGGCCCCTCCAATGTCCTCGCCACGGGGACCGCGCCTGTCCGGGTGCAGCCGGCGGGACAATGGAACTAGAGTCACGCGGATCCCTTCGCGATCAACCTCGCCACCGACCCGTGGCGCTCTCGCCCAGTCCCCTGCCAATCCTACGGCAGCTCCCCCCCCCGATTGTGCCGGCAGCCAACCCCGATTGATCCCGCCGAAACGACCCCAAATTTTATTCGCTGCTTGGACTACGGTTGTCATACCTTGTCCTTAATCTAGCCCGAACGATGACTGAAGAACCCAGCACCTACTTCGCCCACACGGGCGATCCGTGGCAGATCCTCGCTACCCACTTGCGCAACGTGGCGACCCTGGCCCGCCGATTCGCCGAGCCGCTGGGCCTGGCCGACGAAGCAGAACTGGCGGGACTACTGCATGACTTGGGGAAATACGCGGATCGGTTTCAAGCACGACTCCGCAATCCAGCTATCCACGGCATCAATCATTGGGCGGCGGGCACAACTCGAGCCGCTGAATTGCGCGCTCACCATGCCTCATTCGCCATCGACGGCCACCACACCGGACTGCCCGCCCGGGATGAAGCCGGTTTGAAGCAGACCATCGCTAAGATGCGCTCGGATACGGAACGGGAGTCTTTCTGTAGATGCGCGGAATCGCTCTCTGAACTGCGGCGCCGGTTCGAAGCAGATGGCCTGCACCTACCGAACCTCCCGAACCGGCAGACCGACACCGTTTTTGCCGAGGCGCTGCGAACTCGGATGCTTTTCTCCTGTCTGGTGGATGCCGACTTCCTCGACACGGAGAAACACTTCTCGCCGAACGCGGCGAAACATCGGGAGGTTCCGAGCCTGCAGCCAGAGCACGCGCTGGAGATCCTCCTTCGCCACCTCAATGGATTGTCCGGCGACGGCGAGGTAAACCAGCGTCGTCGCAATCTGCTCGCCGATTGCCGGGCGGCGGCAGCACAACCATGCGGTTTGTTCACGCTCACCGCACCGACCGGCAGCGGCAAAACACTCAGTTCACTGGCGTTCGCCCTGCAACACATCGTTCAGCACAACGCGTCGCTGGCCATAAGTGATCCGAGCCGGTTCCGCAGGATCATTGTCGTCATCCCGTTCACCAGCATCATTGAGCAGACGGCGCAGGTGTATCGCACGCTGTTTGAGACGGACTTTGGTCAGGACTATGTGCTTGAACATCATAGTGCTGTTGCTCCACGCGAACGTCCCGAGGAGAAAGGCACGGATGCCGAGGATGAACGGATTCGGCGCGTTCGTCTGGCCGCGGAAAACTGGGCTTCGCCCCTCGTCGTTACCACCAGTGTCCGGTTTTTTGAAAGCCTGTTCAGCAATCTCCCGTCCGACTGCCGCAAGCTTCACAACATCGGGCGCTCGGTGGTGCTCTTCGATGAAGTGCAGACGTTGCCACCTGATCTCGTGCCGTCGCTGCTCTCCGCCGTGAAGCTGCTGACACGCGACTACGGCGTGACCGCCGTTTTTATGACCGCGACACAGCCCGCTTTCTCCGCCGCCGAATCCGCCTTGCCTTACGGTTGGAAGCCCACACCGATAGCCTCGGATGAATCCGGCTTGGCCGAAGCGCTACGACGCACCCGTATCGAACTGCCCACACTGGATCACAAAATAACATGGCAAGAGATTGCCGATCGAATGGCCGGCGAGGCCCAAAGCCTGTGCGTGGTCAACACCACCGCTGAGGCGCGGAATCTCTTCAAACTTCTCCGCGACCCCCTCAGCGATGGTTTGTACCACCTGTCTTCCCGGCTTTGCCCGCAACATCGCCGAAAAAAGCTGGAGACGATCCGCGAGCGGCTTCGTGAAGGGTTGTCCTGCCGGCTGGTTTCCACACAACTCATCGAGGCCGGAGTGGACGTCGATTTTCCCATCGCGTTCCGCGCTCTCGGCCCGCTGGATTCTATCATCCAGACCGCCGGGCGCTGCAACCGGGAAGGAAGGTCCGCCGAACCGCGTCCCGTGAGGGTGTTCCGACCCGAGGAACTCAAGACGCCGCCCGGTGCTTATCGCATCGCTACCCTCAAGACCGTTGAGTTTCTGAATCGCTATCCTGACGCGGCCGACCGCCTCCATTTACCGGAGTTTTACGCCGCTTATTTTCGGGAACTCTACGGACTGCTCGGCCCGCAATCGGTGAAGGAGGACAAGGTGTTCGCCGCCTGCGAGGCGCTCGACTTCCCCAAAGCCGCCGAAGAGTGTCGCCTCATCGGTGAGGAAACCCGCGCCGTCCTCGTGAAGTGGGGACTTGGTGAAACGCTCGCCGAAAAGCTCTGCCGTGAGAAACACCTGACCGCCGCCGAGTGCCGCGAAGCCCAGCGTTTTTCCGTGAACCTCTACCAGAGCGAGTTTTTCGACGCGCAGGCCAAAGGCTATATCTACCAACCCGCTGAGAACTGGGACTTTTGGATTTGGAATTCAGATTACGACGACGACCTCGGCCTGGGCCACCTCGATTTGGAGATTTGTAGTTTATGACCCTCCCCCCGGCTTCATATGGCCAAGCACCACCAGACATATTTTCGCATGCGCACTGAACGAAAAATCCGTCATCGACTATGACCATCCATCTCCACGTTTGGGGCGACCTCGCGTGTTTCACCCGGCCCGAAATGAAGGTCGAACGCGTGAGCTATCCCGTCATCACACCCAGCGCCGCGCGCGGCCTACTCGAAGCCATCCTTTACAAACCCCAGTTCCGGTGGCGCATCCGGCAGATCGCAGTGAAGAAACCCGTGCGTTTCCTCGCCTTCCGACGCAACGAGGTGAAATCCCGTCTCTCGCCGCGTAAACCCGAGCCGCTGCTGGCTGACGAAGACCGTACCCAGCGCAACACGCTTGCCTTGCGCGACGTGGAATACGTCATCGAAGCCAGCCTCCATCTAACGCCATTGGCCGGCCTGCCACGTCGGAAACCGGCGAATGATGAGGACTTTGGCGACGACACACCCGTCAAATACCTCGCCATGTTCCAGCGACGGGTGAACAAGGGGCAATGCTTCATGCAGCCCTGCTTCGGCTGCCGCGAATTCCCTGCACACTTTGAGCTGGCCGACGAATCCGCCATGCGGGTCACTCCCGGCATCAATACTGACATCGATCTGGGCCTGATGCTCTATGATGTGTTTCATCTTGATGTTTCTAGGGACCAATCACCCGGCAAGGTCGAGAAACCCCAACCATGCGTGACCTTTTTCAAAGCCGCACTCAAGGACGGCGTTGTCCATGTGCCAGACTGGAATGAAGTCAAAACTCAACTCGGAGGCGCCCAATGATGCTTCAAGCTCTAGTCGCCTATGCCGAACGCGAAAATCTCGGCGATGCGGATTTTGAAACCGTCAATGTCCGCTGGCTCATCCCGCTAAACCGTAGTGGACAGCTTGTCGGTGATCCGATTCCCCTGGCTGAGAATCCGAACGACAAGAAACCTCGCCCAAAGGTGATGTCCCGGCCATTCACCTCGCCGAATGAGTTGAACCAAGGAACCAAATCGCACTTTCTTTGTGACACATTGGAACGGGTAACGCTGTTTCTTGATCCCAAAGCAGCGGACAAGGCCGAAGCGCGGCGCACACAACACGGCTATTTCCAATCGCTTCTGGAACAGGCCGCCCGAGCAAAGCCGGAGGAAGCTGACCTACCCAATGCCGTACTTGCCTTTCTGCGCGAACCGACCGCAGTGGCGAGACTCCATGTCGCGTTGGCCCAAGCCAAGGCCAAGCCCAGTGAAAACGCGACCTTCGCGGTTGAGGGAAACAACCTTCTCGATTCAACGGCGTTGAAAACGTTCTGGCGAGAGCGCCGTCAAGGCATGGTTGATGCCCTCGAAAAGCGCGAGCGGCGTGTCTGCATCGCTACCGGTGAGCTTGCTGAAACGCTCGACACGACGGAAAAAATCAAGGGTGTTCCCGGCGGCCTCGCCACCGGCACGAACCTGATCAGTTTTGATAAAGATTCGTTCTGTTCCTTTGGGCTGGAGCAGGCGCAAAACGCCGCGCTGTCCCCCTCGGCGGAATTAAAAATCCGTTCTGCTCTAAACGCGCTCATTGAAAAGAGCCGCAGCCAGGGACTCGTCTTCAACGACACTGTTCACCTGCATTGGACCCGCCAACCGATGGAACACGACCCGTTCGACCTGCTCACGACCGCTGATTCTGAAGCCGTTGCGGCGTTGCTCAAGTCGGTGAAAGAAGGAAGGCAATACATCGGCCTCGACGCCAACGCCTATTACGCTCTCAGCTTGTCTGGCAACGGCGCCCGCATCATAGTGCGTGAATGGCTGGAAAGCACCGTACCCGAGGTTGAGCGCAACATCGCCCACTGGTTCGCCGACCTGGCGATTGCCGAACCTGACGGCTGCGGCGTGAAACGTGACTTCAAGTTCGGGGCGATCCTCTACGGCATGGTGCGGGCCGATCTTGCAGATTTGTCGCCCATCTTGCCCACGCAACTGCTTCACGGTGCGTTACGTGGACGCACCGTTCCTCTCTCGCAGGCGGCTCTCGCGGCGGCTCTCCGTCGCCAGCAACTCGATCAGGACAACAAGCTTCATCCCGCCCGCCTCGCCATCATCAAGGCGTGCCTGCTTCGCTCTCCGAATCTCCCAACCATGCACCATTCACCATCCACTAAAACCATGACTGAATGCCTGAATCCTGAATCCCGTGACCCCGCTTACCTGTGTGGGCGTCTGTTTGCAGTCTTTGACCGCCTTCAATATCTCGCCCTCGGTGGCGTCAACGCCGGCGTGGTCGAACGCTATTACGCCAGTGCCAGCGTCACTCCTGCGCTGGTCATGGGTCGCTTGTTTCGTAACGCCCAGTTCCATCTGGCCAAGGCTGACGGTGGCGTGGCCGCCAATGTGGCTAAGGACTTCGAAGCGATCACCTGCGCGCTGGGCGACCAGTTTCCCGCCACGCTCGATCTTGAAGCCCAAGGCCGCTTCGCGCTCGGCTATTACCACCAGAAGGCCGAATACCGACGCCGCTCAATGGAGAGAAGAGAGGCTGAGGCCAAAGCCGATCAAGCAGCTATCGCTGTTTGATCTAGACGACAATTCTCCATTCAAATTCTAAAAATAAACCTAAAATACTCTATGAACCACCGTTACGACTTCGTTTATCTCTTCGATTGCAAAGATGGCAACCCCAACGGCGACCCCGACGCCGCCAATTCCCCGCGCATTGATCCGCAGGACATGCACGGCCTCGTCTCCGACGTCTGCCTCAAGCGCAAAGTGCGCAACTTCGTCCTGTTGGCCAAGAATGCAGCGCCTGGTTACGGCATCTTTGTCCAGCAAGGCAGTGTGCTAAACGACCGCATCGCCGAGGCACACAAGGCGCTGGGCCACGAGGTGGATCCCAAGTCCGAAAAAAAGAAGGCTAGCCGCGATCAAGTTGGCGCGGCCCGGGCCGAAATGTGCAAACGCTTCTTCGATGTCCGCACCTTCGGCGCGGTTATGTCCACTGGTGCGAATGCCGGCCAGGTGCGCGGCCCTGTCCAGCTCAGCTTCAGCCGCTCGCTGGACCCGATTTTACCGCTCGATCTCAGCATCACCCGCATGGCCGTGACCGAAGCCAAAGAAGCCGACAGTCCGAACCAGACGATGGGCCGCAAAAACCTCATCCCCTACGGCCTCTATCGTTGCCACGGCTTTATCAGCGCGCATCTCGCCCGCGAAACCGGTTTCAGCGAAGACGATCTTGCGTTATTTTGGCAGTCGCTCACCCAAATGTTCGATCACGACCGCTCCGCTTCGCGCGGCACCATGGCCCCGCAAAGGCTCATCGCCTTCAAACACCAGTCCCCCCTCGGTAACGCCCCTGCGCACAAGCTGTTCGAACGCGTCGCCGTTCGACGCAAGTCCAGCGTCGTTGTCGCTCGGTCGTTCGCTGACTACGAGGTTCAAGTGGACAAAGCCGGACTGCCCACCGAAATCGAAGTCATCGAATTTCTATAACGTGATTGAACGGGAAGTTTCATCGGCGGAGGCGGGCAGCGCGTCATACGTTCGGGGATCGTAGGGACGGAACTTGCCTTGGCGCGCAGCCTCGAGCTTTTCCGGCAACCAGGGCGGCTCCGCGTCGAAATCCTCCTCCTCCATCCAACGCAGAAATGCCTGTCGCGTCACTTCGCTGGCATCCAGGTAACCCTTCGCCAACTGTTGCTCAATAAACTCCTGGATCGGTTTCGTTATCGTGATTTCCATGCCCGCAGACTGGCACAAACCGGTTGGGCAGACAATCGTACAACCAATGCCATCCCCGTGTGACATGACGTCTTATGAGCCATGCCATCTGGCCATCCGGAACCCCTCGCGTTGATCCTCCTCAACGACATCGTCTGGCGCTCGCGCCGGGTCGCCTGGACGGCAGAGGGTCGAAGGACTGGCTTTTGCTGGACCAATCGGTTAATAACGAATCGCATGAGCACCAAAGAAGCTCTTTGGGAATTGGCGGAGAAACTTCCGCCGGATGCCACACTGGTGGACGCCATCAGCGAGCTGGAGTTCCATCGGACGATGGAGCAGGGCTGGGACGAGGGCATCCCGATTGATTAGATGAAAGCCAGGATCGTCAAATGAACTGGAACGTAATGTGACCGAATCACTCCCTCTCTCCCTCCTCAACGATTTCCTCTACTGCCCGCGCCGGGCTGCCTTGAAAGTCGTCGAGGGCTGGCGGTCCGCCAATGAGCATACGGCGCGCGGCGACATCGTCCACGAGCACGCCGACTTCGCCGGTTACGAGGTGGCCAAGGGCGTGACACTGCTGCGCGCGTTGCCCGTCTGGTCGGATCGATTCGGACTCAGCGGCAAATGCGACATCGTCGAACAGCATCCCGGCGGTTTGCTGTTTCCCGTCGAGTTCAAGCGGGGGAAACGACGGAAGTGGGACAATGACGACGCACAACTTTGCGCCCAAGCCCTTTGTCTGGAAGAGATGTTCCATATCAGCATCCCGCGCGGCGCCGTTTTCCATGCCGAAAGCAAACGCCGTCGGGAAGTGGAGTTCACTCCCCAGTTACGCGCCGTCACCGAGACCGCCGTCACCGAACTGCACGCTCTATTCGAGTCAGGCCGCGTTCCCCCGGCCGTCTTCAAACCCGCGTGTACCGAGTGCTCTCTGTTTGCAGTCTGCCTTCCGCGGGCCACGGGCGAGAGCGACCGGGCGGCGCGGCTGACCCGACAGCTCTTCAAAGTGTGATCCTTCCATGGGCGACATCGCGCAGAACACTCTTTATCTCACCACCCCCGGCACCTATGTGGCGCGGGACCACTTGACGCTGCAGGTGGAGGTGCCGGTCTATCCCGACGATCTGCCGCCGGAGGAACGCCGTCGTGACACCGCCATCGGTTCGCGCAAGCTCTCCATTCCCATTCATCATCTCGAGTCCGTTTGCGCCTTCGGTCTCATCACTCTCAGTCCACCGGCCTTGGACCTGTGTTGGGAGCACGGTGTGGCCGTCAATTTTCTCAATGAATGGGGACGCCTGCACGCCCGCCTGACCGGTGTGGCCGACACCAGCGTGACTCTGCGTCGCGCGCAGTTTCGGGCGGCGGATGATCCCGCCCGCTGTGCCGCCATCGCCCGCTCGATTATCGCCGGCAAACTTCAGAATGCGCGGAACTCCCTTCTCCGGGCGGCGCGGGAGACGCCTTCGCCATCCGACCAGGCGGAACTCACCGCGGTCACCGACGCCCTCGCCCGGCAGATTGAAGAACTGGGCCGTTACACGGTGGATGACTTGGGGCGGCCAGCAGCGTTGGACGGTCTTCGGGGCGCGGAGGGCATGGCGGCCAACCGGTACTTCGCCCGCTTCTCCCTGGCGCTGAAACAGCAGCGTGAAGACTTCACCTTCACCACCCGCAGCCGCCGCCCTCCGCGGGACCGCATCAACTGCCTGCTCAGCTTCCTTTACGCATTGGTCCGCCACGACTGTGTTGCGGCGCTCACGGCGGTGGGACTGGATCCCTTCGTCGGTTTTCTGCACGCCGAGCGTCCCAACCGGCCCGCCCTGGCCTTGGACCTGATGGAAGAATTTCGCCCCTGGCTAGCGGACCGACTGGCCATCACGCTGATCAATCGTCAACAACTTGGTCCGGAAGAGTTCCGGGTGCGGGAGGGCGGCGCGGTCGAATTCACGGAGTCGGGTCGCAAGCGGGTGATTTCCGCCTATCAACAACGGAAGCAGGAGACCTTGAATCACCCGTTGCTCGACCAGAATTTTCGGGCCGGGCAACTGCCCTTTGTTCAGGCTCGCATCCTAGCCCGACACTTGCGCGGGGATCTTACTGATTACGTACCTCTGGTGCCCAAGTGAAACCCGTCCTTTTTCCATCATGCTGGTCCTGATAACCTACGACGTATCCACCGTGGAGACGGCCGGACGACGACGCCTGCGACGGGTGGCGCAGGCCTGCGAGGATTATGGAGTTCGGGTGCAAAAGAGTGTTTTCGAATGCGCAGTAGGGAGCAAGGAATGGGTGCGCCTGCGCCAACGTCTGCTGGAGGAGATCAAGGTGGAGGAGGACTCCCTACGCTTTTATTTCCTGGACGAGGTGGTCAGGGGTAAAATTGAGCATCACGGGACGAGCAAGCCGTTGGATTTGAGCGAACCATTGATTTTGTGAAGGGGCTGAATGAATCAGCGGTTCGGCCAGCCCAGAGGCAGATGGCCGATGGGGAAGGCCAGGACGGTCCGCGAACCTGGAGTACCGGCTGGATGGCCGGGGGTTCGCGGATGGGGAGAAGTTGCAAAATTCCGAGGGAATTGTCCCGATTGAAGGACCTCTCGGCAGCTTGGCGAGCCCGATGGTTCTCGGACTGGCCAGATTCGCGCCAAGGCGGTATGAATCCCCTGCGGCTCAACCGATTGGAAGGGCGGCGGTCGCCTCGGGTGTAAGCCCGGGGCGCGGATTGAAACG
>CAYYSX010000031.1:0-3620 GCA_964474315.1 uncultured Verrucomicrobiota bacterium | reverse complement strand
GTCGCCTCGGGTGTAAGCCCGGGGCGCGGATTGAAACGTACTCACCGGACCCACCACAGGCAGGTCATGTCACGTCGCCTCGGGTGTAAGCCCGGGGCGCGGATTGAAACCACCTTCGCCCACCGGTCTGTCACCCCGGCCCAGTCGCCTCGGGTGTAAGCCCGGGGCGCGGATTGAAACTCATACCATCCCCTGTCCTTACTTGTCCTCATTCCGTCGCCTCGGGTGTAAGCCCGGGGCGCGGATTGAAACGCTGGTGGACGTGATGAACCGCAGCCTGGCGGCGGTCGCCTCGGGTGTAAGCCCGGGGCGCGGATTGAAACGTACCAACCACGAACTGGACCTGGCACGCCGGCAGTCGCCTCGGGTGTAAGCCCGGGGCGCGGATTGAAACTCATGACCATCACCGGCGGCTCGACCACGAATAGTCGCCTCGGGTGTAAGCCCGGGGCGCGGATTGAAACGGGTGAACGCATCGAGCCGGCCCCACTGGATGATGTCGCCTCGGGTGTAAGCCCGGGGCGCGGATTGAAACTCCATGGTGGTCATCTGGCCGACGCATTAGGTCGGTCGCCTCGGGTGTAAGCCCGGGGCGCGGATTGAAACATCCTCGAGTGTCACTGTCTGACGCTCAGTTTGCGTCGCCTCGGGTGTAAGCCCGGGGCGCGGATTGAAACCTCCTCGCGGGTACAGACCGATTGGTCTGCTGAGGTCGCCTCGGGTGTAAGCCCGGGGCGCGGATTGAAACCTCTCTACCACACCAGTGATGATTCGGTGGAACGTCGCCTCGGGTGTAAGCCCGGGGCGCGGATTGAAACTCGCCAAATTGGACGTACCGGACACGCGACGATAGTCGCCTCGGGTGTAAGCCCGGGGCGCGGATTGAAACCGACGTTCGTAGTTCACGAACGTCGGACACCAATGTCGCCTCGGGTGTAAGCCCGGGGCGCGGATTGAAACCCTCACCATCTCTACTCGTCACGACTGCTATGGGGGTCGCCTCGGGTGTAAGCCCGGGGCGCGGATTGAAACCGTCCATCACATCCCTAGCCGTGACTCACCGACGGGTCGCCTCGGGTGTAAGCCCGGGGCGCGGATTGAAACAGTATGGACCTGACATAGGGTTTGGAGTCTGGTGGTCGCCTCGGGTGTAAGCCCGGGGCGCGGATTGAAACTCGACGCGTTGAATGTACCGGACAATCGCCGGTATGTCGCCTCGGGTGTAAGCCCGGGGCGCGGATTGAAACGTAATCCCGCGGACCAAAATCCGCGATCCGGTGCGTCGCCTCGGGTGTAAGCCCGGGGCGCGGATTGAAACCTCGAGGAGGGCACAGCAGACCGATTGGTCTGCTGTCGCCTCGGGTGTAAGCCCGGGGCGCGGATTGAAACTATGTCATGCATGAGACATACTCAGTCTGGCCGGGTCGCCTCGGGTGTAAGCCCGGGGCGCGGATTGAAACAGTATGGACACCACTGACCTAACATAGGGTTCGGGTCGCCTCGGGTGTAAGCCCGGGGCGCGGATTGAAACCGGGTGACCGTGCGACGGACTCGGCGGACCATAGCGTCGCCTCGGGTGTAAGCCCGGGGCGCGGATTGAAACGTGCCGCGAAGCATGGCCGTGTCATTGGACGTTACGTGTCGCCTCGGGTGTAAGCCCGGGGCGCGGATTGAAACAATCCACGTAACTCCCCCAAACCCAACACTTTAGTCGCCTCGGGTGTAAGCCCGGGGCGCGGATTGAAACTCTCCTCCTCCTCCTCCGACCCCCTGACATTGGTGTCGTCGCCTCGGGTGTAAGCCCGGGGCGCGGATTGAAACCAGAGACGCGAGTGAGGAGCGATACTCATCCCCAGTCGCCTCGGGTGTAAGCCCGGGGCGCGGATTGAAACGCAGTGATGATGCGATGGAACCATGCGTGGACGGGTCGCCTCGGGTGTAAGCCCGGGGCGCGGATTGAAACTGCGTGATCTCATCGATTGCGCGCAACGTGCTAACGTCGCCTCGGGTGTAAGCCCGGGGCGCGGATTGAAACGCCCGGGTCCACACGATCACCGTCGAGATTGTGTGTCGCCTCGGGTGTAAGCCCGGGGCGCGGATTGAAACTTCACTTCATTGAGCTGTGAAACAGCCTGCCGGGGTCGCCTCGGGTGTAAGCCCGGGGCGCGGATTGAAACAGCGTCATGCGCATGACCTCATCCATCATGAGTTGTCGCCTCGGGTGTAAGCCCGGGGCGCGGATTGAAACAAAGCTATCGTAGCGGGTGCGGGTGCAACGTTCGTGTCGCCTCGGGTGTAAGCCCGGGGCGCGGATTGAAACTACGAAGGAGGGTCTCCATCTCCCCCGCCGTCACGTCGCCTCGGGTGTAAGCCCGGGGCGCGGATTGAAACAGCCTGGAAGTCCGGCTTGGCATCGGATGTCAGCTAGTCGCCTCGGGTGTAAGCCCGGGGCGCGGATTGAAACCACAGCTCGCAGAGTAGTTCCTCTGCGGGGGCCGGTCGCCTCGGGTGTAAGCCCGGGGCGCGGATTGAAACTTGTTACTCACCCAACGCCGCCTGGGGGCAACGGTGTCGCCTCGGGTGTAAGCCCGGGGCGCGGATTGAAACCGGTCAAGGTGCCGCCGCGCTCATCGTTCCGGGAGGTCGCCTCGGGTGTAAGCCCGGGGCGCGGATTGAAACACTGTCGGGAGGGGGCAATGGAATCGAGGCGCTGTCGCCTCGGGTGTAAGCCCGGGGCGCGGATTGAAACGGCTCGGTGAGTATTTCGCGCGCGCATCACTGCACGGTCGCCTCGGGTGTAAGCCCGGGGCGCGGATTGAAACGAGGCGGACAGGACGGCCGTCCTAACGAGCCGGGTCGCCTCGGGTGTAAGCCCGGGGCGCGGATTGAAACAACCATGGCCGGAAGCCTAAGGCCACCAGCTTGTTGGTCGCCTCGGGTGTAAGCCCGGGGCGCGGATTGAAACACGTGTGTGGCGGAGAGGATGAGGCTAAAAGCCGTCGCCTCGGGTGTAAGCCCGGGGCGCGGATTGAAACGTCCACTACATCAGAGTGATTCCACGGTGTGTAGTCGCCTCGGGTGTAAGCCCGGGGCGCGGATTGAAACCACTCCCTCCAGAAGCGGGACCGTTGAGCCGGCGAGTCGCCTCGGGTGTAAGCCCGGGGCGCGGATTGAAACGGATTCCGTTCGGAGTCCGGCACGTTGGCGCGAAGTCGCCTCGGGTGTAAGCCCGGGGCGCGGATTGAAACAGCATGCGGCGTAGAGCTTGGAGTTTGCGCCTCGGTCGCCTCGGGTGTAAGCCCGGGGCGCGGATTGAAACGATACCGGATTGCTCTAGCGCATCGTCGAGGGCGTCGCCTCGGGTGTAAGCCCGGGGCGCGGATTGAAACAGCGACCTCATAGCCGACGATATTCCATCTCGGGATGTCGCCTCGGGTGTAAGCCCGGGGCGCGGATTGAAACATGCCGGGGCGTTCGTCTTGATCTCACCGTTCGTGTCGCCTCGGGTGTAAGCCCGGGGCGCGGATTGAAACCCTTCGCGCCGAACGCTTCGGCCGTAATTGAGTCACAGCCATCCCACAGGAAAAGGGGGGAGAAAGGGCTGAGTTGACGGTTTGCGG
>CAYYSX010000030.1:19339-33681 GCA_964474315.1 uncultured Verrucomicrobiota bacterium | reverse complement strand
CTCGATTCACGTCCGGATTTTGGAGGTCCACCCTTCTTTGGAGCTTGGGATTTGGACCTTGGAGCTTCCCCTGGAGTGGTCCTGCGGGCGAGCCGTCCGCGCTCCGGCCGGTAAGGACCGTGTCAAGAGGCGCCCACAGTGGAGCCAGGTTGGGATTGCTGCTTGTTTTGGAAGACCAACTCGGTAGCCTGCCAGCCGTATTTTTGGCGGCCGTACGTCGCCGGATCGTCGTTTTAGATTTTTTGCATCATGAACACGAGCAGTGCTTCAGGGCTTCCGGCTGGGCCGGTAAGGAGGCAGAACGATGGGGTAATCCGAGGCGGCCGATGGTGGCTCGGACTGGGGCTGGCCGGGATGCTTCTGCCCGCCGCCGCGCAAGATTACTTCAACACCGTCAATCCGTTTTCCCTCCCCCGTGACCCGGAGTTGGATGGACCGTTTCAAATCGACCCAACGGGCCTGCAGTATGACGTGTTCACGGCGGTACGGTCGGGAGGAATGAGCAACTACAACATCAAGCTGGGCCCGGTCCTCATGTGGTTTCGGGCGGGCTTGATGTTCCGTTTCCAGAGCAACTACAACCTGGTGGACAGCGACAACACCACCGGGACGGAGAGCGACTTCACCATTGGTCCGGCGCTCAGTGTCAGCATGCGCTATGACATTTCGGAGACGGCGACGCTCGCGGTCAGCGCCGGTCTCTCGTACCAATGGAGCCTGAACAGCAATCAGAACCGGTTGGTCTTCGCTCCGTCCTCCAACCTGGACTACCAATTTGGCGTGGGGCCGGTCCGGTTCTCGGTGTTCGATCGAGTGGCCACGTCGAGTACGGCCACGTTAGACCCGACGATCAGCGGAACCGGGTCGTCTTCCCTGATGGACTTCAACCGCATTTCCAACACGGTGGGGATGGGGGCGTCCTGGCCGGCGTTCCAGGATCTTGCCGTTTCGGGCGGCTACAGCTTCAGCATTTTTCGCGGTCTGCAAGACGACAGCTTCCAGCAATTCGACCGCAACACTCACAATTTCAGCCTCGGCCTTCAGCACCAGATCAATCCGGTCTGGACGGTGGGCCTTTCCAGCCAAGGCAACCTGATGCGGTACCTTCCCGCGGAGTTTGCCTCCACTGTGGGTCCCGACGGCCAACCGAACTTTAACCAGGGCCGGATCCAGAACAACAGCTATGGATGGGGGGTAGGCCCCACGGTCAGTTGGCGGGCAACGGAGTTCATTTCCGTCAACGGACTCGTCAACTACACCGAGCAGAACTACCAGCAGGACGGACAGATTCAAGACACCTCGAATTTCTCGGGCATCACGTTCAACGTGGGGGTGAATCACACCATCAACGAGTACGTGCGTCATTCGATTTCCGGGGGGCGGAGCGTGAACCCGGGCAACGGCAGCAACTACACCGAACAGATCTTTGCCGGCTACCACTTGACGTGGCAGGCCAGCCCGCTCCTGGCGCTCAACGCCAACTTTCGCTTTACGAACTTCGACCAATCCGGACCGGGATTTGCCACCATTCCTTTCGATCCCAGCAATCCACCTCCCGATTTCGAGTACATTACCGATGATGGGTTCGTGGTGGTTCCGGTTCCCAACGGACAAAAGGGGCAGCAGTACTTTTTCTCTCTCGGCACGGGTTTCGACATCACCGAAAAGTTGAGCGTCGGAGTCACCTACGGCCTGACGTTGAAACAGTTGGACCACGGCATGACGGTCAATGTGAACGGTGTGGATGAACCTTTTGGCGACTACCTGACTCAAAGCGTTATCGTTTCCTTCGCCTACAAGTTCTGAATCCATGAAACCGATACTGAGATTGATGCCCCTGATCCTCGGAGTTCTGGCTGTGGCCAGGGTCCACGCCCAGGTGGATGAGACCCTGTCGCCTACACCAGGCACGGCCGGTCGGCCGACCCGGGAATACCTATCGACGACGGCCTTGGATGCCGAGACCCGGGAATTCAAGCCGGGAGATGTGTTTCAATTTGTCATTGAGCAAGATCCAGCGCCCGAGAAGGTCGGAGTCGCCGTCCGGGTCAGCGATGCCGGGGAGGCGCTTTTCCCGGTCAGCATCGGCAGTGCCACCTACGTCAAAGTGGACGTCCGTTCCAAAAAGTTGGCCGACATTCGCCGGGAGGTGAAAACCCGGCTCGACGCGGACTACTACAATGATGCGACGGTGCGGATGGAGTTCATGGTGGCCAACCGGACGACCTCGCCGGATTCACTTCCGCGAGTGCAGGTTTATGGCGAGATGCAAGGCACCGTCGCGCTGCCGGAGGGCGAGGTGAAGCGCATCTCCGACGCCATCATCGGGCTGCCGCGGACCCAGTTTGCCAACCTGCGCCGCGTGCGGCTTCATCGAGTGAATCCGGCGACGGGCAAGACCGAAATCAAGGAGATCAATGTGGACAAGATTCTCCGGGAAGGGGATCGGACCAACGATGAAATCCTCCAGGATGGAGATCGGATCGAGGTTCGGCCGAAGAGCGTCAATTTCTAAGCGCCATGGGCTATTCCCCCGCGAACTACAACGCGCCGGTCCCGGGCTACGGCACGTCGTTGATCGACCGGATCAATATTTATCTCCGCGTCCGGCGTTACCTCAAGTTTCTGGTCGAGCGGTGGTTGCTGCTGGTGGTCTTCACCATCGTGGGGTTGGCCATCGCGGTATGGTTGGCGGTCAGCCTGCCCGATATGTACCGGTCGGAGTCGATTCTGGCCTTTGCTCCGCGGATCGATCTGGGCCGGGCGGATGCCCGGTTGGATGACCTGAACGTGGACCAAGCCATCCAGAAGATTCAGAACCCTAGTCTGCTCCAGCTAGTGTTTGTGAGGCTGCAGGAGAACCCGGAGTTTAACCAAACCCGGATGGCGGTGCCGACTCCCCGCGTGGAACTGCGTCGGGGCAATACGTTTCTCCTCAACGTCACCAGTACCAATTTCGAGTACGCCAGGGAGTTTGCCGCGGCTTGGGTGCAGGAATTCATGGAACATCACAAGCAAGAGCGGAAAGCCCTGGTGGGAAACACCGAAACGAGGGTCGAGCTGCAGATCCAGCGCTACCAGAGCCGACTGGACCAGGCCGAACGGGCCCTGGATGATTTCCGCAAAAAGGAAAGCATCATGAGCGTGCAGGACGCGGGCGTTTCCGCCCAAGGGCGTCTCGATCGGGAGCAAGCCCGCTACGAAATGCTGCGAACGGAAATCAAGCTGGCGGAATCCTCAACGACCGAGGCGCTGGCCAGCGGGGCCTTGGGGACGGGTACCGTGGAGGGGAGTGGGAGCAATTCCGACCCGTCATTGACCTCCCTGACGTCGTCGCTTCCGCGGAATCTCGGCAATAGTCTCGGAGGCGATAATGTGTTCAACCGCATTTCTGCCGGCTCCCGGTACACCGAATTGCGGGGGGCCATCCACAACCTCGGACAGGAGATTGCCAGAAAATCAAAGGATCTAAAGCCTCTGCATCCCTATATGGTCGAGCTCAATCGGCAACTCGACCGGGCCGGGGAACAGTTGAAGCTCGAGCTACAGTTGGTCGAAGAACGCCGGGAGAGTTTCCTCGAAACCCGCCGGCTCCAGCTCCCGGGGATGAGCAACCTCATTGAGGATTTGAAGAATGAAGTCCTCCAAACAAGCGATCTCCGGAACCAGTTGATTCGTCTGCAGGAGGACCGGGATACCGTCAAGGCCAACCTCGATATCCTCCAACGCAACTTGCAATCCATGGGTCGGATGGGGGCGGAGGAGGACCGCTTCACGATCGTCGCCCAGGGAATCGGCGACAACCGTCCGGTGGGCCCCAAGCGCCTCCAGATCGTGGCGATTGGCGCGGGCAGTGGGTTCGGCCTGGCGCTCGCCCTGATGTTTCTGTTGCACAAGCTGGATGACCGTCTCGAGAATCCGGAGGACATCGAGGCCAAGCTGGAAGAGCCGGTCCTGGGGCAGTTGCCAGAAGTGGACAAGAAGCACAATCCCGAGGGCTACCTGCTGCTGACCCGCATGAAGGCGCACACCATGTTCGCCGAATCGCTGCGCGGGGTCCGTTCCGCCCTCTTGCTCAGCGCCGACGGTTCCAGCAAGCGGGTCCTGGCGGTGACCTCGGCCGTTCCCGGTGATGGCAAGACCACCTTCACCACCAACTTTGCTCTCACCATCTCCGCCGCCGGGAATCGCACGTTGCTGATCGATGCCGACCTCCGACGGGGGAACATCCACGGCTATTTCGAGCAGCCCCTCGAAGGGGGATTGGCCGAAGTCCTGGATGGACGTCTGCCCTGGAAAGACGCAGTCCATGAAACCTCGATCAAGAACCTCTGGTTCATGCGGGCGGGCGAACGGCCCAGCAACCCCAGCGAATTGCTCATCGGACCGAAGACCCGGGAGCTGATTGCCGCCCTGCGCAAAGAGTTCGACTACGTCATCTTCGATTGCCCTCCGTTGACGGCCATCGACGACACCTTTTCCGTGGCGGCCTACATTGACGGCCTCTTGTTCGTGGTGCGGGCGGGTCGTACGTCCATGCGCTTCGCCAAAATCGGGCTGAATACGATTCACCAACGCGGGGCGCCCTTGCTGGGGTTGGTCATCAACGGCGTGCCCATCGACAATCCCTACTATTACTACACCAGCTACTACTACGCCTCCTACTATCATCGCCCGCTAACCCCGGATGAGAATATGTATCAGGACACCGCCGCCCGCCGCGGACCGCGTCCGGCCAAGACGGAGGAGGCACCGGCTCCGGTGGGAGCCGACAAGGGTGGCGGGGCTTGATAGAATCAGACGGCGGGCGGGCGGGCCGGGTCGGAGGAAAGCCGGCGGCGTAATTGGTCGAAGGCCTGCTGGGCGGTGATGAACTTGAAGGTTTCCCGGTCGAATCGATTGAGGTGTCGGACCACTTCCGTTCCGGTCGGTCCGGCCACGCCGACAAACACCGTCCCCACCGGTTTCTCCGGTGTTCCGCCGTCGGGTCCGGCGATTCCCGTGGTGCTGATGGCGTAGTCGGCGGCGGCGGCTTGCCGCGCGCCTTCCGCCATGGCCCGGGCTACGGCTTCGCTGACCGCCCCATATTGCCGAAGCAGCTCGTCTGGCACGCCGAGACTGCGCTTCTTGGCCTCGTTGGAATAGGTGACGTAACCCGCCAACAGCACCGCGGAGGCACCGGGAAGATTGGTCAACCGGTTGGCCAGATGCCCGCCGGTGCAGGATTCCGCCAACGCCAGGGTCCATCCCCGGGCCCGAAGTTCACGGAGAACGCAGAGCTCGACCGAATCATCCCCGGTGCCGAAGACGAATTGGCCCGCCTCGGCTTGGAGAATCTCACCCGCGCGCCGGACGAGCTCCGCGGCCCCTGGCCCCTGGGCCGTGAACCGGATATCCACCTCGCCCACCCGGGCGCAGTACCCGACTTCCAGCCCGTGCGACAGCAGGTGTTCCAGTGGTTTCTCCAGCCGTTCTTCCATGGCCGATTCCCCTAGCCCCGTCGTCTTGTAAGTCTGGCTGACGAACGCGGTGGCGCGTGGCAAACGGTCGCTCAACCAGTCCCGGACGCTTCCGTCGAACATGGGGTGAAGCTCCCGGGGCGGCCCGGGCAGCAACACCAGGCAGGAGCGGCGCCCGCTCGCACTCCAGGGATTGGGTGAAACGTCGAACGCCAGCCCGGGAGCGGTTCCATGAAGATTGGGCAGCACCGTGGCGCCTTCCGGGATGAAGGCTTCGGCCCGGGTTCGGTCCGGCATGAGGCGTCCGCGTGAAGCGAAGAACTGCCGGATGACCCGCTCGATCTCCGGCTGGTGAATCAACTTCCGGCCTAGCAACTCGGCGATGCGGTCGCGGGTGACGTCGTCCCGGGTCGGCCCCAGTCCGCCGGTGGTGATGACCAGGTCGGCCCGGGTCAGGCAGTCCCGCACCGCCGCCTGGATTCCCTCGGAGGTGTCGGGAACGGTGATGTGCCGCGACAGCGGGAGATCCATTTCGGCCAGGCGCCGGCCTAGCCAGTACACGTGGGTGTTGAGGATGTGGCCCAGCAGCAATTCGGAACCAGTGGTGATCAACTCAACCTGCACCCCGCCAGACTATGAGAGAACCCAATCCCCGCCAACGCCGGCCTGCTTCAGGCCGGCGGGAGCCCCAGGCGTCCAATGATGTCTTCCACCAACTGTTCGGGGGAAGCCGCGATGTCGAAGGTCGGGATATCAGGTGGTGATTCCAAGGCGGCGAACTGGCTATCGAGCAGCGCGGCCGGCATGAAGTGTCCCTGCCGTTCCTGAAGCCGTTGGGCAATGAGCTCCTTCGCTCCGTACAAATGGGCAAACCGCACTTTCGGATCGCCCACGAGCAGCAGTCGTCGGTAACGGTCCTTGAGGGCCGAACAGGCGATCACCGCGTTCCGTCCTGCGGCATTCTCGGCTTGCATGAAGGCCTGGATGGCGAGCAGCCAGGGACGCCGGTCGTCGTCGGTCAGCGGCGTGCCCGACTTCATCTTCGCGACATTCGCCGGGGGATGGAATGAATCACCGTCGTGGAACGGCCAGCCCAGCCGTTCCGCCAGTTGAATTCCCACCGTGCTTTTTCCGGATCCAGAGACCCCCATGACAATGACGATCACGGGCGAAGGCTACACCCGTGATGCTGCGGGCCGAGCCCAAAGAGCGGCCCCCTTCCTTAAGCTCCAAAAGCCAAGCTCCAAGTCCCAAAAAAGCTCCAAGTCCCAACATCGAAGCCCGCGCCCCAGCCTTCGCTTCCAGGGATCGTTCGAGCGGAACGCGGGAGCTTGGAACGCGGGAGCTTGGAGCTTTCGTCTCCCCCCTGTCCCATCGCCGTTTCGGTCCCCCGTCGGACCCCATCCAACTAACCCCTGGCGCGGTTCCGGCCGGTTCGCCTAATTTGCGCGCTCCGCGGGTGGGGGATGAGTCCGTATGGAGTTTCAGTCGGGCTGGGCCCCAGGAAGGACCCGAACCCCGTCCGGCGGACGTTTGCCACCATGACTTCTGCACAGATCCGCCAGTCGTTCCTCGATTTCTTCCGGTCGAAGCAGCATACGCTCGTGCCCAGCTCGAGCCTGCTTCCGGATAGCCCCAACCTCCTGTTCACCAACGCCGGCATGAACCAGTTCGTCCCCATTTTCCTGGGCGAACGCCGGGCCGATGTCTCCCAGTGGGCGGGGGCCATCCCCGGCCACAACACCCGGGCGGCGGACACCCAGAAGTGTATCCGCGCCGGAGGCAAACATAACGACCTGGATGATGTGGGGCTCGATACCTATCACCACACCTTCTTCGAAATGCTGGGGAACTGGTCCTTCGGCGACTACTTCAAGAAGGAAGCGATTGATTGGGCCTGGGAATTGGTGGTGGAGCGCTGGAAGTTCCCGGCCAACCGGCTGTACGCCACCATCTACCAGCCGGACCCCGCGCAGGGCGATCCGAGTGAACGCGACGAGGAGGCCTGGGGTTATTGGGCGGACAAGTTTCGCGCGGCCGGACTCGATCCCGCGGTCCACATCGTCAATGGCAATAAGAAGGACAATTTCTGGATGATGGGGGAGACTGGGCCGTGCGGGCCGTGTTCCGAGTTGCACGTGGACCTCACGCAAAATGGCGACACCCGCGGCGCGCTTGTCAACAAGGGCAGCTCGGAGTGCATCGAGATCTGGAATCTGGTGTTCATCCAGTTCAACGCGAACCCGGACGGCACCTTCTCGCCCCTGCCTGCGAAGCATGTGGATACCGGCATGGGTTTCGAGCGTGTCACCTCAATCCTGCAATGCACGAAAGGCTTCGCCAATTTCGGATCCACCATCTCCAACTACGAGACCGACATTTTCCGCCCGATCTTTGATGAGATCGAAAAGCTGAGCGGGAAGAAATACGGCTCCACACTACCCCAGGCCGGTGGTACTGGAGAGGTCGAGCAGGAAAAGATCGACATCGCCTTTCGGGTCATCGCCGATCATATCCGGACGTTGAGCTTCGCTGTCGCCGATGGCATCCAACCCGGCAACACCGACCGCAACTACGTCTTGCGCCGGATTCTGCGGCGGGCGGTGCGGTACGGCCGGACGTTGGGGTTCCACGAACCCTTCTTCTATAAGCTCGTGGATGTCCTCGTGCGCTCCTTGGGGGATGTTTTCCCTGAGATCCGCACGAAGCAGTCGCACGTAAAGGAAGTGCTAAAGCGGGAGGAGGAAGCGTTCAACCGGACGTTGGACAATGGAATCGCGCTGTTTGAGGAAGAGGTGGCGCGTTTGGGGAGCGCACGCGTCTCGCGTGCTGTTTCCGGCGTCCCGCCGGAAACCCGTCCCATCCATCTTCCCGTGAGCACTGAGCCGGCGGTTGGGTCGAAATATTCCAAACGCCGTCTGCCTCATTTCGAACGCTCTTGGGCCAAGTATATGGTGACCTTTAGCACCGTTGGTCGTCGGGTTCTTTCACCTCCGGCGCGCGCGATCGTGCTCGAGAGCTTGCTCTTCACCCAGCGTCAGGGCCGCTGGCAGTTGTTTGCGGCCTGTGTGATGCCGGACCACGTTCATGCGCTTTTCGAGCCGCAGGTGAAGGAGCGGGATGCTGACGGGAATCCTATCTTCTGGTCTTTAACCGAGCTGTTGCATTCGGTGAAATCCTTCACTGCGCACGCGATCAATAAGAAGGAAGGGAGTAGCGGGAGCGTTTGGGAAAAAGAGTCGTTTGACCGGATGATCCGTTCGGATGCCGACCTTGAGGAGAAGTTTCAGTACATCTGTGGTAATCCTTGGAACTCCGCTGTGGTGTCGATAACCGAGCCCTACCCGTGGCTGTGGACCCCCGATTGGAGCGAGGAGGTCGGAAAGGACCGACTCGGCAGCGTTTCCAACATCCAACCCGTGTCGCCCTTGGCGATCCCCGGGGATGAGTCAGTGGGACGGGCTGCTCGCCGAGACGGCTCGCAGCACACGCCAGAGGCGTGCGCTCCCCAATCCACTGCGGCGGAGGCGCCGCAGATTTCCGGCGCGTTTGCGTTTCGGCTGTACGATGAACAGGGCTTCCCCCTCGACCTCACGGAACTGATGGCCCGCGAACGGGGGCTGACGGTCGATGTCGCCGGCTTCGACGCCTTGATGGAGAAACAAAAGGCCCGCGCCCGTGCGGCCCAGAAAAAAGCCGTCATCGAGCTCTCTCAGATTGAAACCAAATCACCCACTCACTTCCTCGGCTTCGAGCACACCCATACCGGTGCCGATGTCCAGGAAGTCGTCCAACTCAAGGAGAAGACCGTCGTGGTTCTCAACAACTCCGTATGCTATGCCGAAATGGGCGGGCAGGTGGGCGATACCGGTGAGCTCTCCGGTTCTGGTCAGCTTTGGCGCATCACCAATACCCAGAAGTCCGGCCACACTTGGCTGCACTTCATCGAAGGTGGTGATGCCCCGCCGCTCGGCGCGCATGTCACCGTTCAGGTCGATGCCCCTCGTCGTGCCGCCATCCAGCGCCATCACACCGTCACTCATCTGCTGCATTGGGCGCTGCACGAGGTGGCCAGCCGCGAAGCCTCGCAGAAGGGTTCCTTCGTCGGTCCCGACAAACTGACCTTCGACTTCAACAGCGCGCCGCTCACTCCCCCGCAACTTGCGGACATCGAAAAGCTGGTGAACGAACGCATCCTCGAGAATGCCGGCGTGAGCTGGAGCGAAGTCCCCTATGCCGACGTGAAGGGTCGGAAGGACGTCATGCAATTCTTCGGCGACAAATACGGCGAGGTGGTTCGGGTGGTGCAGATCGGTGGTCACACCACTCAACTCGACGGCTATTCGATGGAACTATGCGGTGGTACCCACACGCGGGCCACCGGTGAGATCGGGCTGTTCCGCATCGTGGGTGAAAACGCCATCGCCGCGGGAATTCGCCGGATCGAAGCGGTGGCCGGTCTCGAAGCCTGGAAGCGGGCGGGAGACGAACTGGCGTTGCTCAAGTCGCTCGCGAGCAAGGTGGGCGCTCCGCTGCACGAACTGGAGAAGAAGCTCGATGCCCTGCTGACTCACCAAAAGGAGCTGGAAAAATCTCTCCGCACGGCCGTGGCCCGCAATGCCTCCAATGCCGCCGCCGAGTTGCTCGGACGCGTTCAAACCGTCAACGACATTCCCCTCATTGCGCACAACCTGGGTGATGCCGACGGCGATTTCCTGCAGGCCGTGGCCGACGCGCTGAAGAGTCGTTTCCAAGGGGTGATGGTCTTGGGCGGCGGCACCGCGGGCGCGGTGGCTCTGGTGGCCGCGGTCACGTCTGGATTCACCGCGAAAGTTCAGGCCGGAAAACTCATCCAGCAGATCGCCCCGATCATCGGCGGCAAGGGAGGCGGGAAACCCGATAACGCCCGCGGCGGCGGCAAAGACGCTTCCCGCCTGGATGAAGCGCTCAGCCGCGTGCGCAGCCTCCTCGATTGAACCGCCTGCTTCGCCGCCCTCACCCTTGGCCAGCATGGCGAAGTCGAAATCCAACCCGACCCTGGAATCCCTGTGGCGGGTGGTGTTCGGTTTGGCCCTGCTGCCGTGGTGCATCGGCGCGACGTGGGCGTTGGCGGTGGTCATCCGGTCTTCCGGCAGCACAACGATGTTCTGGGTGGCGGCCTTGGGCGGGGCTGCCAGTTGGACCGTCATCTTTTTCCTGCTGCCCAAACCCATCTGGATCTACGTCGTGGGCCACGAACTCACCCACGCGCTCTGGGCGTGGCTGTTCGGCGGCCGTGTGAAGTCCTTCCGGGTGACGGCCAAAGGCGGCGAAGTCGTGGTGACCAAGAGCAATCCCTTGATCGTTCTGGCACCCTATTTCTTCCCGCTATACGCCGTGTTGTGGGCGTTGCTTTGGGCGCTTGGATCCTGGCTGGGCGGTTGGGACCGGTATCTACCCTGGTTCCACTTCGGACTCGGCTTCACCTACGCCTTCCATGTCACCTTGACCGCTCACATCCTCCGCGTTCGTCAGCCGGATCTCGACGTCGAAGGATGGCTGGTGTCCGGCGTCGTGATCTGGTTGGGCAACGTGCTGGTGCTGCTGTTGACGTTCCCCCTGCTGACCGGCCAGGTGGGGGTGTGGACGGCGGTGCGGTGGTGGATCGAGCGAACGGGACGATTTCTGCTTTGGCTGACGTCAGCGTTTTGAGGCCGGAGCCGCCGCGGCGCGCTGAGTCAGTGTCGCCATCGGGAACAAGCCCGGGCAGCAGCCGAACTGGTGGTGAAACGCTTGGCTAAAGTGGCTCAGGCTGTTGTAGCCCACTTCGAGCGCGGCTTCGGTGACGTTGTAATCCCCCGAGCGCAGCAGGTCGGCGGCGCGCTCCAGGCGCAATTGCCGGAGATACTGGGGAATGGTCTGGCCGGTTTCCTTGGAGAACGTCCGGCTCAAGTAAAACGGACTGCATCCCACTTCGCGTCCGATTTCCTCCAGCGAAGGTGGGGAGGTGAGGCTGCGCTTGAGGATGCCCATGACCTTGTCCACCCGGTCCCGGGCCACGCGCTGCTGGCGATGGCAGAACAACTCGTCGGCGGAGGCGGGTTGAAAGAAAAACTCCCCCATCAGCTCCACTGCCTTGGCCTGATACCAAATCGCCTGGGCACTCGCGAGGACCGGGGGTTGGCGAAGGCTGAGTACCAGTTCGCGCTGGCGCGAGTTGATCGGCTCGGGTCGGCCAACCGCGGAGTCAGCGGGGCGTCCTGCCGCGGCGTCGCGGATGAGCGGATGAAGATCCTCGGTCGAGGCGCGCAAATGATGGGCCAGAAAATCGGGAGCCAGTTCCACCGTGATGAACTGGTGCTCGGCTCCGGGCAAACGCCGGGCGCGCAAGCCATTTCGGCCCAGCCGGTAGAAGCCCGCCGTCCAAGGCCCCAGGCGCAGTGTTTCCGCGGCGGCCTCCACCTGGCCTTCGCCGGACAGGTTCAGGCACAACTCCACGCTGTCGGGATGAAAGCTGGGAGCCCAGTCCACCTCGTTCTCGGGTGGGACATCATGCCATTCGAAGCTGACTCCCAAGCGGCTGAAGTCGCCAAAGAGTTGTCTCCAGCGGGCGCCGGCGCTCCGCCACAGGGCTGCCTCACCGCCGGGAAACGGCGGAGGAGATCGGCGGGAACGAGCGGTCCTTGACACTGGTGGGTCAGGCTAGGGTCGGCCGCTCCGACCAGCAACCGCGCCCGTTGCCGGCAGATTGCACCCATTGTCGTTCTGTTGCCTCGGCAGAATCGTTTATCGTGTAGGGTCGGCTGTCCTCAGCCGACCCCAGGTTTAGCGGAACAAGTCGCGCCGTGAGACGCGGGTTGGCTGAAGACAGCCGACCCTACCCACACCCGAACGCCCGAACGACGTTCCCCGGGAACCTTCATCGACAATCGACACCCCGTGGATACGCTCCCGACGGAGACCTGAGGTCGTCCACGGAATCAATGCAAACCCGCTTGCTCATCTTCTACCGGGTCTCCTGGTTGGCCTGGCCACTCATTAGTCTTTTCCTGGCGCGGCTGCCGCTGCAGTCCCAACCCGCCGGTGCCTCTGCGACCGCCGCCGAATTCGAGTCCGCCGCCGCCGAGTTCATCCAGTTCTATCACCACGCCAACCCGCTTACCGGCGTGGCGTTGGGATGGCATCAATACGACGGACGGTTTGTGGTGCCCACGGCCGCCCACAACGCCGCATTTCGGCGGAGTCTGCATGAATACCGCCGGCGTTTCGCCGCGTTCGACCGCGCCCAACTGTCGGCCGCGGCCCGGCGCGATCTGAGCGTGATGGAGAACCGGATCGGCACGTCCCTGCTGTATGTGGAGCGCTTGCGCTGGATGGAGCGCAGCCCGCTCGCCTATGCCGACCAGCCCGACATCTCGATCTATCTGAAGCGCGACTGGAAGCCGTTGGCGGATCGGGTCCGTGACCTGACGGCGATCCTCCGTCTTGCTCCGGCCCACTTTGCCGCGGCGCGGACCAACCTGGAAGCCCGGCTCCCCCAGCCGTGGATCGAGCTGGGAATCCTGGTCGCGGAAGGCACGGCCGATTTCTGGGAAAAGGAGGTCGCCGCGGAAGCAGCCCAGGTGGATGACCCCACGGTGCGGGGGGAATTTGCCGTGGCCAATGCGGCGGCGGTACGGGAGATCCGCGCCTTCATCGACTGGCTGAAAACGGATCGGCTTCCCCAGGCGGTCAACGATTTCGGCATGGGACGGGCAGCGTTCGTGGAAATGCTGGGGTCGGAAATGATTCAGCTTTCCCCCGAGCGGGTGCTCGAGATCGCCCGCCGGGAACTGAAAGCCGAGCAGGACCGCTTTGCCGCCGCGGCACGGGAGATTGACCCAACCCGGCCCGCTCCCGAGGTGTTTCTTGCGATTCAAAAGGATCACCCCACCGAAGCTGGGTTGGTTCCGGACACCCTCCGCAACCTGGAGGCCATCCGCCAGTTCGTGGTGGAGGAACGCCTGGTGACCATTCCCAGCGAAGTGCGGGCGCAGGTGAAAGAAACGTTGCCCCCGTTCCGCGCCACCAGCTTCGCCTCGATGGATACGCCCGGTCCCTTCGAAACCCGCGCGACGGAAGCCTATTATTACGTCACGCCCACCGAAGCGGACTGGACGCCGGCGCAAAAGGAGGAATGGCTATCCGCTTTTAATTATTATACCACGGACGTAGTCAGCATCCATGAAGCCTATCCCGGGCATTATGTCCAGTTCCTGGCCCTGAATGCCTCGGAGACCACCCCGGCGGCCAAGGTTTTCGGTAGCTATGCCTTTGTCGAAGGGTGGGCGCATTACACCGAGCTCATGTTGATCGAGGCGGGATTCGCTGGCCCGCAACCTCCCCGCCAGCCACCGACGTCGGAAGACCGGCGGCGGGCGGCGCGCTACCGGCTGGCGCAATCGAACGAAGCGTTGCTCCGGCTCGCCCGTCTCTGCTGTGCGATTCAATTGCACTGCTCCGGCATGACGGTGGACGAGGCAACCCGCTTCTTCATGGACCATTCCTACTATCAGGAAAAGCCGGCTCGGTCCGAAGCGCTTCGGGGCACGGTGGATCCGGGCTATGGCTTTTACACGTTGGGCAAGCTGCAACTGCTCAAGCTCAGGGCGGATTGGAAGACGCAGGAAGGGGATCGGTTCACTCGGCAACGATTTCATGACGAGGTGCTCCGCCAGGGCATGCCGCCCATCCGGATGTTGCGCGAGTTGATGCTTAAAGATGCTGCGGTCTGGGATGAGAGTCTGTAAGCAACGTCGTAGCGCAGGCCTCCGGCCTGCTGTACCGCAGGTTTTTAACCTGCCCGCCGGGTCCACTGGCAGGCTGAAAGACCTGCGAAACAGCAGACAGGAATGTCTGCGGTAC
>CAYYSX010000030.1:0-19239 GCA_964474315.1 uncultured Verrucomicrobiota bacterium | reverse complement strand
GTCCACTGGCAGGCTGAAAGACCTGCGAAACAGCAGACAGGAATGTCTGCGGTACATCTGTAGCGCAGGCCTCTTGGCCTGCTGTACCGCAGGTTTTCAACCTGCCCGCCGGGTCCACTGGCAGGCTGAAAGACCTGCGAAACAGCAGACAGGAATGTCTGCGGTACGAGGTCGGCGGTTAAACCCCACCCCGCAGCCGGTTGACCGCTGCACTTAGCTTCAACACCGATTCCGTCGAGGCGTCCGGCACCCGGCCTGCCACAAAGCCGTCGGGTCGCACGAGCACCGCCCCCTCCGGGCCGATTCCATAAAGCTCGCTCCAAGCACGGGAGTCGGTCTGGAGATCGCCATCGGCTCCGACCCGGTAACCGAGAAGGGGCATGGGACCCGCCAGTTCCTTCACCCGCTCCTTCCAGCCGCCCGCCTCGCCCCAGAGCAACACCGGCGTCGTATCGAACAAATCCAGCAACGAGCAGCGAACGCCGTTGCGCTCCACCCACGCATGAGGAGCCCGGCTGCCAGGTCGCGCCACGGGAAGATAGTCGGCGATCGGATCGGCGACGGACGGTAGCGCCGTGCCATCGGGCACCAACGCTCCGGTTTCATAGTGAAAGCCGAGGTCGAGTCCGTGGCGCTCCGGGCGCGCCTGTCGCGCCTGAATCAAACGCCGGGCCCCTTCCAGATCGCCCATCAGAATGCTCCCCACAATCTCGCGGGTGCCTCCCGCGTTCTTCCGGCTGAACGCGACGTTGCGTTCAGCGGTCGGACGCCGTTCCTGTTCATACGTATCCAGCAACGCCGGAGCCGCCCAACCCTGCACCACGGCCGCCAGCTTCCAGGCCAGATTGTGCGCGGACTGGATACCGGTGTTCATCCCCACGCCGCCGTCCGGGGTGGTCCGGTGCGCCGCGTCGCCGGTCAGCAGCACCCGCCCATGGCGAAACCGGGCCGCAATCTGCGCTCCCATGGTCCAGGGTTTGACACTGAGAATTTCCACCGGCAGATCCGGCACGCCCGACATTTGCCGAATGATCTCGATGCACCGGTCGCCCGGGTAATCGGCCACGGTTTCACCGAGGCTCAGAAAGTGGTGATAGATCCAGAGCTCCTGGCCATCGACCACCACGAAGGCTCCTCCGGTACCGTGGGCCGCCACCATGTATCCCCAGCCGGGCCGCTCCCGTACCAACGCTCCCAGCGGGGCGCGATGATAGATGTTGAGGAAATGCCCAATATCCGCTTCGCCCTGGAATTCGATGCCGCACCCCGAGCGAATCGAACTGTCAGTGCCGTCGGCGGCCACGAGCCACCCGGCTTCCACGGTTCGACGGATTCCGGAGGCGCGGTCGGTGAGCGTGACGCGAACCCCTTGTTCATTCTGACTCCAATCGGTCAGCTCGGTTCCCCATTGGCAGTGGATGGAAGGCATCCGGCTAATCGCCTCGCGCAGGACCTCCTCCAAAAAATGCTGCGGACAGTGGATCGGAGTGGTGGGACTGTAAGGATCTTCCTTCGCGGGATCCGTCCCGCCGGTGGGCATCCCTGCGACCAATTCGCCGGCCAGCGTGGTCATCCAGTAACGGTTGCGGGTCCATTCCGGCGGCACACTCCGGGCTCGGATGCCCGCCTCAACGCCCCACACCCGAAACAATTCGGCCGTGCGTTGCATCACACCCATGGCTTTGGGGTGGGCCAGGGGATGTTCATGGCGCTCTACGAGCAGGCAGGAAACCCCACAGCGGCCCAACACCAAGGCGGTGATCAATCCGCAGGGGCCGCCGCCGGCGATGAGAACGGGAATCGGGTGGCCATTCATTCCCCGGAACTTTCCCGAAAGTGACGATCCGGCTCAATCATAACCCGGAAGGTCGCCGCTCAGGAAGGCGATCGTCCGGCAGCGCGAACGGTTCTTCGACCCGGCACGGCCCAGGCCGTCCTATCTTTAGGGCACATCTCCCACTCGATAGAACCGCTGTATCGTGCCCGGTCGCGAATCCACCCACTGCGTCGTTTCCCCGGCCGCTGTCACCGAATCCACCACGACTTCCCACGTTCCGTCGCCCAGCCGGTCCCGACTGCTCACGCGATACTTCCGGCCCGGCGCACTTTCCCACGTGAGGGTCGTGTCGGTCACCGTCTCCTTCACGCTGAGGATCCGATACTTCACCGAGTTCCGATCGGTCGGGTCCGAACCCATGGCCGCCTCCCGGGCATTGGTGAACCCATCGCCATCGGGATCCGCTCCGGGGGCGGCTTCCGTCCGGGTGAAGGGGCTGAAATACCGGCGCTGAAAGAGGTCATCCAAGCCATCGAAGTTGAAATCATAGACTGCTGGCAAAATGTCCACGAACCCATTCGCCCACGCGGTGAAGCCCTCGGCGGTCAGGGTGAGACTCCGCAAACCGGGAGCAATGTCGTTCGCCACCGAGACCGGAACTTGCACCCGGGTCAGTTGGCGCAGGGCGTTGGGTCTGACTTCGGTCTCCCCATACTCCAGCCCCTCGCCGGTTACTCGCAGCGTGGCCGGCCCAGCCGGGAGCCTCGGTACATACACCGCCAGCCAGGCATTGGTCTGGCCGGGACGAAGCTGGATCGGGTCGTCCCCGCTGCTCAATCCGTCGGGCAACAGGAACCGCCGCGTCTCGGTGATGCGGAACGCCGGCGTTCCCGCCGTCACCGACAGGTTGCGCGAAGCCGTTTGGCCGGATTGCACCGTGATCACCTCATCCGTGAGGGGCAGGAAGTCCGTCACCACGGCGTTGAATTCCTGGAGGGAGGTCGTGTCCAGCTCGGCTCCCCGCACCAGATAGGCATCGCTGCCGGGTCCGGATGGATCGAGCGGGGTGGCCCGGAGTCGGACTTCACCGGGCGGCAATCCTCCCAGCTCGTAATTTCCGCCATTACGGCTCATCACCGCCGCCACGACCCTCCCCTGCGGGTCTTCCGCCGTGACCACGGCTCCTTTCAGCCCCGAACCGTTCAACGTCACCGTCCCCGTGATTCGCCCCGTTCCTCCTCCGGCAACCCCATAAACGGTCCGCACTCCGGAAATATCGTCCGAAGACAAACCGGCCGTCGCCCCCACCCCGCCGCTGGTTCGCCAGAACAGGGTCGCCCCGCCTACCGGAGAATGGTTCAGGCCCAACAAATGCCCAATCTCATGCAAGGCCACTGATTCGACATGCATCCCACTGTTCCGGTCCGGATCAAACTCAGTGAACCACGGCAGATCCCGGTTCAGCACGATGTCCGCTTCTGCGATGATCTCGTCGGTGTTGCTGCCGGAGAGGACCGTCATGGCCGTGGCGGATGACGGGAAAAAGGTAAGGCCCCCATTGATCATCCGGTTGCCCCGCAACCACACCACCATGTTGACGCCGTCCAGGGCGTTGACGTCGTTGACCCCGCTGACCAGCGAAGACTCCTCGAATTGGAAGCGGACGCCGGGCACCGATTGCCAGAGCGCGAAGGCGGTTCGGATCGCGTCGAGTTCCTGGTTCCGATTCTCGGCCGACCAACCCTCCGAGGGAAGGTGATAGCGGATGGCCAGCGTTTGGGGATTTTGGTCCGGGAACAACCCTGCGTCGTAAAAGTCGAGATTCCACCGCATCGGCCGGCCGTTGGGACCGATCTGGAACACCGCACCCGCGGCGCTGCTCCCGGTCAACGCTGCGGCCAGGGCAGCGACCTGCCAGGACGCCTTCACGGGGTCACCTCCGCGGCCACGGCCCGGCGCACGCGTTCGCGCAAGGCTTCGAGAGACAAGGGGACCTGGTGGGGCAAGCGGACTCTTCCAGGTTCTGGTGTCCCGCCGATCATCCCGTTGCTGGCCAGCTTGGCGTTACCCGAGCCCGTCACGGCAAACTTGCCTTGGGACAAGTCCAATGTGACCGCCTCTCCCCGATCGTTGGGCACCGTGAACACCACCACTTCCTCACCGGGCCGGTATTCCGGTTCGCCGACCACCTTCACCCAGCGTTCTCCGAGAACACCGCTGGCCAGGACCAATCCCAAGCGGTTCGTGGCCCCTCCCTTCCAGACCTCGATCGGGCTCAACTCGACGCGGGTAAAACGCCGGCCAACGGGGGCTTCCAGTGTCTCCACCGACTCCACCCGTCCATGTATGACGAACTCCGCCCGCCGCACCAGCTCTTCGACCGGGGTCGGAGGTCCCTGCGTCGCTTGGGCGGCCAGACCCAGTCCAGCCAGACCCAGAACCATGAGGCCGAAGCGTTCGCGCCTCCGGACCCGGTGGTGTCTGGTGTCTGTTTTCGGGATGTTCCAATCGATCATATTCGTTCCGCCGATCCTTTGAGGCGGGCATAATAACCCTCCCGCCGAAGCAATTCCGAGGCCGTTCCGATTTCCGCTATTCCGCCTCTGTTCAATACCGCAATACGACCGGCCTCCCGCAAGGTGGCCAACCGGTGGGCAACCATGATCACGGTTCGCCCGTGGAGCAACCGGCGGAATCCATCGAGCACGGCTTGTTCACTCTCGGCATCCAGCGCGCTGGTCGGTTCGTCCAGCAGCAGTACGGGGGCGTCTTTGAGAAAGGCCCGCGCCAGATTGATCCGCTGTTTTTCACCCACGCTCAGGCGCGCCGCTCCTTCGCCCACCACCGTGTCGTAACCCGCCGGGAGCCGACGGATAAAGTCATCGGCCTGGGCCGCGCGGGCTGCCGCTTCGATCTCGGTTCGCGTCGCTCCTTCGCGGCCATAGCCGATGTTCTCCGCAATCGAAGCCGGCAGCAGCAACGGCTCCTGCAGCACCAAGGAAACCTTCCGGCGCAAAGCGGACCGGTGAAACGACCGGACATCGTGACCGCCTAATCGTACTGCTCCGCCTGATACCTCGAGGAGACGCGGGATGAGCTGCAGCAGGGTCGTCTTGCCGGCCCCGCTCGGCCCCAACAAAGCCAGCACCTCGCCCGGGGCAACGGAGAAGGAGACGTCTTCCAGCACCCGTCGCTCCGCGGTGTAGCCGAAGGAGACACTGGCAAACTCCACCCCCCAGCCGTCGCCCGCCGGTTCGAGTGTCCCGGAAGCCGTCGGTATGACGGGGAGGTCGGCGGCGGTCTGTTCTTCCAGCAGTTCCAGGACGCGTCCGGCACCTGCGCGGGCGTTGCTCACCGTGGCTCCCACGTGGGAAAGTTGGTTGAGCGGTTCGTAAAGCTGGGTCAGGTAGGCGAGAAAGACCAGCAGCTCGCCCACGGTTAGGGCACCGCGTCCCACCTGGTTCACCCCGAAGCCGACGATTCCCGCCGTCCCCAACCCCAACACCACGGCGACCACGGCCAAGTACAACACTTCCAGCCGATGCTGAGCCCAGCGCGCCGTCAAGGCCCGGCCGGCGTGGTCGTCGAGACGCCGCTGTTCAGTTCCTTCCCGGGTGAAACTTTGTATCAGGGGCAGATTCGCCACTGTCTGTTGCACGGCGGCCGCCACGCCCGCATCCGCCGCTTGTGCCGAGGCCGCGCGCCTGCTGAGCCGGGACCCGAATCCGCGCATCACCAGCAGCAAGAGAGGAATCGTCGCCAGGGCCACCAGCGTCAGCCGCTGGTTCATCTGCCACATCACCCCCGTCATGGCTACGACGCTCACCGCGGCCCCCAGAAAGACGAAGAGCCCCTGCGTGAAGAGGGTCTGGAACGAATAAGTATCCCAGGTGGTCCGGTAGATCAGGTCGCCCGATGGCGCGCCTTGGAGCCGGCGCAGGGAAATGCCGAGCAACCATTCGAAGACTGCGTGCCGGACCCGGGCGAGTCCGCGGAGGCCAGTCGAAATAACCACGCCCTGTTGTACCCCGCCCAATACTGCGTGGACGACGGCCACAAGCGCCAGCGCCAGAACCAGTGCGCCCAGGTAGCGGGCTGGTTCCGGTGCGGCCTGGGCGAGCGGCTCCCAGCGGCGTCCAACCGACAAGTAATCCACCAGCAACGCCAGCGGCCAGGGCTTGAGCAACGTCAGGCCGGAATTGACCAGCAACAGGCCCAAGGCAGCCAGAATTCGGGGCCAATCCGGGCGAAAAAACGCCCACGCGCGCCTAAGGAGTTCCATGCCTTCCAGTTGGGCAACGTTCCTCCAATCGTTCGACCGGGGCGAGGACATTGCGAGCGGGTGCGTGGCGAGCAAGATACAAAGCATCAACTGATTGGCTTGGCAGTTTTTGGTTTGGGTCATTGGTTGGGCCGTTGCGGGCGCATTTCGGTTTTTGGAAGTGATGAGGGACGCGGTCTTTGGAAAGACCGTGTAGCGTCGGCTGTCCCCAGCCGACCCTTTGGCCGTCGAGGGGGGCAGGCGCCCTGTTCTCCACGCCGGCTCGTTCCTCAGACTCCACCGGGGTGGCCGAGCCGCCCAGTCGGCTGAGGACAGCCGACGCTACAGGCCTTCCGCTTCGGCCCTCCGTCGTCCGCCCTCTGTCCTCCCCTCTCCTCTCCTCGGCTCGGCTCGGCTCGGCTCGGCTCGGCTCCACGCCCTCACTAAAAACTGAGATGCGCCCGGCCGTTGCATGAGACACTGAATCAGCTTGCCTGCCGTCCCCGATAAGTCTTCCATCACACGCATGCTCACCATCAGATCATTCCCTTCCTTGCTCGCTATCCTCCTGCTCCTTCTGGGCGTATTGGGTTGCTCGACCCGCTCGGGCGGCGGACTGACCCTGAGTTCTGGTTTGGCCTGGTCCAATCCCGACCCCAACCAGTCGGCGTGGGTGCTGCTGGTGGAGGGTACAGCAACTGGGCAAGCCTCGCCCGACAGCCCACGTCAACCCTTGAAGGAGGGAACCTTGCTGCCGGCGGGATCCACCGTTGAAACCGATGGCCACAGCTTGGTTGTCCTCCGGTTGCCAGGCACGGCCGGCACCCTTTCTCTGCAGCCTGGAAGCCGGGTGGTCCTGGCGGACCTCGATTCATCGGATGCCAAACTGGGTGTCTTCGTTTCCCGGGGACGAGTCGAAGGCGGACTCACCGCGGGTTCACTGCACCTGTTCAATTCCTGCGGCGGCTCATTACTTCTGAGTCCGCAGCCGGGCATGACCGCTCCCTTCTCCTTTGGAGATACTCTGCCCCGGGAGCTCTGGGATGCCATGATCGGCCTGGGCTTGAATCCGGACCTGTTGTTGCCGCCCCTGCCGAGTGAACGCTTCCTCGGCCAAGCCGGGCCGCGCACGTTCATTGCTCCCACCCCCTCGACCACCATCATTCCCGAACCGGGTCCTGTCCTGCTGGCCCTCGCCGGTCTGGCGGTGCTGGGGGGACGGCTCCGGCCGCACTGATGGCCGGCGTCGGCTAACGTCCCGTTACCCGTAACTCACGCCATCGATCCAGACCCACGGCCAGCACAATGACAGCGCCGATGATGATTTCCTGGGAGTAGGTCTGCCAGCCGAGTTGGTTCGTTCCGTTGCGCAGCAAGGCCATGATCAGCGCGCCAATGAGGGAACCACCTATGCTTCCCGTGCCGCCATTCAGGCTTGCCCCGCCGATCACGACCGCCGCGATGATGTCGAGCTCCAAGCCGATCGCCACGGTGGGGTCGCCCTGGGTCAGCCGCGACATCTGAAGCAATCCGGCAAATCCGAAGAGCAATCCCGCGATGGCGTAGGTGGATGCCTTGACCATCCCCACCCGGACACCGCTATACCGGGCCGCAGTTTCGTTCGCCCCAATGGCGAAGACATGACGTCCGAATACCGTCTCGCGCAGTAGCAGCGCCATGACGACCGCGAGCCCCAGCGCAATCCAGACCCCAGGCGGCAGCGGCCAGAATTCGGCCGGATTCACTCGCGCCATCAACCGGCCGACCGACGACTCCGGCGGGGCATTGACGGTCTGATTGTCGCCGAGCCACTTCGCCGAACCGCGGACCACTCCCATCATGCCCAGGGTCACAATGAAGGGCATCATGCGGAACCGGGCGACGATGGTTCCGTTGAACAAACCGATGGCGCCCCCCACCACCACGAGCGCCATCGCCGTGGTCACCGGCGACCAACCCGCCACGAGCAGTTTGGCGCCCAGGACCCCGGTGAACGCCACCACCGAACCGACACTGAGATCGATGCCGCCTCCGACAATGATCAACGTCATTCCCAAGGCGCCAATGGCGACGATCACGGTTTGGGTGAGGATGTTCTTCAGGTTGCTGCCGGTGAAAATGAAGGTCCGTTCCTCGGTGAGTGCGAACAGGCCGCACACCAGCAGGAGGCCAAGGAAGGGGCCGCCGGTCTGGAGCAGGCGGTTGAGACGGTGATGGGCCGTGGTCATGCGGACGGTAAGCCGCGAAGCGTCCCGGACTGAGACCACTTGTCACTGAATTTCGTCCCCGAAAACACCGATATGAGGGGGCGCATCTTGATTCAGAAAGCGGGACGTTCCTCCGGGAAACCGATACGCTTCGCCCGTGAGAGTTCATCCGTCGTCCGCCCTCCGCCGCCTCGCCGGTTGGATTTTCCTTGCCGCCTTGCTCCTCACCAGCTCGGCCTATGCCGTGGATGACATCGTTATCGAACCGGTGGTCGGGCCCGAAGCCCCCACCGGCGATTACAAGCATCCAGCCAGCGTCACGGAACTGGCCAACGGCGATCTCTATGTCGTTTTCTTCAGTGGCAAAGGGGAGTACCGCGATGATGCCGCCGCGGTTTTTGGCCTGCGGTTGCGCCAAGGCGCCAAACGCTGGACCCGCCCCGAGGCCATCGCCCGCAATCCCTTCCATTCGCTGGGGAATGCCGTGGTCTGGCAGGCGCCCGACGGGCTCGTCTGGTTGTTCTATGTTACCCGGTACGGAGAACTATGGAATAGCTCGCGCATCACCGCGAAGATCTCCCGCGACGGGGCCAAGACTTGGTCCGAATCCTTCATGTTGACCTTCGAGGCCGGCACCATGGTGCGGAACCTTCCCATCGTCCTGTCCAACGGGGATTACCTACTGCCCGTCTATCACGAAGTCGGTGACGACCCGGAGCTCACCGGACCCGACTGCACGTCGTTCTTCCTGCGCTTCGATCCCCACCGAAAGACCTGGACGGAATCGAACCGGGTCCGTTCCCGCTTGGGGAATCTCCAGCCGGCGCCGGCGGTGATTTCCGGTGATCACCTGGTCGCGTTTGGTCGGCGCGGAGGCGATTACGAAGGGCGTCCCGACGGCTGGATGGTCCGGACGGAGTCGCAAGATGGCGGAACAACCTGGAGCCCGGGTGTCGATTCCCCGTTCCCCAATCCCAATGCCGCGGTCGATTTCCTGCGCCTGCAGAGCGGGAACCACCTCCTGGTGTACAACGACAGCTTTTCCGAGCGGACTCCGCTGACGGTGGCGTTGTCTCGGGATGGCGCGAAGACTTTCCCAGAGAAGCGGAATCTGCTCGACCGACCCAACGGCGATTACGCGTATCCCACCGCAATCCAAACGCGCGACGGCCGGATCCAGGTCTTTTACACGGCCGAGCGGAAGAAAGTGATGCGGGCCATTTTCCGGGAAGAGGCGGTGGGAAGACGCTGAGGGAAAGCTCCAAATCCCAAATCCCAAGTTCCAAAAAAGTTCCAAGACCCAAGCTCCCGTTCTCGCGGGAACCACCACAGAAGTTGTACCTGAACGTCGAACGACTCGCCCAGCCGGGTGATTCTTTGAGCGTTGGGATTTGCGGGCACATCTCAGTTTTCGGCGAGATGGTGGGGCAGGGTCGAAGAGCTCTGCCCCCGCCCCCCATTGGTCATGCCACACGGGGACGGTTTTGGAACTTGGGATTTGGGATTTGGAACTTGGCCCTTTCCCCCTCGCGCTTCGCGCTTCGCTCGCCGCTTCAGGTTCGCTAGCGTCCGCGCCCATCGTTATGGACGCACCCACGCTGACTGAGTTTCTCCAATGGGCGGAGCGGGGCAATTTGATCCCCGTCAGCCGCCGGTTCCTGGCCGATTTCGAGACCCCGCTCTCGGCCTATTGGAAGCTCCGCGGGCACGGCGAATCCTTCCTCTTCGAGTCCGTCGAGGGGGGCGAACACTTGGGGCGCTATTCGTTTGTTGGATGCAATCCACGCGCCGTCATCCGACAGCAAGGACGCCAGGTTGAGGTCTGGGAGAACGGGCGGCTGGTGGAGCGGAAGGAGGTTTCGCGCGAACCCGGTCCCCACCACGTGTCCGACGGACTCCAGGTCGTGGAAGCGGTCATGGCCCGCTTTCAGCCCGTCGATATCCCGGGCCTGCCGCGCTTTACCGGAGGGGCGGTCGGATTCATCGGTTATGAATTCATCCACGACGTCGAACCCATCGTGCCCCGTCCGTCCCACGATGAGCTGGGCACGCCTACCCTGTACTTCCTCATCGCCGATGAACTGCTGATCTTCGACCGCGTGGCCCAAACGCTCACTGTGCTGGTCAACGCCGTGCTCGAACCGGATCGGCTGCCGGCCGAGGTGTATGAGGATGCCGTGGGAGAAATTGACCGGCTGGTGGAACTGCTGAAGCAGCCGCTGGAGTCGGAACCTGTGGAATTGACCGCCGAAGTGCGGCCGGTGGACTTCGTCTCCAACACCACGCAAGGCCAGTTCGAAGCCAATGTGCTCAAGGCGAAGCAGTTCATCACCGCTGGCGACATCATCCAGGTGGTCGGCTCGCAGCGCTTCAGCGCGCCGATCAAAGCCTCGCCGCTCGACCTCTATCGAGCGGTGCGGACCGTGAATCCCTCTCCTTACATGTTTCTGCTCGAGCTCGATGGCCTCGCGCTGGTGGGAGCTTCCCCCGAGTTGCACGTTCGCTGTGTGGACCGGCAGGTGGAGATTCGTCCCATCGCCGGAACGCGGCGGCGTGGGCGCACGGCTGCGGAAGACCAGGCGTTGGGCGACGAGCTGCTCGCCGACCCCAAGGAACGCGCCGAGCATGTGATGCTGGTGGACCTGGCTCGCAACGACATCGGCCGGGTGTGTGATTATGGCTCGGTGCAGGTGAAAGACCTGATGGTGATCGAGCGGTACAGCCATGTGATGCACATCGTCTCGCAAGTGAATGGAACGCTGTCGCCCACCCACAACGCGTTCGACCTGATGCGGACCACGTTTCCTGCCGGCACCCTGAGCGGTGCTCCGAAGATCCGGGCGATGCAGTTGATCTCGGAGTTGGAGGGCACCACCCGGGGCCCCTACGGCGGCTGTGTCGGATACTTCAGCTTCAACGGCAATGCCGATCACTGCATTACCATTCGCACCGCGTTGATCAAGGACGGCCAAGCCTACGTGCAAGCGGGTGGCGGGTGGGTCAACGACTCGACGCCGGAGGGTGAGTATGAGGAGACGGTCAACAAGTCGATGGCCATGCGCAAGGCGATCGCGGTGGCGGAATCCTTTGCGTAGGTGTGGGTTCCCGCCAAAAACTGAGATCCCCCCCGCCCGAGCGCATCTTGCATCTATCCTTACCGGGACGACGATCGGGAGCAGGGGCGAAAGCTCCAAAAGCCAAATCTCAAGCTCCAAAGAAACTCCAAGGACCCACGTCCAAGCGCTCCGTCAGTTCCCCGATGGGTGATGCCGCTCCACGGGTAGGGACGACCGAAACGCTGTGTCCCAACGCCGGCTTCGCCGCGGTCCGAATGGGAACGGGTGTTTGGAGCTTGGGATTTCTTTGGAGCTTGGGTTTGGGAACTTGGAGCTTCCACAGGGGGTTGTTCTGCGGGCGAGTCGCCCGCGCTCCTGCCGGTGAGGACCGTGTCAAGATGCGCCCGGCGCCCCCCTTTCTTGGAAACAGTTCGTGCATCGGGAAACCGACGGAGTCAGGCTGACCAAGCTCCTGGTGACCAAGGACTGGATGGCCGCCGGACTCCCACCCCACAAATCCATGCGCTTGGACCTGTCTGCCACCCGTTTTTGCAGTCAGCTTTCGCCCGCCGATGTCACCGTCCTTCAGGAAGCCAGCCGGATCTGTCGGTTCCCGATAGGTTCCGAAGTATTTAGCGAGGGAGATCCCGGGGACGGACTGTACGTGATTCTCGAAGGAACGGTGGACATCGTGTCCAAGATCGTCGGGGGAAACACCTATATGCTGTCGCGGATGGAGCGCGGGGATTACTTCGGCGAAATGGCGGTGTTCGACGGCGAGCCGCGTTCGGCGACGGCGGTGGTGAAGGAGGCGGTGGAGGCCGTGTTTGTGCCGGTGGAGGCGGTACAACACCTGATGGAGCGGTCGCGGGCCGCAGGACGGATGCTGGTCCGCGATGCCAGTCTGCGCCTGCGGGAGTTCAACCAGCGGTTCCTGCATGAGTCGCTTCGAGCCGAACGGCTGACCCTGGTGGAGCGGCTCGCGCGGGGTATTGCCCATGATTTCCGGAATCCCCTGACCGTCATTGCCCTGGCGGGAGAGATGGCGGCATCGGACACGGCCACTCCCATGGCGCGACGGGAGGCGAGCGATCGCATCCAGAAACACGTGGCCCACCTGAACCAGATGATGCAGGAGCTGGTTGATTTCACGCGGGGAACCCAACCGACTCTGGTACTGCCGAAGGTCAATTATGCGGATTTCCTGCGGGATGCCCTGATGGATCTGCACGCGGCAGCCGCCCGGCGCGGCATCCGTCTGGTGGTGGAAGGAGAGCCCCCGGCGACCCGTCTTCGGCTGGACAGCCCCCGGTTGGTTCGGGTGTTCATGAATCTTTCCCAAAATGCCTTCGATGCGATGACGGACCTGCCGGATCCGATCCTCCGAATCCGGTTCTCGGTCACTCCGAGCTACGTGGTCACTGAGTTCGTTGACAATGGTCGCGGAGTGGAACCGGAAAACCTGCCCCGGCTCTTTGAACCGTTCTTCACCCACGGCAAAGCCCAAGGAACCGGCCTCGGCCTGGCCATTTGCGAACGCATCGTGCAGGACCACGGAGGAACGATCACGGCCCACAGCGAAGAGGGGAACGGCGCTACCTTCACGGTTATGCTGCCGCTTTCCGGACCGGAGCGCCCGAACTGGAATCCCGGCTCAGTGGGGGAAACGCCGTCGGAAGCGCAGGAATGAGCCCGGTGGAGGGTGCCGGCTTGCTCGTATCGTCCCTGATTCCTAGTCTGCGCGGTATGCAGTTGACCGCTGAACAACAGCAAGAGGTCCGTCGATGGCTGGCCGACGGAATGAAGCTGTCCGATCTCCAGAAGCGTCTTGAGTCGGATTTTGGAATCCGCCTGACCTACATGGATGTGCGCATGCTGGTGACCGATCTGGAGGTGATGCCCAAAGATCCAGAGCCACCCGTCGCCCCGGCGCCAGCGGCCAACGTGGCGCCCCCGCCCCCGCCCGAGCCCGCCGGATTGAGCTCCGGCGTGTCGGTGTCGGTCGATACCGTGACGCGCCCCGGGTCCATGGTCAGTGGCAAGGTGACCTTTAGCGATGGTCAGAAGGCGACCTGGCTCGTGGATCAGTTCGGCCGTCCGGGCTTGATGCCGGAGACGAAGGGATACCGTCCCAGCCCAACGGACATGCAGGAGTTCCAGCTCGCGTTGGAACGGGAGCTGGTGAAACTCGGAATGTGACCGGCAGCGGTAGCTTGCTACAGGCGTCCCTGCATGGTCCCCGTGTAACCGGTCATTTCTAAGAACGCCCGGCCGATCTCGCGTCCGTCAGCGTCCCGCACCCGGCAGGCCCCTTCCCAGTAGGGGATGTCTCCAATCGCTCCGGTCAGTTCCTGGGCCGCCGCCAGAGGTTCCAAATGCAGCACCCGTTCTCGGTCCGTCTCCGGGTCGCGGGTCACCAGCCGTACCCGGGCCGGATAAACCGCACCCGACTTCGGACTCTTCCATTCCCCTTCGGGTATCCATCGGAATCCCTCCGGTCCGAAGTGTTTCACCCCGCCCTCGCGGTCGATCCAGGCCAACGTCGAAAACGAATCGGTCGAGCCGTCTTCGCGCCGCATCCGATACGCCATCACTTCCCGGCCATCCTGAAGCTGCACACTGACCCAATCCCACCCGACCTGGCCCGCGCCGAGTTGGCTGGAGCTGAACTCATGATCCATCCACGCCTCGCCGATCACCGGTCGGGGAGTTCCGTCGAAGACCAGTTCGCCGTTCACCTTCAGTCGGGTGAAAGTGAGGTAATGACTGGCCGCGGTGGGTTCCGCTGCCTTGCGCGAAACTCCATTGGTTCCGAACACCACCAACGGCTTCTGTGGCTCCAGCTTCAGAACGAACGACGCGACGGAGCCGATTCCTCCGCGCAGTTCCAATTCCGGTCCGAATCGTCCGGCCGTTCCCGGCGACAGGCGCAGCGACCAGTTGCCATTGCGGAGGTCGAGGGTGTCGGTGGAAGCCCGCGCGTCCCATCCTTCGCGGTTCAGCCGTTCCTGGTGCAGGAAACGGCCGGTGCCCACCTCCAACAGGGCCATATGGGCGAGGAACAACTGGCCGTCACCAAACGTATCGGTTGCCGCTGACTCTGCGTTAGTGGACTGAGGGCTGGCCCGGCGGAAGAAGGTCGCCTGAAATCCATACTGGGCGCCGTTGGTCTCGAACAGATGCCCGGTCAGATACCACCATTCGAGGGCGAACTCCGGATGGCTGCCATGATCCCGAGGAAACTGGAACGGCCGGCCCGGTTGTGGAACGGCAAATCCTCCCACGGTCGGCGGTGGTTCATTCCCGGCGGCCTGGGTGGTCGATCCTATCAAAGCCGGGATGAGCCCCAACAGGCATCCCGTCCACCACGCAAGTCGAGCGTTTGAACTCATGATCATTCCTCTCGTTCGGCCGGCAATTGGGCGCCCCACTGCCCAGCCCACCACGCGGTGACCGCCGCCGCCACTATGACCAGAACCGCCAACCCGGCCATCTGGACCCACGGCCAGTCGGTCTCCAAAGTCCAGCCGAAGGTTTGCCGGTTCACCCGGTGGATCAGCAGCCAGCCCAACGCCAGACTGGTCAGCAGGCCGACCACGACGCCACTGGCCGCGGTCAGCACGCCTTCCAGCGCCGCCGCGGCCGCCAGCTCCGTACGTCGAAAGCCCAGCGCCCGCAGCGTGGTCAACTCCCCTCGGCGTTCCCACAACAAGCTCACCATGGTGAAGCCCAACCCCGCCACCGCCACCGCCACCCCGATCAATTCCAGCGCGTACGTGATCGCGAACGTCTGCCGGAATATCCGCAGCGCCTCCCCACGCAGATGCGACTGGGTCAACACCGCCAGTCCGGGATGTTCCGCCCGCAGTTCGGCTCGCACCCCTTCGATATCGGCATCGGGCTGCAGAACCAGAATCAGGCTCGAAGCCAGTTCATGGCCGAACCAGTGGGCGAACTGCCCACGGTCCACGATCAGCGAACCGCGTTCGTTGCCGTAATCGGAAAAGACTCCGGCAATCGTGAGGGGCTGCACCCCCACCGGCGTAGGCACCGGAATCCGGTCCCCCTGGTGCAAACGGAAGCGTTCGCTGAAGGCCTCGCTCACCAACGCCATGCCCGCGTTCCGGCTGGAATCGAAGACGGCGTCCCCGGCCGGTTCGCTGCGCCAGGCTGGCCGGGCAAATTCGCGAAAGAACGCCAAGTCAGCGCCCACCAACAAGGTCTCGCCGGCGGGGAGCTGCAGCCGGGCCGCTTGAATGACCTGCGCCCGCGCCACCGCCGGATGCGCCACCACTTTTCGCCAGGTTGC
Source organism: uncultured Verrucomicrobiota bacterium (assembly GCA_964474315.1). Taxonomy (GTDB): domain Bacteria; phylum Verrucomicrobiota; class Verrucomicrobiia; order Limisphaerales; family UBA9464; genus UBA9464. The sequence goes on along the minus strand of CAYYSX010000030.1, from coordinate 3,629 downwards.
GGCAGAGATCCGGTTCTCCGTGGAGGCGCTTTGGGCACCGTCGCTGGAAAGATACAAGTCGGCCTGGAAGGTCCGGCCAATCCACCCGCGCATCGTCGTATCGAAACTGCCCACCAGAATGGCCATCCCCGCCGTCATCGCCACGGCGCACACCAATCCAGCCACGGCCAGCCGGTGACGCCCGGAGGGTTCACGGACGTGGCTGACGGCCAGGCGCACGACGGCGCCCGCCGCGAAGCCGGCCGCGGGTTGGCCCACGCTCCGAAGGGAACGGTCACCGGGTGGTTGCCCCGGACGCCCCGGCAAAGGACCGCGCAAAAGGCCGGCCAATCTCTTCAGCACGGTTCCGCCCAGGATGCCGGCGGCAAAGGTCCAGCCCAACGCGGCCAGATACGCCGCCACGGGAACGCGGAATCCTCCTTCCAGCCGGAGCGGCGGCAACCAAATCAGGCCATATCCGAACAACGCCAACCCGAAGGCCAGACCGGTCCGACGCAGCAGTTGGGGACCGGCAAAGAGGGTCGTATGGCCGCGGCCGAGGGACTGCGCCGGCGGGGTCTCCGCCGCGGCCCGGGCCGGGAGCCATCCGGCCAGGAGGCTGGTCAGCACGGCAATGACCAGGGCCAGCACGGCCTCGCCGGCATGGAGGGAGGCCCGGTCCGCCGACGTGGCGTAGTACAAGGCGTTCACTGTCCGGCCCACGAGCCGGACCGCCCCTTGCGCGCCCGCCCAGCCCAGCAGCAGTCCCACCATTCCCCCGGCCAGACCCAACATGGCCGCCTCCCACAGCCAAGCCCGTTGGATGAGCCGGGGTGGAACACCCAACGAACGCAAAATCGCGATCTCCTCGCGCCGCCGAACCACTGCGCCATCGAGCGCCTGAAACACCAGATACAACCCCACCACCAGCGCGAGCAGGGACAGAATGGTCAGGTTCAGGCGGAACGCCCGCGTCATCACCTCGCCACTGGCCCGACGATCCGTGGGAGATGAGACCAGCCAGCGGGGCAGGGGGGCGTCGAGCGCAGGTGCCGGCGATGACGAACGGCCCAGGTCTTCCAGCACGGTGCGCAGCTCGGCCCAGCGTTCGGAACGGTGTGGACCATCTTCGAGGACGAACTCGATTCGAGAAAGCTGTCCGGTCAATCCGGTGAGTCGTTGCAACGCGGGTAGGTCCATGACCAACAACTGGGCCGGTATCCGCGGTTGCGCGGGGGCGGAGGGAATGATTCCAGCCACGCGCAGCCGCACGATGTGTTCGTTGACGATGAGGGATAACTCGTCGCCGGGAGCCAGAGATTCGCGTCGCACCAATTCCTCGCTGATGAACACGGAATGGGGGTCACGGAAGATCTCCCAGAAACGACCCGCCGCCGCCGACGGGCGAGGGTGGGCGGTCGGATCCCGGGCTTCCGGTGTTCGTCGGCGGGTCCCGGTCCCTTCCTGATTGAACCAGCCCCGATCCACCTCTCGCTGGCCGGCCAGATTCTGCAACGCGATGAGATCGAGGCCCAGAATCTGGAACGTTCCCCGCGACCCGATGCCTTCCGATTCGGCGGTCCGTGGACGGGCGGCCGTGCTCTCCACCACCGGCACGAGCTGGACCGGTCGGTCACCCAAGGCAGCGCGCAGTTCGGTCAGGACGCTTTCGGGAAGGGTTCCGGCGGGGGCATAGATGAGTCCGTCGCTTTCCGCCGTCAGCAAGTCGGTGAAATTTTGGAAGCTGGCCACGGCCGCGCGGTTGGCTAGGCGAATGGCAAAGAACACGCCTACGCCCAGCGCCAGGATGCCCACCAGCAAGGCCGACTGCAGCGGAGCCATCCGCCAATGTCGCCAGGTGAATCGACGCCACAGCAACCCCGGCAAGCCCGGCGGATCGGAGCGGCCGGAACCTGGCTTCATGAGCGCAGGTGGCTGCGCTGCGCCACGATCTCGCCGTCGCGCAGCTCCATTTCCCGGTGACAGATGGCCGCGGCTTCTGCGCTGTGAGTGACCAACACCAGCGCGGTCCCGGTTTCCTCGGTGAGTTCGCGCAGGAGCTTCAGGATGTTGGCCCCGTTCTTGGAATCGAGGTTACCCGTGGGTTCGTCCGCCAGGAGGAGTTCGGGCCGATGGGCGAGAGCGCGGGCAATGGCGACCCGCTGCATTTCCCCGCCGGAAAGCTGGGACGGTAGTGCATCGGCCCGTTGCGTCACCTGCACGCGTTCCAGCAATTGCGCCACTCGCTCGAATCGGTCCGCCGCGGGAACTCCATTCAGTTGCAGCGGCAGTTCCACGTTCTCCGCCGCCGTCAAGGTAGGTAACAGGTGGAAGAACTGGAAGATGGTACCCAGACGACGGCGGCGCACCTCGGCCAGTTGATCAGCCTCCAGGGATTCGAGAGCCACGCCGCTCAGTTCGATGCGTCCGGTATCGGGACGGTCCACGCCGCCCAGACAATTCAGGAGGGTCGTCTTGCCGCTGCCGGAAGGTCCGGTCAAGGCCAGCCGTTCCCCGGGCGCCAGTTCAAAAGAGATCCCGCGCAGCACCGCCCGTCCGGCATAGGACCGGCCGACTTGATGGACGCGGAGCAAGACAGGTGGAGACGGAATGCGCAGACCCGACACAATGTTGGGGCTCAACTCAACTGTAGGGGCCAGAATGTCAAACCGGATGGACTTTGGAGCGTGGGCGCGGCCCCCGCTTAAGGACAAAATCAAGATGCGCCCCTGACGATTCCCTTCGTCTCCCTTACCTTTCCTTCCCATGAGCGGTGTTTCCCGGCGTGACTTGTTTCGTGTGTTTACCCGTCGGTTGCGTCCGACACCCAAGCCGGTTCCCCAGCCCGATCCCGACCGAGTGGCGTTGGTTTCGGCTCGATATTGTCTGGCGCTGACTTCGGAGTGCTCGACCTGTCTGGATCAGTGTCCGGTTCCAGGTGCGCTACGGTGGGATGCCGGTCTGCCCATGGTGAATCCCGACCTCTGCAATGGCTGCCGCGTCTGCCATCAGGTTTGTCCGGCGCCCACCAACGCCATCCGCTTCCTCCCCCGGATGAAACAAGGGGCACCGTAGTCGGGACGAATCGCGGCCCGCGGGAGCGCGGGTGGTTCGCCCGCTCGAATCCTGGACCGGTGGACGGGCATCGAATCCGCCCAGAGTCCCGGCTCAACCCAGTGGACAGGTCAGTGAATCAAGGGTTAAGTGTCATCACCGATCCCGTTTCGCCATCATGCCTGCCAAACGCTCATTGCAGAAAGAACACACGGAGTATCACAAAGATGGCAGCGTCTGGGCCAAAGGACAGACCGCCAATGGCGTCCCAATTGGATACTGGGAGTGGTTCAGAAAAGACGGGACGAAGTTGCGCTCGGGACGGTTTGAAGACGGCGAGCAGGTTGGGGAATGGACCACCTACGATAAGAAGGGACAGGTGTATAAAATAACCCACATCAAACCGAAGACGAAAAAGGATGCCTAAATCGTGAGGCAAAAGGCTCCTTCCCTCCCATTCGCGCGGACGAAGCCGTCCGCTCCGGTCGTACCCTCGGATGGAGACCGAGGTCGCGGCTCTCACCGGGAACTGGAAACTGGAAGCTTCTTTGAGGTTTAGGGGCCTCCATTTGAGCTTTGAGCTTTGAGCTTTGAGC
>CAYYSX010000029.1:19683-34092 GCA_964474315.1 uncultured Verrucomicrobiota bacterium | reverse complement strand
ACAATGAACCTCCCCCGAGGGGCATCTAGAAATGGTCCTCAAAGCCGCGGGCCGAACCCAAGGAGTTATCCATACCCGGCCGCAAGCTCCAAAAGCCAAGTTCCAAGTTCCAAAGAAGGGTGGACCTCCAAAATCCGGACGTGAATCGAGGCCCTGAACTCTCCCCTGTAGAGTCGTCTCTCCCGAGACGACTGTCGTCTGGGGACAGACGACTCTACAAGGTGGGAAGGGACGGTTCATGGAGCTCCAAGGTCCAAGCCCAGGTTGCGGTGGGATCCCTTCATCCCCACCAAACCGCGCCCTGGACCTTGGAGCTTCGGAACCCGTGACCGATGCCCCCAACTACGTCGTCTCTGCCCTCCGTACCAACAGGTGTCCCCCTGGTCTGTACTCGCCCCCAGGTGGGATTTTCAACGAGCGATCCAAAGGTGACCAGGGCCTTCTGCGCCGAGGGTCTGAAGCGTAGCAGAATCGACCACGGATAAGCGGCGGACACAGCGAGAGACACTGTCGTTGTCTGTCGATGACTCCGTCCATTCCGCATCCGTGCCGAGTCGGAGCCACCGTCTCTGGCACCCCGTCAGAGTGCAGAACCTCTCCACCAATCCCCAGCTCGGAGTAGCGCCTTACGGGTGCTGTACCGGGCTGGGGTCTCCAGGCCTTTCAGGCCAGACAGAACAGGACCGCCCTCCGACGGTTTCCAGGTTCCTTCCTTCGCTTCGGGAGCCAGGCTCGAAGCCCGCCCTCCTACCGCTGCGAAAGCGGCTGCGTGGGGATCTCGTGAATCGTCTGCTGAATGTCCTGGGCAATCGACGTCCCGTCCGCCGCTTTGAGATCCCATTTCAATGATTGCTGCATCGCCGGCCGGAAATCGTCGATCGTCAGCGTCACCGTCCGACCGTCGGCGCTCAGCCGGGCCGCGGTGATATCGATGTTCTCCCGGCCCTTGCGGTCCTTGTTCGTCACCCACACTTCCGGCGATCCGTAATTCTCACTGCGGATGTAGTCCCACCGTTTGCCGCTCCAGTTCTGCACGTCTTCGGCCGATGTCTTGTCGAGCGGCTGGGTGAAGGTGAGCTGAACGCCGGCCGGAACGACCTTCACGGTCTCGACCGAATAGACGGGCTGGCCGGTGTAACGAACCCGGTCGAATCCCGTGATGCGCGCCGCATTCGACTGCCATTCGCTCAAACCGGCGACATAAAGCTGACCGTCATGAGGATGGAACCGGGCGCGCATGACCGAGCTGGTGAACTTGAGCGGAAAGCGAACCGCCGCGGCCTGCTGGCGTCCATTGCCGAGATCCTGGCGCATCACCAGGAACAGGGACGATTTACCGTAAGACTCATACAACAGCTCGTCCTTGAACGGCCCCCACTTGTCACTGGTGACCCAGATTTGGCCACCGTTGGAATTGCAGAAGTCCGAGTGCGACATCCACATGATCGGCGGGGCAAACTGCTCTTTCACCTCGGGAGGGGTCTTGCTGTTGATCACCCCGTGAAAAGTCGTTCCATCCACCCAGTTCAAGGGCGAAGTCGGCACCCAGGTACCCTCATTGTCCCCCGTGGTCACCTGGCCGTCGGCGCGAACGCCGATCCCGTTCGGCGCGCGGAAACCCTGGGCCACGATTTCGAACTTCTTTCCATCGGGACTGACTTTGAACAGACAGCCGGCGTGGGAGCACACCACTCCATTGCCCCGCGAGGCCTTCTCGTCACCAAATCCACGGCCACCGCCATTCACCGGATTGGCCTTGGCGAAGTAGAAGTTGCCCGCGGCGTCTCGTTGCAAGTCGAAGACAAACTCGTGGAAGCCCCGGGTGGACATCACGTCATGGTTGAATGCTTCGTAATAGTCCGCTTCGCCGTCCCGGTTGAAATCGACAAATCGCGTGATGCCTTCCCGACCGGACACATAGATCTGATCGTTGACGATCACCAAGCCGAGCGGTTCATAGAGTCCCGAGGCGTATCGGCTCCACGACAAGTTCTCGAGCTTCTCGTCAATGCCGGAGACGATCCAGATATCACCGTCATGGGTACACAACGCGGCGCGCTGGCCATCGGCAAAGAAGTCCATGCCGCCGAAACGGACCCGACGTTTCCAGGGATTGTCTTCGGGCGCGGTGATGGAGTCGGTCACATAGGCTCCGTCTGGAGTGGTGCTGGTGTTGAGCTTGCCGGTGAGGTTGACGGTCTCGTTCCAGCGCTTCGGTCCCCCCTTGCGGAAATCGACCAGCTTCGGCTCACCTTGAGTCAGCGCGCTGAACCCGGACGCGGCAGTCTCGGGTCCGCTCCACAACGTGATCTTGAAATCGCCTGCTTTGACTCCGGCGCCCACGGAAAGCAGGGCCTGGGAGCCGTCCACCACCAGCTCGACGCCCTTGGGTAGCGAGGTGCCGGCAATCTTCGTCATCTGGTCGCCTTGCTTGAAGGTGACGACCGACCGACCGTTTTCGGTGGCGATCTCCGGGGACACATCGGGAACTTCGGCCAGACGGATGACGAACGGTTCCTTCACCGTCCGCGACTTGAAGAACAGGAATCCCGACTCTTCGGGCTCCAGTCGGAACGTACGCGTAAACGCCACCTCTCCGTTCGCGGCCACACTACCCAGTTGTTCGAATACCTGGGTACCCCGCGCGGTGTAGCTGAGCACCACGTCCATCCCATCCACGTAGATGCCCTGCCAATGCGCCACCGTCTTGTCGATCGGCCCGAACGGCTCCGGCCGGGTGTCTTTGAAGCCGTCCCCCGGGATACCGATGCCCGGCCCGTTGCCGACACCGAACTTCTGGTCTCCCACCATTTGCGGGTGTTTTCCGTGGCTGCCGTCAAACACCACGCCATGGGTGTCAATGAACCCGCCGGTCCAGCCCGCGGCCAGACGCAGCGTGTCCGTATCCCACAGCACCGCAGCGTCGTTGCCCACGCGGATGGCGTAGCCCTTGAGGGCGACATTATTGCTGGGGTAATTGGCGCCGATGCAAGCGGCCTGGAAGGGGAAGTCATCCTGCATCATCCGGAACTCTCGCCGGGCTTGGCCCCAGGCGGAGACGGTCGTGACACCGAGGACTAGCGACAGGGCGAAAAGATGACGAACCGGGCGAGGAATGGATGGCAGGCAGACGGAGGTTTGCATGATGCGAACGTTTAGTCAGAAATGCCTTGAGGAGCGGCCAGCCGCAACCTTTCAGCATGATTCCGCCGCGGATTTTTCCCGCGGCGAGCCGGCTCCGACGCGGGGGAACGGGGCAAATTCAAAGTGTTTCCCAACGGAGCGTGGCGGGGCCGGTACCAAAAGATTCGTTCGGAAATCAAGAGGCCTCTCAAGCTGACCCAGGCGGTGGGCGCATCTCAGTTTTGGGAAGTATGCGGGACGGTCTTTGAAGGGAGTGTGTCGCGTCGGCTGTCCTCCGCCGACCCCGACGCCGAGGACAGCAGGCGCCCTGATCGCCACGCCGGCTCGTTCCCCCTACCTCACCCACGTGGCCCAGCCGCGCGGTCGGCTGATGCGGACAGCCGACGCTACCGGCCTTCCACTTCGGTCCTCCGTCGTCCGTCGTCCGTGCTTCCTCGTCCACGACCTTGGTCATTCACCCTGTCCCTTGCCATTCACCAGAGAAATGATAGCATTGATAGCAGAAAGGAATGTCGAAGCGATATGGCGCAACTGATTGTCAGACAAATTGAAGAGAAGGTCGTGAAAAAGCTCAAGGAACAGGCGGGTAAGCACGGGGTATCGATGGAGGAAGAGCACCGACGCATCCTGCGGGAAGCCCTGTTCGGCTCATCCCGGAAAACGCCCTCGTTCAAGGAGTATCTTCTGCAGATGCCCGAGGTGGGACCGGACGACTTGTTCGAGCGAATTCCGGACCTGGGCCGCGAGGTGGAATGGTGAGCGGGTACCTCCTGGACACCAACGTCGCGAGCGAGACACGCAAAGGGACGAGGATGAATCCCGGCGTTCGGGCCTGGTTGGAGTCGGTGGACGACGCGGACCTGTTTTTGAGCGTTTTGGTGGTGGGAGAGATCCGCCGAGGCGTTGAACAAGCGCGGCCCATAGACCCGGTCAAAGCGCGCGCGCTGGAGGCTTGGTTGTCCGGGCTGGAACGGAAGTATGACGACCGGCTGCTGCCCGTAACGACGGGAATCGCCGAGCAGTGGGGGCGGCTGAACGCGCTACGCCCGACTTCGACGGTAGATGGTCTGCTGGCGGCGACGGCACTCGTCCACGACCTGACTTTGGTTACTCGCAACGTGGCGGACGTGGCACACACTGGAGTCAAGTTGTTCAATCCGTTTTCAGACCCCTTCAAGATGCGCTCTCCACCGGTGACGAATCCTTGACGCTGTGGCAACGCGCCCGCTCCACTGGGCTGGTCCCGTCATGAGCGAAAATCTCTTCTCCGCCTTTGCCACTTCAGCCGCGAACCGCCTGGACAAGTCGGCCCTGTATTGGGCCCGCCAGCAATACTCCTATCGCCGGTTTCTGGAGCAGGCGGGCTGGGTGGCGGGACAGCTTCAGGGATCCCTCGGGGTGGGCCCGGGAGATCGGGTGGCGATCTGGATGCGCAATCGGCCGGAGTTCGTTCCGGCCTTGTTCGGCATTTTTGCCGCCGGGGCCGTGGCCGTGCCGGTCAACAATTTCCTCAAACCGACCGAAATGGCTTACCTGCTGGAGGACGCCGGAGTGAACGTCCTCATCACGGAGAGCGCGGCCGATGAGTCTCTCGCCGCCCTCCAGGCGTCGCGTCCGGGTTTGCGGGTGTTGCGGGCCGAGGACTTTCCTTCGAGCGGGTCGCTGGATGGATTTCAGCCCACGCCCCGCAGCCGTACCGACCTGGCGGTGCTGATTTACACCAGCGGCACGACGGGGCAGCCCAAGGGCGCCATGCTCACTCACGGAAACCTGCTCCACAACGTCGAGTCCTGTCGGCAAATCTTGCAGGTGGTCGAGGTGGACCGCCTGGTGCTGATGCTCCCCATGTTCCACAGCTTCATGCTTACGGTGGGCATTCTTCTCCCCCTGATGGCCGGCGGTTCGATTGTCCTCGTTCAGTCGTTGCATCAACCCAAAGCCATGATCGAGGAACTCCTGGGCAATTCCGGCACCGTTCTGCCGGCGATGGCTCAGATCTTCCGTGCCTTGTCCGGCCTGCCGCCCGGAATTGAGCTACCCCTTCGGCTTTGTGTCAGCGGTGCCGGACCGTTGCCTCACGAGATTCTGAAGGCCTTCAATGCCCGGCATCCCCAGATTCCACTGATCGAAGGATACGGCCTCAGCGAAGCCAGCCCGGTGGTGGCGGTCAATCCGGTGCAGGGGCCGTGGATTCCGGGAACGATCGGGCCGCCCATTCCCGATGTGGAAGTGACCGTGCAGGATGAAGAGGGCAACCTGCTTCCCGATGGGGTCGATGGGGAGCTTTGTGTGCGGGGCGGCAACGTGATGGTCGGCTATTGGAACGCCCCGGAGAAAACCGCCGAAACGCTGGTCAAAGGTTGGCTCCGGACGGGCGACATCGGACACCGGCGTCCCGACGGCTATTTCGTCATTACCGACCGCAAAAAGGACATGCTGAAGCCCAATGGCATCAACGTGTATCCCCGCGAGATCGAGGAGGTGATTTATCAATTCCCCGGCCTCCGGGAGTGCGCCGTGGTCGGCGAACCCGACGAGCGGCGTGGCGAGCGGCCGGTGGCCTTTGTGGTGATGGAGGACGGGATCGCCTTTTCGGAACCAGCCCTCCTCTCGTTCCTCAAGGAACGCTTGGCCGACTATAAGCTGCCTCGCCGGGCCATCGTCCTACCGGCCCTGCCGCGCAACGCGACCGGCAAGGTGTTGAAGACCGCGCTGCGGGATTGGCTGCGGGCCGAGGCAGAGAAATCGGCACCATCGTAGGACGGACGACCTGCCATCACCAGCGCAGGGTGTTCAACCGCTGAGCTACTTCTTCGGCGTTGGCGCGGCTGTTGAAGGCGCTGACCCGGAAGAAGCCTTCGCCCTGGGCGCCGAACCCGCTGCCCGGCGTGATCACCACCTGGGCTTCCTGCAAGATCTTGTCGAACGCCTGCCAACTGGTGAGCCCGGCCGGTACTTGGATCCAGAGGTAAGGAGCATTGATTCCACCAAACACCGTCAAACCCGCGGCCCGGGCTCCCTCCACCAGAATGCGCGCATTCCCGAGGTAATGTTCGACTAGCGCGCGCACCTGCGCCTGGCCTTCGGCCGAATACAGGGCTTCGGCCGCTCGCTGCACGACGTAGGGAACCCCGTTGAACTTGGTGGTCATCCGGCGGAGCCAGAGCGGGTGTAACGGCCGTAGTTCGCCTCCCGCGGTGCGAGCCTGCAAGGCCTGGGGAACGACCGTGAAGGCACACCGCGTCCCGGTGAAGCCGCCATTCTTGGAAAAACTGCGGAATTCGATCGCGCATTCCCGCGCGCCGGGAATCTCATAAATCGAATGAGGAATACCCGTCTGGGTAATATAAGCCTCATACGCCGCATCGAAGAGAAGGATGGATTCATGAGCCCGCGCGTACTGCACCCACGCTTCCAACTGCCCCTTCGTCGCCGCCGCCCCGGTCGGGTTGTTCGGTGAACAAAGATAAATCAGGTCCACTGCCTCCGCGGGCGGCGGCGGCACAAATCCGTTCTCCACCGTGCAAGGAAGATACACCAGGCCCGCATACGTTCCTCCGGCATCCGCCTCTTCCGTGTGGCCCGCCATGACATTGGTATCGACATAGACCGGATAGACCGGATCGGAAATCGCAATCCGGTTTTGGTGACCCAGGATGTCCAGGATGTTCCCGCAATCGCACTTGGAGCCATCGCTGACAAAGATCTCGTCGTCCGCCACGTCCAGCCCGCGGGCGCGGTAATCGTTCTGCGCAATCGCCGACCGCAACCAGTCGTATCCTTGCTCCGGACCATATCCTTTGAAGGTTTCCCGCCCGCCCATTTCCTCGACCGCCCGATGCAAGGCCGCGATCACGGCCGGGGGAAGCGGTTCGGTCACGTCACCGATTCCGCAGCGGATCAGGCGGCGGGCGGCCTCCGGGTGGCGTTCCGTGAACCCTTTGACGCGGCGGGCAATCTCGGGAAAGAGGTAGCCGGCCTTGAGCTTGAGATAGTGATCATTGAGGAATGCCATGACGAACCGGCGCGGACGTTAGAAAACCCTGGAAATCGCGCAAGCCGGCGATGGAGCAGGAAGATGGAGCCGTGCTCCGTGAACTTTGGACGTGGTCTTTAGGGGCGATCAACCCCGTCCCGGACTGAGCTGGGTGGCGGTGCCTGAAAGCTTGGACCTTGGCTCTTGGAGCTTTCGCCCCCTGTCCCCACGCAGTCCCGACGCTTCAAGAGACACCCAACGGCACCACGGCGCTTTATCGCACCGGGCGATATTGACGCATCGACCAGCGGCAACAGACAACCAGCGGCGTGCCGAACCTCTACTTCGCCTACGGTTCCAACCTGGAACAGGATCCCATGCGCGAGCGGTGCCCGGAGGCCATACCCCTGGGCCTCGCCACACTTCCCGGTTGGGTCTTCCGCATCAATGACCGGGGATTCGCCACCCTGGCCCCGGCAGAATCCCGAACGGTTCAGGGCCTGCTCTGGCACCTGACCGACGCGGACGAGTCCGCTCTCGACGAATACGAGGGAATCAACGAGGGCCTCTACACCAAGTCCCGCCTGACCGTGTTCCAGGCCAACGGAGAACCGGTGGAAGCGATGATCTACCTGGCCAGTAGCCATCGGCCCGGAACTCCTCTTCCCGGCTACTTGGAGAACATCCTGGCCGCTGCAACCAAGTTGGGTCTAACCCCGGAATACCTGGAGGAACTGGGTTCGTGGAAACGCTGACCTCTCTGCGCGCTTGGTCATTTCTTGGGTCGAAACCCCTTCGGCAACGATGAAGAACTCCCCGGATCGGGAGACGCGGGCGGATTCTCCGGCTCTTCAGCGACCTCGGTCTCCAGCTCCGGAAGCCCCAACCGCTGGCGTGCTTTCCGGGCGGCTCCCGTGTCGGCATACTCGTGGACGATCCGTTGCAGCAGGGCCAGAGCTTTGTCCGTTTGGTTGAGCCGGCCGGAATACAGGTTGGACAATCGGATGGCCGTCCAACCCCACTTTTCTCGTGGCAACTTCTTGGTTAGGACCTCTTCGATCTCCAGCGCTGCGGCCAGGAAGTTCCCCAAATCCTTCTCGTAAATCTCGGCGATCCGCAGCGCCACGTGCTGCTCGCTGGGGTTTTTCTTGAGGTACTCGCGCATCAAACCGATGGCATCCAGGTGGTTTCCCCTGGCCCATTCCTCCTCGGCTTCTTCATATTGCGGATCCCGCCGCTCCACCCAGTCTTCCGCCATCACCGACCGGCCGGCCCGGGTACCGAAATAACGTGCGATGTCCCAGGCCCCCAGCCCGCTCAATCCCAGCAACGCCAACACAAACACCCCCAGGTGTCCGAACGAGCTGCCGCGGTTCGACGCCCCGGTGTTGGACGACGACGATCCGGCGGCCTCGGCTGTGTCCGGCGAGGTCGCCGGTGATTCGTCAGGCAAAACCGGAAGGACCGCCACTGAGTTGGTGGAGACCTCGTTGGTCGTCACCTCGCTGAGTTCCACCACATTGGTGGCCTCCACCACCCCATTGGTTGGTTCAGCCGTGGGGAGGGCAGTCTCGGGTGAATCCGTCGGAGCCCCGGCGATCACCGCCGTCCGGTCGATCGTAACTCCATCGCTGTACGACTGGCGGAATCGGCCGAAAAAGACGACCGCCACCACCAGGAGGATGACATACAGACAGATCCGGACTCCGAATTTCATTGGACCTGGGAACAGTGTAGGCCGGTCCCGGAAATTTTGAAGCAGGAACCGCGGCCCCCCAAGGCAGGCAGGTTGAAAACCTGCGATACAGCAGGCCAGGAGGTCTGCGCAACAGTGAACGGACGAGGCAGCCCGGCCCGACGCGGGTGAGCGACTCGACCGCGTCAACCGTCCACCAGGTTGCTCACCAGCGCACGAATCAGGTCCTCCCGCGCCGGCAGAACCTTCAGATCACCGTTGGGATGCAGCAGACCGAATCCCCCGCCCAACGCCGGGCCATTCACCACACACGCATCGGTTCTGTTCCTGGCCATCTGTTTCAGTCCCCGGGCCACGGCGGTCTCGACATCGCCGTCCACCTCATACTTCCAGCCCGTCAGCCTGGCCGCCGGAAACCAATCCCGCAGTCGGGCCAGAATCTTGGGCGTCGGTCGGAGTTCCACCAGCAGTGGACCTTCGTCCGTCGTGGGTTTGCCGTCGGTCACTGGGATCAGCGCGCCGGACTCGATCCGTCGCCAGATGGCGCCGGCTGCAAAGTCGCTGACCGCCGCGGCGTGGAACACCGCCACGGGTTGGTCGGTGGCCAGGGAACGAAGCCCTTCCGCCAGCGAATGCGTCGTCGAGAATCCATGCCATACCAACGCCCTCAGCGGCGGGCGCCAGACGGCCGTTTCGGAAAGGAACAGATCCACCTCGTGTCCCGCCAACAGCAGGGCATTAGCCAACTCCCCTCCCAGGCGGCCGGTCGAAAAATTGGTCAGGCGGCGGGCGCCGTCGAGCGGTTCCCACGTCGGTCCGGCAGTGACGATACAACGCATGCAATCCCGGCCGGAGACCTTCTTCCCGACAGCCCCAAGGTGTCACCTCCATTCGCGTGGGGGCAAAATCGAAACCGGGCACGACCGAGACTCTGGTCCTTCTGATGTCGTCTGCTTCCAGGTCAGGAAAATCAGCCCGATTCTCTTCGGGTTCAGCTCCGCCAGCCAACAAAAGGCCTGCGGAACAGCAGGCCTCCTGGCCTGCTGTTCCGCAGGTTTTTAACCTGCCTGAACGCCTCAACAAAACTCCTCATCCCAAGGCGTACTAAGCGACGCGACTTCGACCGGGAAGCGCCTGCGTTCCGCTTCTGCGGGAGCAACGGGAAACGGGAGCTTGGGTCGTGGAATCTTCCGCGGGCCGGCGGACGAAGCCGTCCGCGCTCCGGCGTTAGCGCGGCATGTCTATCCCCTTCGTTCGCGAATCGCGGCGAGAAGATCGGCGACGACTTCAGCTTTGAGCTTTGCCCCGAGGTTGCCGTGGCCATGCACGCGAACCGAAACGTGGCCTGCTTCCAGATCGCGCTGGCCAATCACCAGCATGGTGTGAACCCGGGCCTTTTCGGCGTCCTGAACCTTGCCGTTGATCTTGTTGGTCGAAGCGTCGAGGTCCACCCGCACCAAATTCGCCCGTAATTCAGCGACGATGGATTTCGCATAGTCCACCAGCGGGGCTTCGTCGCCGATGGTCAGGATGCGCACCTGCTCGGGAGCGAGCCAGAGCGGAAAGTTGCCCGCATAATGCTCGATGAGAAAACCAATGAAACGCTCGTGGGTACCCAGCGGCGCGCGGTGAATGCAGAGCGGCGTTTTGTCGGTATTGTCGCGATCGCGGTAGGTGAGGTTGAACCGCGCCGGTCCCGGCTGGGCGAAATCGACTTGGTTGGTGGCAATGGTGAACTCGCGGCCAATCGCACTCCATACCTGTACGTCGATTTTCGGGCCGTAAAAGGCCGCCTCGTTGGGCACTTCCACGTAGTTGATCCCGGATTCGATGAGGACGCGGCGGACCCTGTCCTCCGTCTGCTTCCAGAGCTCGGGTTCGTTGACGAACTTCTGACCCAGACGCGCCGGATCGTGCGTGCTGAAGCGCATCTGATAGCGGTCGAGCCCGAAGATCTTGAAATACTTTAGATACATTTCGTTCACCGCGCGGAATTCGTCGGCGAATTGCTCGGGCGTGCAGTAAATGTGGGCGTCGTTCATGTTCATGGAACGGACGCGCATCAGACCGAAGAGTTCGCCGGACTGCTCGTACCGGTAGCAGGTGCCGTATTCGGCCAGCCGAAGCGGGAGGTCACGGTAACTGCGCGGTTCCGCCGCAAAGATGCGGTGGTGATGCGGGCAGTTCATGGCTTTGAGGTAATAGCGATCCACCACCTTCCCACCACTCGCTTCCTCTGAGAGTTCCATCGCCGGAAACATCGAATCCGCATAATACGGCAGATGCCCCGAAGTCTTATACATCTTCTCCCTGGCCAGATGCGGCGTCTTGACCCGCACATAGCCGGCTTGGAATTCGGTCTCCTTCGCCAGCTTCTCCAGTTCCTCCACCAACACGGTGCCTTTAGGCAGCCACAGCGGCAGGCCCGGCCCGACGTATTCGGCATCCATCGCGAACAGACCCATTTCCGCGCCGATCCTCCGATGGTCGCGCTTCTTCGCCTCTTCCTGAAGCTTCACCCAGCTCTCCAGCTCGTCCTTGGTCTTGAACGCGGTGCCGTATAGGCGCTGGAGCTGCGGGTTCTTCTCGTTCCCGCGGAAATAGGCGCTGGCGACCTTGGTCAGCTTGACCGCCCCCGGCTTCACGTTGCCGGTCCGCATCACGTGCGGCCCGGCACAGAGGTCCACGAATTCCCCGTTCTGATAAAAGCTGATCTCCTCGCCTTCGGGAATGTCGCCGAGACGCTCCAGCTTGAACTTCTGGCCCCGGCTCTCAAACCACGCCCGCGCCTCCGCGCGCGTTTTGACGGATTTTTCGAAACCCTGGTTCTCTTTGATGACCCGGCGCATTTCCTCCTCGATCCGGGGAAAATCTTCGGGAGAGAAACGGTGCGGTAAATCGAAGTCGTAGTAGAAGCCCTCGTCGGTAGGCGGGCCAATGTCGAGGAGGGTGTCGGGCCACAGACGCAGCACAGCGGTGGCCAGAATGTGGGCACAGGAATGACGCAGGCGCATCAGCTCATCCATCTGCGCACGCTGATCGAGCGTCTTGCGCTCGATCCCGGTCTTGGCGGATTCGAATTTCTCGTCGGTATTCATCGGTGGCTTTCCTGGGTCAGAAATGAAAACGCCTCGGACCGATTCAGGGTGCGAGGCGTGGGGCGTCCTTCCGACTGGCGGAGCGGACGCTAACAGGTCGTCGTCGTGACGGCGCTGAAACTCACAGAGGAACTAGAGCCGAAAGACGGGGGAGGAGGCAAGGGGGAAGAGGCTCCCACGGTTTTCTGGGGCGCATCTCAGTTTCTTGCGGGGCCGCTGGCGCGGCTGGGATGGCGCGCGGCACCGTCCCCATACGCCGGGCGGCCCCTGGCAGGGCCGGGTCGAAGAACTCGCGCCCCTCTGCCCCCGTCACGCCGCCGGATCATCGCCCCATCCCGGTCGCCGATCCGTACTCCTTTACCTTGAACCGTTCGCTGGACTCAGACGCTGATCTTGAACCAGCGTTTCTGCCTCGATCCGGTTCCCCTCGGAGACCACCGCCCCTACTTTTTCCTCCAAGAGAATCCCCACCGTCTGGCGGCGGTCCGCTCCGGTGCGGGTGTCGCGGATCACGTTGTTCTTCAACACCAAGTCGCCCGTCTCGCCCCGGACCCGAATCCCGGCCGCGGTTTCCTTCCCACCGTTGTTCTCGATCACGTTGTCCTCGATCCGGTTCCGGTGACCCGCCATGGCCGCGGTTTCATCACGAAAGAAGACTCCGGCCTCCGCGTTGCCGACGACTTGATTGCGGCGAATGACGTTGTCCGTGTCCTTGTGCCCAATGGAAATTCCGAAGCGTCCGTTCCCTTCCAACACGTTGTCCTCAAAGAGGCCCTCCTTGACCCGCCAACACAGGAAGAGACCGTCCTCGCCGTTCCGGCGGGCCTGACAGTCGCGGACCACCGGCCGTTGAGAACCGCTGCCCGGATGGAAGCCCAACGAGGCATTGTTCTCACTAAGACAGTCGAGCACCTGAACGTCATTGCATTGCTGAAAGCTGATTCCGTCGCCGTTGTAATCCCGAACCTGGCAACCGCTGATCACCGCGCCGGGACAGCGATAGAGAAAGATCCCTGCCCCACGGCAGCCATTGAGATGCCCGTTCTCTTCCCGGTTCCCGGCGATGGTCAGATTTTCAATCCGGACGCCCTCGGCGTGGTATCCGCTGATCACCGGGAACACGGTGGCGGCCTGCGCGCCGGAGGCGACCATACAGTCGGCGTTGAGCGGAAGGCTCAGGGAGAAGCTGTTGCCGTTGCGTCCCGTGATACGGGCCACCGTGGTATGGAAACCACCGGCATTACGATCCCAGATGGCCACGCCGTCGCCCACGGCGAATCCGGCCGGATTCGTCAGAGTGATCTGCTCCTCGCCGAAATCGCCGTCGAGCTCCAGGGGCGAGGAGCTGCTCTTGGCCTTCCGCAGAACGGTCTGGCGGCCCTGCCCGCGGACCGTCACCCCCGAGCGCACGTGAAGTGAATCGCGCATGACAAATTCGCCCGGCCCGATCTCCACGATGCCGCCGCCCAATCCGGCCACGTAATCCACCGCGGCTTGTAACACCCGCTGGTCGGTTCCGATGAGATCGGTGTCCCGCTGGCCGACGGTGATGCGGGGGAGATCGGTCATGGTGCCATGCATCGCCTTGGGCAATTGACGGTGGGCGGATGGCGCCGTCTCCGTCGGGCGACCCGAGACGGGGAACGTGAGGACCAGAATGACGCTGGTGGTGAGAAACGGAATCTTCATAAGGCCTGGTGCGGAAGGTTTCCGAGGATGAAACCGCTGAAGTTGAGGGACGGCGAGCACATCCTTCTCCGCTTCACCCCACCGGTTGAGGTGTCGTTCATCGCCGGCAGGTGACCTCATCGCCGACAGGTGACCTGGCACTTTGTGCTAAAACCTGTAACGACCGGCGATTTTTGCTTAATCCACCGGCGCACATGCAGGCTTTCGTCACCACCCGCTGGTCCGTGGTGCTCGCGGCGCGCGACGCGGCGGCGCCCGAGTCCGCTGCCGCCCTGGAAGCCCTGTGCCGCACTTATTGGTATCCACTCTACGGGCTCGTGCGCCGGCTGGGCCACGGACCGCACGACGCCGAAGACCTCACGCAGGAGTTCTTCGCGCGGCTACTGGCCAAGGACCGACTCCAGGCCGCCGACCAGGAGCGCGGACGCTTCCGCACCTTCCTGCGGGTGGCCCTGAAGCGGTTCCTCGCCAACGAACGGGACCGCGCGCAAGCCGGCCGGCGCGGCGGCGGCCGGGTCTCCCTGCCCTTCGACACGGCCCTGGCCGAGACGCGTCTGCAATGCGATGCCGTGGATCACACCCTGCCCGCCGACGTGCTGTTCGAACGGCGTTGGGCGTGGGCGCTGCTGGAGGAAGCCCTCGCGCGTCTGCGTTCGGAACACGCCGCGACCGGCAAAGAGGCGGAGTTCACGCGCCTGAAGGATTTCCTCGTGGCAGAGCGCGGCGCGATTCCCTACCCGCGCATTGCGGCAGAGCTTCACCTGAGTGAAGGGGCCGCGCGGGTGGCCGTGCATCGATTGCGGAAA
>CAYYSX010000029.1:0-19583 GCA_964474315.1 uncultured Verrucomicrobiota bacterium | reverse complement strand
CGGCAGAAATCGCTGGACCGGCGGGTGGCGTTGAAGCTCCTGGCGCCCGGCCGGGAAAAGGACGTGACCTTTACCGAACGCTTTCTCCGCGAGGCCCGTGCGCTGGCGCGGCTGAACCACCCGAACATCATCACGGTCCACGACTTTGGCGAGGCGGATGGGCTGCACTACCTGCTGATGGAGTTTGTGGACGGGGTGAACCTGCGGCAGTTGCTCGCAGAGCGGAAGATCACGCCGGAAACGGCGCTGGCGATTGTGCCGCCGGTCTGCGAGGCGCTGCAGTACGCGCATGAGCAGGGCATCGTGCATCGTGACATCAAGCCCGAGAACCTGCTGTTGGACAAACAGGGCCGGGTGAAGATCGCCGACTTCGGCATCGCGCGACTGCTGGGTTCCGCCACACCGGAAAGTTCCGTCACCGGGCAGCAGGTCGTGGGCACCCCGCATTACATGGCGCCGGAGCAACGTGAACGGCCCCAGACCGTGGATCACCGCGCGGACATCTATTCGCTGGGCGTCGTGTTCTACGAAATGCTCACCGGTGAACTACCGACCGGCCGCTTCCCGTTGCCCTCCAGAAAAGTGCAGGTGGACGTGCGGCTCGACGAAATCGTGCTGCGCGCGTTGGAACGCGAACCGGAGCGGCGCTACCAGACGGCGGGGGAATTTCGGACGGAAGTGGAGACCGTGGCCTCCGAAGCCGTCCATTCGGGGGCCACTTTCAGCGCGGAATCGGCCGCGCCACGCGATGACTGGCGTACCTGGGCGCCCTTTCAGTCTCCCGAGGTGAAGGAGATTTGCCGTCATCTCACGCCGGAGGAGCGGCGAGCCGACCTTCGCCTGCAGGCTTCCACCCTGGGCCTCAGCCTGCTTCTGGTGCTTGGGCTGGCCGTGACGCTGGATGCGCTGCCCGCCGGTTGGCGCGGCACACGGCTGGTGTTGTTGTTCGCCTTCCTGATCGCCCAACTGGTGCTTCTCGCCGTCGCGATCGACCGCGCCAAGGAATTCCTCTGCTCCACACAGTGGGCGCGCGCCCGCGGCATCCAGCCACAGCAGTTGCGGACGTTCGTGTGGCCGCAAAGGCCCTCATCCCAAAAACTGCCCGGACTCAATCAGCGTCGCTGGGCGCGCCTGGGCTTTGCCCTCTTGCTGGCCGGCACGCTCGGCACACTGGCGCTCATGACCCTGTCGTCCCGCCACGAGCTGGCGCTGGTCTTTGGTGGCACCGCGCTGGTGTTCGCCCTGATTCTGGGCCTCAAAAGCTGGCGGGACCGCCTCGGGAAGACGGTGACCGTAACGACGTTGACGCTGTTCGTGGCGGCGGGTGTCACGGCCTTGATTCTGGCCGAGGTGATCCCCATCAACCGGTCGCGGCGTGAGGCGGAAAGCCAAAAAGTCGTAGCTCGAGCGAGGCAGGAGATTGCTCGTCTGGAGGCACTCCAGGAAGCCCGCGGGAATCCAGTCCTCACGTCTGCGAACACCGCGGTTCAGATTCGCGTCGCCGCCGACGGCACGGGCGATTATCCAACGATTCAGGCGGCGATCGAGGCCGCTCCGGAAAACGCGACCCTCCAAATCGGGCCGGGGCGTTACCGCGAGCGTCTGGACATTCGGAAATCCCTGCGCTTGGTCCGAACCGGCGACTCGATGCCGGTCATTGGCATGGAGTCACCCCAGGATCGGCCAGTTTTGGCAGGGGAACGCACCACCGCGCCCCCGTTGCCCACGGTGCGGATCCGCGGCGCCACCAACGTCTCCTTCCATCACCTTCGGTTCACTGAACCGGGCCTGCCGGAAGCCGGACGACTCTCCTCGCAGGCGGTGATCGAGGTCGCCGAGGCCCGGGTGAGCCTGCAGCACTGCGCAATCGTGGGGGGACCGGGAAACGGCGTGGTCTTCAGCGAAGGGGCGACCGGGGACGTGGTCGCAACCCTGGTGGCTGCGGTGTGGAACACGGGCATCGTGTTCGACACCGGCTCCCGCGGCACGGTTCTGAACAGCGACATCCGCAACTGCCACTACGCCGGTATCCGAATCCGTCCCGGTGCGGATGGGCCGCAGATCCGTCGCTGCCGGATTTCCGGCTCGGCCTGGCACGGGATTCGGTATGACGACGTCAGCCCCACGGTTGCCGACAACCTGATCTTCGGGAACGCCCGCAGCGGCATCTACGCCTCCGGTGGCACGCGGGCCATGGTGCTGGGGAATGTGTTCTTCGAGAACGAGATGAACGGCCTGTCCTGCTGGTATGACAACCGCGACACCATCCGGGGCAACACGTTCGCCCACAACCGGCGGGAAGCGCTCTCCGTGCTGGGGGCCTCCGCACCCACAGTGACCCGCAACATCTTCAGCGGGCACCCCGTGGCCATCCACCAGGGGTTGATCGGCGACAGCCGTTCGTCAGCGACTCTTCTGGGCGATCCGACCGTGCGGGGGAATCTGTTTTGGCAGAACGGGACGAACTGGATTCCCGGACTTGCGCCTGGCACCCGCCGGGAGCCACCGGTGGAGATCGCCTCCCTGGACGAAACAGCCCTGCTGATCGAGCCAGGATTTGCGAACGTCGCAGCGTACGATTTTTCCCTCACGCCCGATTCTGCGGCGGCGAAGGCCAGCGTCGGTGTGGCAATCCCCCTCAGCCGGGCCAGTCCCTGGCCCTTGCAGCCGGAGGAACTGGCGATCATCCCCGACGCTCCAACCCGCGACTCGCGCCAGTGGAAGCGACCGGCCACACCGTGAGGTAACGGACTCAGAAACGGCGGGATCGCCTCGGAACCCAGGGTGATCTCCGTCGGAAACTGGGGTCCTCCGAGCTACAAGGATTGTTCCCCAAACAGGCGGGCGAGCCGCCCGCGCTCCGTGCCGCTACTCCAGAAGCACCTTTGAGGTTTCCTTGGAGCTTGGGCGCGGTCCGTGGCAAAAGGTCCAATCAAGACGTGCCCCCGGGTACGGGATCCGGCTGGCTTTTCCCACGGACTTCCGCTATGGCTTTTCCCGGCGAAATCCGGAGATGTTCGCGGCCCAAGTCCAGAAACTCACTCGTTCGCGGTGGCCTCCACAAGGTGGCTTCACTCTGGTCGAACTGCTCGTGGTAATCGCCATTATCGCCACGCTGGCCTCTCTCCTTCTACCCTCCCTGGCGCGGGCGAATTCCCGCGGAAAAGAACTCTTCTGCGGGAACAATCTGCGCCAACTCGCCCTCGCCGGAATCCTCTATGCTCAAGACCATGGCGACCGCCTCCCTTACAACCTCGGCGCGACGGAGATCACGCAGATGCTCCAGCAAGGCCGGCACTTTAACTGGGCCAATAGCATCCTGAATTGGGAACTGGACCCCAGCAACACCAACGAGGCGCTCAACACCCACGCCAGCCTGGGTGCCTATCTGGGCCACAGCGCCTCCACCTTCCGTTGTCCGAGCGACTCCGTCCTCAGTTCGGTCCAACGGGAGGCAAACTGGCGCCACCGCAGTCGGAGCCTTTCGATGAACGCGATGATCGGCGACGCCGGCGCCTTCACCATTGGGGGAACGAATGTCAACAATCCCGGCTATCGCCAGTATTGGAAACTGGGCGAGATCTCCGCTCCCAGTTCCATTTTCGTCTTCATCGAGGAGCATCCCGACAGCATCAACGACGGCTATTTCGTCAATCGGGCCTACCGCTGGCAGTGGATGGACCTGCCGGCGTCGTATCATAACGAAGGCGCCAACCTCTCGTTCGCCGACGGTCATATCGAAACCCGTCGTTGGCAGTCCGAAAGCACGAAGAAACCGTCCCGGCCGGACGCCGCCGGCCTGCCGCTGCCGCTGTCGCCCGACGACACGGTGGACTTTGACTGGCTGATGAATCGGACGAGCACGCATTAGTAGAACCTCCGCACCGCTCGTGCCCGGGCCGGATCGTTAACCGGCTCCCTACCCCTCCAATTACCTTGGATCCGCCAGAGCGCTTAAGGTCTCGGGCGGGGTCGCGGCCGCCAGGAGATACAGGCGGCCGCCGTGACTCCACGCCGCCGTGCTGAGGTTGTCTCCCGACGTGGTGGTGATGTTGGGGAGCGCTTTCAGGCCGGTCACGGCGTTCTGGTCGATGACAAACATATAAGCCGTTTCGTCGTCGGGCAGAGAAAAGCACATCATGCCCACCGGACGATTGTGCCACGACAACCGGCCGCCTCCTTTGACCGGCAGTTGGGCGAGACCGGGGGGAAGTGCAAAGTCGGCCGGCGCACCGTGGGTCAAGAGGTAATCGCGCACGGCTCGATCCTCACTCGAAACGATGTCCATTTGATACGTGCGCAAGGCAAACGACGTCATTCGGGAATGGAAGTTGGCAAAGCTCCTTTCGTCCGGACGAGTTCGGGTCAGCCAATAGGCCGAACCGGCCAGGAGCAGGACCAGCGAGGCGGCGAGCGCCAGGAGCGGTCGGTTCCAGCGAAAACGCGGACGCAGCTCGCAGCCCTCGAGGATGCTTTGCTTCAAACCCTCCGGGGTACCTAAGCGGCGCAACTCGTCGCGAATTTTCGCATGAAAATTCTGTTGTTCCTGAAGCCATTGGCCCAGTTCAGGATCGGACTTGGCCTGTTCCAAGGCCTGCTGGATTTCCGGATCCGCGACCTCGGCGTGATGCGGCCGCCAGCCGCGCAAAAGTTCCCGGGCTTCGTCGCGCGTCATTTCCCCCTCCTTTGCGGATCGATCGGAGGTTCCACCAGGAGCCGTTGAAGCTGAGCGATCCCCCGCGAGATACGTGACTTAACGGTTCCTAACGGCACTTCCAGGATGGCCGCGATTTCCGGATACGAATAGTCCTCGAGATAAAACAGGGAGACCGCGGCCTGGTAAGAGGAATCGACGCGGGCCAACGCTTGCAGAACCAGGGGAGCATCCGCTTCGGCCACGGCCGGGCTTACCGGAGGAAGGTCCGCCTCGGCCTCACTGATTTCTGTTTCTGGGAAGCGAATCATTTTGCGACGGCGACTTAAGTATTCGCGGTGAAGGGTGGTGAAGAGCCAGCTTTTCGCTTTCTCTTTGTTTCGCAGTTGACTGCTGTTTTTAGCCAGGATGTAAAAGGCCTGCTGGGTGAGATCCCAAGCTTCGGTTTCATTCCGAGTGATACTGAAGGCGAAGCGGTAAAGAGCCAGATAGTGGAGCTCCACGAGTCTCTCAAAATCCAGATCCGATGCCATACGCTTTCATTCTAGCCATGCCGAATCCCGCTCCCGGTCGGGCGTTCAGCGAGGCGAGCAGCCGCGTGAAGGAAACGCTGGAAACCGCCGTTGCCCCAGGACCGACGGGACGACTGCCCGGAACCGACGCCCAGGCGGGAGGGGTTCAATACCTCGGTGGTACGCATCATCACCGTCGGAGAGCGAAGCAAATTGAGACGCCGAAGAAAACCATGAGTTCGAGAACTACCTGTACAGGAGAGTTACCAATCCTCCAAACAGTTCCCGCCGGCACAAAAATTCCCGGAACCGTTCGCACCTTCGCGCCTCATACCTGCGAACGAAAGACGGTGGCCGGAGCGCTCGGAGCGCTCGGCGCCGCCGGATGTCTTCCGTTCGTTATTCATTTGTTGCCAGAAGGTTATGAAGCGAAAGATCTATTCCAGCTTACTGGTTTTTCTAGGGCTGACACTGGGGGCCTTGGTTCCCGTCAACAGCGCGACCTTCCCGGTCGAGATTCGGGACTACGACTTCGCTCCGGCCACCCGCACGATCAGCGTGGGCGACACCGTGACCTGGACGAATCAGGACGACATTGAGCATACTACGACGGAGTCCACCGGGATCTGGAATTCCGGACTGATCTCCCGAGGAGGGAGTTTTTCCCATACCTTCCACACTCCGGGGACCTTCGACTACTTTTGCGGGCCCCATCCCTTCATGACCGGACGCATTGTGGTCGAGGAGGCGTCGGGCACTCCACCGGTGGTCCAGATCATCAACCCGACCAACAACACCGTCCTTCCCGCGCCGGGCAGCCTTCTGGTGGAAGCTACCGCCACAGCCACCGGCACTCACATCACTCAAGTTGAGTTCTTCGACGGAGCCAACTTGGTCGGGACCGATACCACCGAGCCGTTCAGCGTCACGTTGAATCTCACCACCGGGGTCCACATTTTAACCGCCAAAGCCACGGACGGTCATTCCGCCACGGCCACCTCTCCCGCGGTCACCGTGACAGTCCAAGGCGGCGGAACTCCCATTGCCGATCCCCTACCCGCTCCGATTCCCAAGGGGGACCTGACCATCGAACTGCAAACGATCGCCGAGGGGCTGATCGCCCCATTGGGCATCGCGGGACCCAACGACGGCAGCGGCCGGATGTTTGTCTATGATCAAGCGGGCTTGATCTACGTCCTGGTCGATGGGGTGAAACTTCCGGAAAACGTGCTCGATGTCCGGGATCGCCTGGTCACGCTCAACCCGAACTATGATGAGCGCGGCCTCTTGGGAGCGGCAACCCATCCTCATTTCAGTCAAAACCAGCTTCTCTATACTTATACCTCCGAGCCGAACGGACCTCCGGCTGATTTCATGATCATGCCCCCCGAAGGCAGGACCAACAATCACCAATCGGTGATCGCGGAATGGCGGATCGATCCGGCCAACACCAACCGGGTCGATCCGGCCAGCCGGCGGGAAATCCTGCGCCTCGACCAACCTCAGAGCAATCACAACGGAGGGACGATACGGTTTGGTCCCGATGGATTTCTTTATATCGCCATCGGGGACGGGGGCGCCGCCGACGATCAAGGCGACGGGCATTCTCCCGGCGGCAACGGCCAGGACCAAAGCAACGTCCTGGGGACCGTACTGCGCATTGACGTCGATGCGCGTACCGCTCCCAACGGACAATATGGAATCCCCTCCGACAACCCCTTTCTCGAAGAGGCTGGGGCGCTTCCGGAGATCTATGCTTACGGATTTCGAAATCCTTACTCGTTCAGCTTCGATCGGCAGACCGGCGACCTGTGGCTGGGGGATGTGGGTCAAAACCATGTCGAGGAAATCGACCGGGTCACCTCCGGCGGAAACTTTGGCTGGCCAGTCAAGGAAGGCGGCTTTTTCTTCGATCCCAACGGAACCAGCCCCGGATTTGTAACCACCGAGCCGGTGCGGGAAGTCCCCGATGACCTGATCGATCCGATCGGGCAGTACGATCATGACGAAGGCGTGGCGGTGATCGGGGGATATGTCTATCGCGGTAGTCTCCATGCGGACCTGGCCGGCACTTATGTCACCGGAGATTGGGGCGCCTTTGGGGCGCCAACCGGACGGTTGTTTTATCTGGATGGCACCGAAGTAAAGGAATTCCGCCTCGGACTCGACGATCGGCCGTTCGGGCTCTGGCTTAGAGGCATTGGCGAGGATTCGTCCGGCGAGCTTTATCTCTTTGGCTCTTCCAATCTCGGGCCCAGTGGCGGCTCCGGAACGATGTTGAAGATCATCCCGATTCCCTTTGCGATCACCGAAATCTCGGTGGCGGGCAATGAGCTTGTCCTGCACTGGACCGGTGGGGCGGCTTCGTTTCGTCTGCAAAAGAAATCCGACCTCGAGGAGGCAGCCTGGACGGACGTCAAAACCGTGACGGAAACAACCACGACCGTGCCGATCGACGACGAAGCCGCCTTTTTGCGCGTGGTGGCGCCGTAAAGGTGAGTCGGAGCGAATGTCCCCGGAAACCGGAAAAAGCAAACAAAGAATCCAAACAAACATGAAACAGCCAACCTCGTTAATACTAATCTTGTGCGGAGCTCTCGTCGGTAACGCCGAGATCTTTGAATATTCGATCAGTTTCAGTGGTGCCAACGAAAGTCCCTCCAACGACTCTCCCGGGACCGGTTTCGGCTCCGTGATCTACGACAGCACGCTGCATACGTTGTCGCTTTCGGCCACCTTCAGCGGTTTGGTGGGGACGACTTCGGCGGCCCATATCCATGCGCCCACGACGGTCCCCCGCGAGGGTAACGCGGGAGTGGCCACCACCACGCCTTCCTTTGAAGGCTTTCCGCTGGGCGTCACCAGCGGCTCGTATTCCCACACGCTGGATCTGACTTTACCATCCAGTTTCAACGCCGCTTATGTCACGGGCAACGGTGGGACGCTCGCTACGGCTGAGATGGCGCTCGCGGGCGCCATGGCTTCCGGCCAGGCCTACTGGAACATCCACTCCACGGCGTTTCCTGGAGGAGAGATTCGCGGATTCCTGGAGGTCGTTCCCGAACCCGGCACCGTCGCCTTGGCAGGCTTGGGTGTGGTTGGCCTGGTGGTTTGCACCCGGAAACGGTGGAGACGTCAGTAAGGCCCGGCAGCGTCTTCTCACCGAATCGGAAAGAGGAGAACGGTTTGAGCGTCTGCGGTGGCTCTAGCGGGAACCTAGAGCTTGGCTGTGGAAGCCTTTCGCCGGCACACACCATGGACCTGGCCTTGGGTGCTTCAGCGAGCGGGAAAGATTTTAAGATCGCCCACCGGCACCACCGGAGCCTGACCGCGAGGTCCAAACACCACGTTGGTGAAGAGCTGCTGGAGGGTGTCGTAGCCCCGATGTTGGACCTTCAGGGTCACGGCGAAGCTCGGGTATGATTCCATGAAGAGGTAGGCAGTCCGCTCGGCCTCCAGGATGAAGCTTCCATCCATCGCCGTGGTGGTGACGGCGGGGCGTTTCTGCATGGCTTTGGCCCCCTTCTCCACGGCGTAGGCGTCACCGATCTCCTGTCCGCGCACTCGCGATACGGTCGCGTCGTGGACGGGTTGGCCGGTTTCGGCATCCACGACGCGCCCCTCCACCCGCGCCTCGGTCCATGCCTGATGAGGTGGGGCGAAGTTCTCGCAGCCCGGAGTGGAGAGCAGGGCGGCGAGCAGGAGGCAGCGAAAGAGGACGAGAGGAAACCGGGTCACAGTCACAGCCCATTGGTGCCTGCCGGAAGGTGGCGGGGCAAGCCGGAGGGAGGGGGTGGAGGGTGAGTTTTCCAGCGGCGCAATTCCCCGAACCTCCAGGCGCAGGGCGCCCGCTCAATAGAGCGTGAACGGACTGGGAAAGAGGCCGCCGGCTTCGACCGCGATGAAATACGTCCGATCCTTTTTGGGCGCGGAACACGCCGCGCCGCGCCTGACCAGCCGACCCCGGTCCCGTGAGCAGTTTGGCGAGGGCGCCAAGGGCCGTCGGCGGGGCGTCAACGGCTGCGCCCGAGGCGGGCGCGCTCCCCTCGGAGTCTCATCACCCACCTTTCAACACGTCCCAATCGCTCGAATCCAGCTTATAACTTGGAATCGGGGCTTTCCGGCAGGCGAGCCGCCCGCGCTCCTGTCGCACCAGGGGCCAGGTCAACGGGCGTCGGTCGTATCGGCGCCAGGATGAGCATCGGATCACCGGTCAAGCCGGTTGTATCATAGCGAACTAGTCGCTCTGCACACTGAGCTGGAAGAACAAAGCGGATTCGCTCCCGTCCAGGCGGGAGATCACCCGCTCTTTGGAAGGATCACCGGCCGGGATGACGCGGTGTTTAGGGGCGCATTCGCCGAGTCCCACGGTCGCCAAGAGCCGGAAAGCTTCGTCGATACCAGCCAGGAAAAGCTGATACCGGACAACACGGCTAGCCTGCCTCCGTAAATCTCTTCTGTTCACCAGAGGCAAAAACCGCTACGCAATCCATAGATTCGGAAGAATTCTCCTGGTTATGAGACCGTCTCCGCTTCCCCTGCTCCTCGCCCTGGTTACCTTCGGTCTGTCCTCGCCGGCCGCGCCTCCGGGGAAGGACCGCGCCCTTTAGGGTGCTTCACCGTCACTGCTCCCACCGCCCCAGCGTACCTGACCGTCTCGACTCCACACGGTGAAGCGGGCTCAAGCCCGCGGTCCTTCCCCAGGGGATCGAGCGGACGAGCCGTCCGCGCTCCTGACTCCACATGATAAAGCAGGCGGAAGCCCGCGGTCCTTCACGGTACCTCTGGGGCTGGTTCCAGCTCGTCGAGCGACGGCGCGCGCCAGAATTGAATCCGGCCGCTGTCACCACCGGCCAGCAACCATTGGCCGTCCGGCCATAAGGCCACTTGGGTGATGTCGTCCTTGAACTCGCCAATTCATTGCGGGGCGTCATCCAGGGAACGCCGCCGCACGAGCCGCTTGCCCTGGGCATGCACGAAGAGGGATCCGTCCGCCGACTCCGCCAAATGGCTTCCGTCCACTCCTTCATCCAGAAGGGTCATTTCGGGAAGCGAGAGCACCCGGACAACATAATCTCCCCACTCGCTGCCCTGGCCTTCGTTGAACGTCACCCACCGGCGTGGGCCGGTCCGCTCGGTCGGCTGAGGACAGCCGACGCTACAGGCCTTCCGCTTCGGTCCTCCGTGCTCTCTCCCCAGCCCCACTACCTTGCCAAAAACTGAGATGGGCCCCGGCTTCGCTCGGAGTCCTACGCTAAGCCCAATTTTCCCCAACTTTCGACGCTGGGAGGGGAGGTTAGTAGCACTTCCACGGACTGCTCCGTAGCCAGATTCAATCGAGAATCCGGATCCGCGCTTCCCGGATCTCCACATGGGAGCCATCCCGGCTGAGTTCCTGGAAACCAAGGTGTCCCCGCTTGGGACGATCCTTCAAGGGGAGTACGTCCCGCCCGTCATGTCGCTGCACGACTGCCGTTTGGGTGGCGAGATCGACGTCCTGAATCAACTCCCCGTTCAGGGTCACTCGCAACCGGGATCCGATCAGCGAGACTTGGTAACGATTCCACTCCTGCGGCCGGTAAACCTGCCGGAACGGTGCCAGGACCCGATACAGGCCTCCGGTCAATTCGGAATCCTTCGCTTCTGGGTTGTACCGGTAGTCGGCCATTTGCAATTCCATCCCATCGAAGGCGGGGTCGCCCCGCAGCGGCGCGCGCAAGGCCAACCCGCTGTTGCCGCGCTCACCCAGGCGGAACTCAAACTCGAGCTCAAAATCCCCCAGCTCCCGTTCCCACATGAGCCAGCATCCCCGCGCTCCTTCGCTGGTCAGAACACCGTTCTGCACCCGCCAGACGGAGTTGGTGGGACCGGGTTGGGAGACGTCATCCCACGCCCGTACCACCCAGCCGGATGGGAGTCCATCTTGGGAAAACAAAGGTTCCCAGTGAGCTTTATTCTTCGTTGATTGGCATCCCGCCAGCAGCACGCCGACGAAGAGAAAGGAGAGGATTCTCATGCCGTGAGATAAACCGAGCCGTCGGGTGAACGGAAGCGGGATTCTCCGCCACACCATCCGTGCCCCATCCGATCAACGCGCGGCCACGGGTTTCTCGGACGCCAGCGGTACCGGCAGGAATACCGCCTGAAGACGACTTTGGTGGGGATCGAACACACGAATCAGCCCGTCAAAGCCACCGGTCACCAAGCGCTGGCCGTCGGGCGTGAAGGCGAGCGCGAACACGGCCCCACCGTGTCCATCAAGTGTGGCGGCCTTCGTCCCATCCGCGGTCTGGTAAACCCGCACCTCGCCCCCTACACCGCCCACTGCCAACAGGGAGCCGTCGGGGCTGAAGGCGACGGCATGAACCATTCCCGGCTGGCGTTCGAATTCGCGGACGAGATTCACATCTTTGTTCCCGGCGGTGCGTTCCTGGTTTTCCTTCATCCGGTACATCCGCACGCCGCCCTCGGCACCGCCATAGGCGACCCATTCTTCCTGGGGATGCTTGGCCAGGGAAACCACCGGCTCGATCAGCTTGTTGATGTCGTCGATAAATTGCCCGTCCGACACCTTGATCAGCTTCATCGCCCGGTCCCGGCTACCGCTGAGCAGGCGCGAACCGTCGGACACCCAGGTGGTGCGAAAGGTCCAGTCACTGTGGTTGTCGAACTTCATCTGCTCCTGCCCATCGCTGGCACCCAGGATGCGGACGCTCTTGTCAGCGCTACCAAAGGCGAGCCGGGAACCATCCGGAGACCATGACACGCCAAACAGCGAGTCCGTGCCGAGCTTCCAGGACTGAAGTTCGTTGGTTCCGGCGACGTCCCACACCTGGATTTCACCGAAGCGCGCCGGAGCCCCAGCGCTGACGGCCAACCGCGACGAATCCGGCGAGAAAGCGAGCGATTCAATGCGCGGTGACTCGCCCAGCAGGCGCGCGCGCAACGTCAGATTCGTGGCCTCCATCAGAAACACCTCGTGGTAGCCGGAAATCGCCAGCCAACGCCCATCGGGCGACCAGGCCAGGGAGGTCACCACGGCCGGCGAGGTGTACACGGGCGGTTCCTGGAGCCGGGTGGAGTAAGCGTCGGCCGGCGTGTCGTCCTGCGCTCCCTCGCGAATCCATCGTTCGATAAGGGCCACCTCTGCCGCGCTGAGCGGATCGCCCTCCATGGGCATGTCCGGTTCTGAGCCACTGATCTGTTCGATGATGAGCGACTTGGCGGGGTCGCCGACGATGAAGTTCGGACCGTGTTTCCCGGGCTTGAGGAATCCCGCAAAGGTCGAGGTATCCACCTCGCCTTTGAGCTTGTTGGGATTGTGGCAGCCGTTGCAGGAGCGTTTGAAGATCGGCGTGAGGTCGCGGTACCAGGATACGGGCGGCTCGGCGGACCCAACCGCAGTGGGAAATGCCAATCCGAGAGCAGCAAGGGCGAGTAGGCGTGACATGGAAAAGACAGAGACTATTGGGTTCCGGGTGGAGGTACTTCGGTAGTCGTCGTAGTGGCCGCCGCCGTTTCCTTCTCCGGCGCGGTGACCAGCAGCGTCACCGGCTGGGTCTTCTGTCGCCAGATGCGATCGCCATGGGTGACGGAACCCGTGACCGTGAACTGATGTTCTTTGCCGGTTTCCGCCTGGTCCGTGACCACCAGCTTGATGGCCGCTTCATTCCGATCGGCCGGGATGGGAACGACCGTGGCATTGACCCCCGGCGGAAGCCCTTCCACGGCGAGCGCGATCTCCTCGGCCAAGTCCCGGCGATCGACTTTGACGACGAATTCTGTCTGGTTGGCGGAGGAAACGGAATTGGTGGGAAGTGCCACCGCCGACAACCGCACCGCGTCCGTTCGGAAGAAGGGGGAACCGGGTAGCATCGCCGTCAGGAACAGGGCGATCTTTTGCGTCTGCAGAGGCACCGGCGCCGAAGCGTAGGTTACATTCGTAACGCCTTCGACCATGGCCTCGGCGCGAACCATCACGGGCCGGGTACCGACCTCGGCATTGTAGGCGGCCTGGAGGGAAAGCTTCGCGCGAGATTCCCCGGCGGAAAGAGTCACGGGAGGAATGCTGACCCCAGGCAAGTCTTCGGCCGACACTTTGATCTCACCCGTATGGCCACCCCGGCGCAGGACGCTGATATCCAGCGTCGTCGCGGCATTCTGCTCGACCAATGCCGAGGCCTGGGCCACTTCCACGCTGACGGGTGACGTCGGCAGAATCGTCAGCCAGCCCGATTCGGCGAGCTGCACGGAACGGTCGAGCGCTTGGCCACCGGCTTCACCCGTCGCATTCAGCTTCAGCGGATGATGTCCGGCCGGGGCCGTTTCGGCTGCGTTCAACACCAGCCAGCCGAAGTTGGCCCCGGGTCCCAGGACCAACGGCGTGGCCGTCACGCCCGAGGGAAGGTCCACCCCCGTCACTCGGATCACTCCGTCGAATCCATTGCGCCGCTCCACCTCGCAGCGAACCGCAGTGCGACCGCCCTGGTTCACCCGGAATCGCCCCGCGGGCGCTCGCACCGTGAAGTCGGGGATCGGTCGGAGCGGTTGGATGGTCATCCGGTAGCCGAACCGTTCACCTCCGCGATCGGTCAAATCACGTATCGACACCAGGTATTCGGCATCTTTACGGGCGTCGAACTCCAGCCGGGCATCGGGTCCATCGGCGTCATCGTTGCGTTGGAGCACGGCGCCTTGGCCATCCATCAAGGTAAGCAAGGCATCCAGAGGTGACCCAAATCGCCGCGCTTGCACCTCGATCACCCATTTCTGGTCGGCGTTGGACTGGATGCGGAAGACATCCACGTCGCGCGCTTCGGCCATGCGGCCGTTGATGACGCTGGGAATTCCTATCGGATTGGCCTTTTCGGCGACGTTGTTGGGCTCGGATTCGGTGTGTTCGGGAAGGTCTCCGGCTTCGAAGGGCCGCGGGTTGGAAAGTCCGCGCGCGGTGCGGGCCCGAATGTCCTGCCGTCCCAGCGGAGCATCGGCCGCCACCTGGAGGTTCATGGTCTCCGCTCCGTCCAAGTTCCACCCGCTGAGCGTCAGCGGAACCGTCGTTCCCCGGCGCCCGCCAAAGGGGAACAGAAACTCCAGGTACGGCAGTTCGCCGGCGAGGATTCGGTACCGGTAGTCGCTTCCGCCTTGGAACCGTAGGTCATGCCAGCGGGCCACGTACTCGCCGTCGGTCGGGACAGTGAATTCCAGAAATGGGTCCAGACCGAGGGCGTCCTCACTTCGCGCCAGTTCCTTCCCCGTCGCATCCAGCAGCACCAGCGTTGGATCCAGCGGCGAACCGAAACGGTTGGCCTGGACATCGAAGATCAGTTTCTGGCCCGCCCGCGCAGCGAATCGGAACTCATCGCTCTCTGTGTTGGCGCCGATGACTCCGGAAAAACCGGCCGGAAGGCTGATCAGAAGACCGGTACCAGCCTCCGGGCCAGGCGGGCCTTCCTGCACTTCCGGAACGTCGCTCACCTGGACGGTCAGCGGATTCGAGACACCGGAGGAGGTAGCGACGCGGAGTTCCCGGCCTCCCAAGGAGGCTTCGTCCTCGATCACAATTTGCACCGAGAGCGATCGGGCGGTATCCGCGGGTTGAGCAGTCAGGCCGGAACCCGAGGCTTCCAGCGTGACCTCGGGCGGAGGCAGGACGGCCACCGAGGCGGAGACTCCGGAACCGGTCAAGAGGACGGAGGAGACACCCCGGAGGAATTTTCCGGTGAGGGTGATCTCCTGGGTGGTGCCGCGCTGGAACCAAGCGTGAGAGGCGCTGTCCAAACGCGGCACAGCTTGGCCGAAGGCGCTCACCGCCAGCACGCACAGGCCCAGAATGAGTTGCTTCCACCGGTGAACCACCCTGAGAGAATGCCGAAGGAGGAAGGCCCCTGGCAAACTCCAATGGGAGCGGCATCGCCACCCATCCAGGGCCTTCTTGGGGAAGCGGTGCGGTACCAAGGACAGCGGGGCCTCCCCCCTGCACTCCGTTACACCCTCACTTCCATCTCGTCGTTGCCTCCTCCGCTCCTCCCCTCTTGATCACCTCAAAACAAAGGCCCCTGCCCCTTCCTGACGACGCTTGCCGGTTCACCTCCGGTACCTAGTGTCGGCCGCATGCGTACCGAATCCCTTCAGTTTCTCGAAACGTTGGTCAACACTCCCAGTCCCGTCGGACATGAGACCCGCGGCCAACGCGTGTGGCTCGACTATGTCTCCGCCTTCGCCGACGAAACTTATAGCGACGCCTATGGGAACTGCGTTGCCGTCGCCAACAAATCTGGCTCCCCACGCATCATGCTGGCCGGCCACGCCGACGAGATCGCCATGACCGTCAATCACGTTACGGACGAAGGATTCATTCATGTCCGGCGAGCCGGAGGCATTAACCCCGCCATCACCCGCGCCCAGCGCGCCGTGGTGCATACCCGAGATGGTCCCGTGCCGGGGGTGTTTGGCTCAGTGGCGCCCCATCTGACCAAAGGTGACGATAAGAAGGAGGAGCCGAAGATTCATGACCTGTTCCTTGACCTTGGCACTTCTTCCCGAGCTGAAACGTTGAAGCTCGTGCGCATCGGCGATCCCATCACTCTCGGGGACCGGTTTGAACGGCTGCGCGGCGACCGGGCCGTCGCCCGGGCCTTCGACAACCGGATTGGCACCTGGGCCGTGGCGGAAACGCTGCGGATCCTGCGCGGCAAAAAGAAGAAGAAGTTCGCCGCCGAAGTGTGCGCTGTTTCCAACGTCCAGGAAGAGGTCGGGCTGCTCGGGGCGCGGCAGATTGCCTACTCACTGAACCCCGACGTGGCCGTGGTGGTGGACGTCACTCACGCCACCGACGTCCCGACCGTGGACAAACGCCAGCATGGGGACATCAAGCTGGGCGGTGGTCCAACGTTGACTCATGGCGGGAGCAGCCATCCCGAGGTGGTTGCCCGACTGGAATCCTGCGCCAAGAAGGAAGGTATCCACTTGCAGCACGAGGCCATGAGCTCGACCAGCGGCACCGATACCGATGTGATCTTCTGGACACGCGGCGGTATTCCCAGCGCGTTGGTCAGCCTACCCAATCGGTACATGCATTCTCCGGTGGAGGTCATTTCCTTGGCGGATCTCGAGCGAATCCCTGAGCTGCTGGCCGCGTTCGTCCTCAGTGTCCGCAAGGGGGAAGAGTTCAAGGTGCGGATTTGAAAATAACCGGACGACTACGGCGACCTGGCGGCGTTCATCCTTTTGGATGGGGAGCGTACGCCTCTGGCGTGCTGAACCGGGCGTCCCGCCCGGTTCCTCCGGCACTGCTTTTCCGTCCCAGGCGGCGCTGCGAAGGACGCGTCGGAATGAGAACAGTCCACGAGGGTCTCGGCGGGACGCCGAGACCCACACGCGGGACGCGTGTGCTCCCCATCCAAAAAACTGAGATGCGCCCTCCATCGGCCCAAGGCGCGCAAAAGCGTTGCTCTCATCCGTGGTTTGCCTACCCTCGCGGCCCATTCCTAAAACCTAAGCAGTTTTCACCATGAGTGACACCTACGTTCCTTTGATCAGTTCCGGCGTTGCCGGTCCCCTTGGCATTCTCCACCTCCCCCGTCTTTGGCAGAAGGTCTCCTTGGAGGCCCGCGGAAAGCTCGCTCCCGGTTACCCGGGAATCGGCCAGGGCTATGACACGATGGTGATCAATGCCCTGGGGCTGAAGCCGGAGGCCGTGACGGCCTTCGTCACCGAGCAGAAGCCAACCTACCCGCAGTTCGAGGTGTGGTTTAAGCAGCAGCCCGGGGTCAACCTGACCAAGGGCAACATCCACAAACTCAATGTCGCCATCGCCGGCTACATCCATGCGGACGAGACGCGCAAAAACATTCTCGCCGCCAATGGATTGCCGGACGACGGATCGGTGCTGCCGGACGCCGTCAACCTCAACAATCTCGACGACTGGTTTGAGTTTCATCAGGCGGTTTTGAAATGAGGCGGCTGCCCCTTCCTGATGGAAGTGGAGCTCCCGCGGAACCAACCGGCCGGTGCAAGTCCTGCACCGGCTTTTTTGTCTGCGTGACCTCACCGGCGTCCCAGTCGGTCAAAATCCGGGTGCCGGACGCCTCGAATCCTGATCGCACGGCTTGCCGCATCAGCGGAAGCCGACGTCAGCAACGTCGAAACCCGTCCGTCGATGGCCCGTTTCCGACCAGTTGCGCGTCCGATGCCTGAGGTTAGCGTGCGCCTCCATGGGCCGAGACATCGAACTGCCACTGAAGCCGGGAGATCCCGCTCCTCCGTTCACCGCCACGGCCACCGACGGTTCGACCGTCCGCCTCGCTGATCTCCAAGGAAAATCGGTCGTCCTGTATTTCTATCCCAAAGATGACACTCCTGGATGCACCAAGGAGGCCTGCGCCTTCCGGGAGGTGTACGCCCAACTCAAGAAGAAGGGAGCTGTGGTGTTCGGAATCAGCCCCGATTCCGTGCAGTCGCACCAGAAGTTCACGAAGAAGTTCCAACTGCCGTTTCCCTTGCTCGCTGATACGGACAAACAACTGGTCACGGCGTACGGCGTGTGGGGTGAAAAAAACTTCATGGGGCTGAAATATCAGGGAACACGCCGGATAACCTTCTTGATCGGACCCGATGGTCGGATTGCTCAAATCTGGCCCAAAGTGAAGCCGGCGGAGCACGCGAAAGAAGTGCTGGCCGCTCTGGGATGACCCGGTGGGGCTGAGGAGCGAATACGGCCTCGCATCCCGCTTGCCTTGCATCCCGCTTTGACACGTGGGTTATCCTCTCCCTAAATCTCCCGCGCTCGTTCAACGACAAACCAATCATCTACTCCTATGCCTCTTGCCGTCGGTACCCAAGCCCCCGATTTCACCCTCAAACAGAAAAACGCATCCGGGCTCGTCGATGTGAAGCTGTCCGAGAATTTCGGCCAGAAGAACACGGTCCTGCTGTTCTTCCCGCTCGCCTTTACCAGTGTTTGCACGCAGGAGCTGTGCGATGTCACCGCCGGTCTCGGCCAGTTCGGTGCGCTGAATGCTGACGTAATCGCAGTCAGTGTGGACAGTCCGTTCGCCCAGGAGGACTGGGCCAATCACCACCAGATCACCCTGCGTCTGGCCAGTGACCTGAACAAAACGGTCATCAAGGCGTACGACGTCGTTTTTCCGAACCTGGTCGGCATCGGTGACACGGCCGCCCGGGCCGCCTTCGTCATCGACAAGGCCGGGGTGATCCAATACGCGGAACAAACACCCACGCCGAAGGATCTGCCCAACTTCGAAGCCATCAAGGCGACCTTGGCCAAGCTCACCTGAATCCGCGGCCCAGGGTGGGCGACCCCACCGGCTCAGCTTTCGCAGGTTACCTGCTGATTGCCGGCGGCTGGAGTTTCTCCGGCTGCCGGTTTTTCGCTTTCGGTTGGGAGACTGTCCTCGGGAGCCGGTGGGACGGCGACTACCGGATCCACCCGGGGAGCCGATCGGAGAGTCGCCTCCAGGGGAGGCAGCGGTGTGAGAACCTTGTCGGAGCTGGTTCCTCCCAGTTTCATGAACCGCTCACCGCTGGGCCGCACGCTTCGTTCGTAGCTACCCACTGCGGCGTCATAGGCGCGGTTGGCCCGGGACAATCCTTCCCGGATTGAATCCAGGTGTTCCGTGAACCGGGTCACCCGTTCGTACAGTTGTCGGGCCGCTTCTGCGATCTCCCGGGCATTCTGTGACTGCTCCTGTTGCTGCCAGCTCACCGCCACACAGCGCAAGAGGGCGATCAACGAGGCGGGAGTCGCCAGCAGGACCCGGTGCTGAGCGGCCCAAAGAATCAGGTCACGGTCTCCTTCAAGGGCAGCGCTCAACAGGGATTCCGCGGGAAGAAAGAGGACAACGTAATCAAGCGCCTGCCGGAACTGGGCAGGGTAATCGCGCTCGGCCAGCGACCGGATCGTTTCCCGCAATTTCCGGGCGTGCGCTGCCAACGCTGTAGCCCGTTTCGCTTCATCGGCTCCACCAAGGGCATCCAGGAACTCCAGGTCGGGAACCTTGGAATCCACCAGCAGAGATCGGTCACCCGGTAGATGCACCACCAAGTCGGGCTTCGCATCGCCCACCCGCATTTGTTCGGTAAAATCGCAGTGGGGACTGAGTTGGGCTGCTTCCACGATCCGACGCAGGGTCTCCTCGCCCCAGCGTCCCCGTGCCTGACTAGAACTTAGAACGACTCGCAGGCGCTGGGTTTCATGGGCGAGGGAGTGGCTTTGTGATGCCAAAGTCTCCAGATGCTGACGAACCTGGCCCAAGGTGGCCTGTTGCTGCGCCTCGGCCTGCTGCAGCCGCTGCTGGTATTGCTGGAGCTGTTCCTCCAGCGGCTTTACCAAGGTGGCGATTCCCGCCTGGCGTTGGGCCAGATCACCTTCCGCCGCCGTCTGGAACTTCGCCAAC
>CAYYSX010000028.1:0-34374 GCA_964474315.1 uncultured Verrucomicrobiota bacterium | reverse complement strand
GCCGCCCCCAGACGGGAAGCCGGTCTTCGTCCCGATTTCGGAGAATCAACTCGCGCGGACAGATTTAAGTTCCCGGCCAGCGGTGCGAGGGGTAGTCGTTGGCGCGCGGAGTCCCAGCCCTCCGGCTCGCGGATCCGCTTCATCCAAAACTGATCATGAGCGCGAAACCGTTGACCGGACCGGAACTGAAAGAACTCACCGACGGCCTGAGCCGTCTGGCCCGCAACCTCTGGTGGAGCTGGAACCAGGAAGCCCAGGATGTCTTCCAGCGACTCTCTCCACGAGGTTGGCAGAACCTCTATCACAACCCCGTGGCCGTATTACACGAGGTATCCGACTACGAACTTCGGGTGCGGTTGCAGGAACCCGACTTCGCGGCCCGGGTCCGCCAAACCCTGGCGAATTTTCAGGCTTACCTGAGCGAGAAAAACACCTGGGGCGCCACCCATGCACCGGAATTGCTTCAGAATCCGGTCGCCTATTTTTCCGCCGAATTCGCCTTTCACGAGTGTCTTCCCATCGCCGCCGGCGGGCTGGGGGCGTTGGCCGGCGATCACACCAAGTCGGCCAGTGACCTCGGGCTGGGTTTCGTGGGGCTCAGCTTGTTCTACCGCGAGGGATACTTTCAGCAGTCCATCGGCCACGAAAACTGGCAGCAGGAAAACTATATCCCGCTGAATCCCCGGAACCTGCCCCTCGATCCGGTGGTGGGTGCCAATGGCGAGCCCATCGTGGGAACCGTCCGCATGTTCGGCCAGCCCATCCGCTTCCACGCCTGGAGAATCAACGTGGGCCGCGTCCCGGTGTACCTGCTCGACACCAATCGCCCCGAGAACGAAGGCCAGTACCGGGACCTGACCAACCGAGTGTATGGCGGCGACACCACCACGCGCATCATGCAGGAAATCCTGCTCGGGGCGGGTGGGGTGCGGCTCTTGCGGGCCTTGGGGATCACCCCGTCCACGTTCCACATGAACGAAGGCCATGCGGCGTTTCTGACGCTGGAGCTGATTCGGGAAAAGATGGCCGCCGGAGCCTCCTATCAGGAGGCGAGCCAGCAGACCAAACAGGAATGTATCTTCACCACGCATACACCGGTCGAGGCGGGCCACGACCGCTTCAGCAGCGACCTGATGCGCATTGCGGCCAGCAAGTTCCCCACCAATCTCGGCATCACCCATGAGCAGCTCATGGAGTTGGGAAATGAGCATCCGGGAAAACCCGGAGGACCGTTCTGCATGACTGCCCTGGCCCTGAATCTGTCCCGCGCCGCCAATGGGGTCAGCGCCTTGCACGGCGAGGTCAGCCGGGAGATGTGGAAGGGGTTCTACGGAAAGACCGCGATCGAAGACGTTCCTATCGGTTCGGTTACCAACGGGATCCATCTGGTCGGTTGGATCAAAGGGCCCATGCGGCGCTTCTGGACCCGGAAATACGTGGAGCAGGGAGGGGACGTGTCGCGCTTCGTGTATGACGCCAATACCCCGGAGTTCTGGGAGAAGATGGCCGACCCCTCCGTGACCAGTGACGAGGAACTATGGGCCATGCGGTACCGGCTGCGACGGGAATTGATCGAGTTTGCCCGGCGTCGTCTGCTGATTCAGGGCCGGTCGTTTGGACAGTCCGACTTCATGGCGTTCGACAGTCTGTTGAATCCCGATGCCTTGACCATTGGCTTTGCCCGGCGGTTTGCCACTTACAAGCGCGCCCCGTTGATCTTCGACCAGTTTGAAAACATCGCCCAATTGGTGCGCGACACTAGCCGCCCGGTGCAGTTCATCTACGCCGGCAAAGCCCACCCGCGTGACGATGAAGGCAAGCGGTTCATCCAGAAGATCATTCACTTGTCCAACTTCAGCGAACTCAAGGGACATCTGGTCTTCCTGGAGAACTACGACATCCATGTCTGTCGCCAGATGGTCGCGGGCTGTGACATCTGGCTGAACAATCCGCGGCGACCACTGGAAGCCTCGGGAACCAGCGGCATGAAGACCACGCCGCACGGTTGCCTGAACTTCTCCATCCTGGACGGCTGGTGGCGCGAAGGCTTCGACGGCACCAACGGGTTTGCCATCGGACCGGATTCTCATCCGGACGACGTGGTGGAGCAGGACCAGGTGGACAGCGCCAACCTTTATCGCGCGCTCACCACGGAATTGGTTCCGACCTTCTTCAACCGCGATGCCAATGGCATTCCGCGGCAGTGGATCAATCGGATCCGGCGGGCGATGGTGACGCTGGCGGCAAAGTACAGCACGTGGCGGATGGTACAGGAGTACACCCAGAAATATTACCGACGGGCAGGGTAGGGGATGGCGCGCGGCGTCGTCCCCGCCCTTTTTGGGCGGCCCTGGCCTGGGCAGCGTCGAGGTACTCACGCCCCACCGCCTCCGGTCGCGTCGTCGGATGATCGACGTCTCATCGCGAACGGCCGCGTTCCCGCGCTGCGCGTGGAACGCGGGGCCTTGGCCGTCCTGTCTCGTTCTTGTCCTTCTGTCGATTTTCGCCCGCTAAATCATCTGACCCTAAAAACGTTTTGCTTCGCTTCATCGGCAGACGGTAGGCTTTTGCGGTTGCACCGGAACAAACCGGGAGTAACGCGAGGAACGCTTATATGAAGTCATATCCATCAGTTCCGGGTTCGCTGTACCGGCCGGAGTTTGAACACGACGCGTGTGGGGTCGGCTTTGTCGCCAACATTTCCGGCCGGAAAGAGCAGCGCATCGTCCAGTTCGCCATCGAAGCCCTCAACAGCCTCGCCCACCGTGGCGCCCTGGATGCCGATGCCAAAACCGGTGACGGAGCGGGCATCCTGGTCCAACTCCCCAAGCCGTTCTTCAAACGCGAGGCCGACCGGTTGGGAGTCAAGGCGGTCGAGGAAGAGGATCTGGCCGTGGGATTTGTCTTCACCCCGGCCGGCAACAAATACCTGGTGGCCAAGTGTAAGCAGTTCGTGGAGGAGGCGTGTGCCAAATATGGCATTCACTTC
This sequence comes from uncultured Verrucomicrobiota bacterium, assembly GCA_964474315.1. Classification (GTDB taxonomy): domain Bacteria; phylum Verrucomicrobiota; class Verrucomicrobiia; order Limisphaerales; family UBA9464; genus UBA9464. The sequence goes on along the minus strand of CAYYSX010000028.1, from coordinate 31,385 downwards.
CTGGCCTGGCGCCCGGTCCCGCTCAATCCCCGGTGTCTGGGCGAAAAAGCCCGGTCCACCATGCCCGAGATCATCCATTGCCTGCTCGGGCGGGACCTCAGTTGGAGCCCGGACGAATTCGAGCGGAAGCTGTTTTTAGCCCGCAATCATGCGGAACGGGCTGCCATGGCGGAGAAGGTGGACGGGTTCTACTGCGCGTCGTTCAGCGCCCGTACCATCGTTTACAAAGGCCTGTTTAACGCGCCTCAGCTCCCCAAATTCTATCTCGACCTGAAGGATCCGCTCTTCGTGTCCGCCCTGGCCATCTATCACCAGCGGTATTCCACCAACACCTTCCCCACCTGGCATCTGGCCCACCCCTTCCGGATGCTGGCCCACAACGGCGAAATCAACACCCTGCTCGGCAACAAAAACTGGTCCCGGGCCCGGGAGACCGAACTGGAATCGGCCGTTTGGGGTGACGAGGTCGAAACCCTTCGGCCCCTCATCCAGCCCAGCGGTTCCGATTCGGCGGCCCTCGACAATGCCCTGGAGGCGCTGGATCTGTCCGGTCGGCACCTGCTGCACGCGGTCACCATGCTCACTCCCGAAGCGTGGGAGAACGCGACGGACATGGATCCGGCGCTGCGGAATTATTATCAATATCACGCCTGCCTGAACGAACCGTGGGACGGCCCCGCCGCGGTGGTGTTCTCCGATGGACGCATCATCGGGGCCACCCTGGATCGTAATGGCCTCCGTCCGGCCCGTTACAAGATCTACGAAGACGGGCTGATGGTCATGGGCTCCGAGGTCGGCGTGGTGGCAATGGACGAGAAGAAGGTGGTGCAGAAAGGGCGCCTCGGACCCGGACGCATCCTGGCCATCGACACGGAAACCGGGAAATTCCTCGATAACGACGCGGTGAAGCGTTTTGTCGCCGCCCAGCAGCCTTATGGCGACTGGGTGACCGCCCATCTCTTCGACCTCCAAGCGCACGCGCAGCCCTTCTCCGCCAATCATAAGGCCGTCAACCTGCTCGACCTCACACTCCAGCAGATCACCTTCGGTTGGGATCAGGAGCAATTGGACGACCTTCTGAAGTCGATGGCGACGCAAGGGGGGGAGCCGGTCGGATCGATGGGAGATGACACGCCGATCGCCGTGCTCTCGAAGCGCCCCCGCCTGTTGTTCGACTATTTCAAACAGCTCTTCGCGCAGGTCACGAATCCGCCCATCGATTCGATCCGGGAACGGATCGTCATGTCGCTGGCTAGCAACATCGGAACGCGGCTTTCCTGGTTCGATGAAACTCCTGAACACGCCCGGCAGGTGCGTCTGGAATCACCCTTCCTGTATGACTATGAGCTGGCCGCCCTGAAGCAGATTCCGGATCCCGCCTTTCCGTCCGAAGTCATTCATTGTCATTTTGACGCGACCCAAGGGGCCAGCGATCTCGACGCCGCCCTGACGAGCATTTGCCGCCTAGCCGAACAGGCAGTGGATGCCGGCCGGGTGATCCTCGTCCTCAGTGACCGCGGGGTGGACGCCCAAAAGGCTCCGATCCCCATGCTACTGGCCGTCGGCGCGGTTCATCACCATTTGATCCGGGTGGGCAAGCGGATGCGGTGTTCGCTCATCTGTGAAAGTGGCGAATGCCGGGATGTTCATCACTTCGCCGCCCTGGTGGGTTTTGGTGCGTCGGCGGTGAATCCTTACCTCGCGCTCGACACGATCCGGGAGGCCGTCGAGGCGGGCAAATACGGCGACATTTCACTGGAAAAGGCCTATGGCAACTTCCGGAAGTCCATCGAATCCGGCCTGCTTAAAGTCATGGCCAAGATGGGCATCTCCACCATCGCCAGCTATCTCGGCGCCCAGATTTTCGAGGCGATCGGCCTGGGGCAGGAAGTGATGGACCGGTGTTTCTTTGGCACCACGAGCCAGATTGGCGGGATCGGCCTGCAGGACATTGCTGAGGATGCCCTGCGCCGGCATCGCGCCGCGTTTGCGGCGCCTGAAGCGGCGGTTCTGGATGTCGGCGGCAATTATCGGGTCGCCAGGGGTGGGCGCGGTGAGTATCACGCTTACAATCCCCAAGTCGTCCTCACCCTGCACCGGTTCCTCAAGAGCGGGCAGCGGGAGGAGTTTCTCAAATACATGGAAACCGTCGAAAAGCGGGAGCCCGTTAGTCCGCGCGACCTGTTTCAGGTCAAGCTCGGCGGAACTTCCGTTCCCCTCGACGAGGTGGAGCCGGTCGAAGACATTCGCCGTCGTTTCACCACGGCGGGCATGTCCTTGGGTGCCCTGTCGCCCGAGGCCCATGAGTGCCTCGCCATCGCCATGAATAGCATCGGCGGAAAATCCAACTCCGGCGAGGGCGGTGAGGATCCGGTCCGTTACAGCACCGAGCGCAATTCGGCGATCAAGCAGGTGGCTTCGGGTCGCTTCGGGGTCACCCCCGCCTATCTCGCCAGCGCGTCGGAAATCGAAATCAAAATGGCCCAGGGCGCCAAACCCGGCGAAGGCGGACAATTACCCGGCCACAAGGTCAGCCCGCTCATCGCCCAGCTCCGTTACAGCGTTCCGGGAGTGCCCCTCATTTCGCCACCGCCCCATCACGACATCTATTCCATCGAGGATCTCGCCCAACTCATTTACGATCTCAAGCAGGTCAATCCCCGCGCCAAGGTCTGCGTCAAGCTCGTGGCCTGCGCCGGCGTGGGCACGGTCGCCGCGGGCGTGGCCAAGGCTTATGCCGATGTGGTGCTCATCTCGGGACACGACGGCGGTACCGGAGCCTCGCCGCTGAGTTCCATCAAGAATACGGGCGGCCCCTTCGAGTTTGGGGTCGCCGAGGCTCATCAGACGCTCATGCTCAACGACCTTCGGTCCCGCATCGTACTGCGGACCGACGGGGGGTTGAAGACCGGACGGGATATCGTCATGGCCGCGCTCCTGGGGGCTGAGGAGTTCAACTTCGGCACCGGGGCATTGGTGGCGGCGGGCTGTGCCATGTTCCGGGTCTGCCACCTCAATACCTGCCCGGTCGGCGTCGCCACTCAGAAGGAGGAACTGCGACTCAAGTTCAAGGGCAAGCCGGAGAATCTGGTGGCCTTCTTCAACGCCATTGCCCAGGAGGTCCGTGAACTCATGGCGGCGCTGGGCTTCCGCAAGCTCGACGAGCTCGTCGGCCGCACCGACCTCCTGGAGCGCCGGCCCGTGTCGGATTTTCCGGAAGAGATCCGCACCAAAGTGGCCAGCCTCCAGTTGGACCGCCTGTTGTACCAGGTTGATCCCACCGGCACCGCTACGCGCATTCATACCCGCGAACGGAATGAGCGGTTTGGCGACAGCTCACTGGACGACAAGATCATCAACGACGCCCGGGTGGCGCTGCAGGGCAAAGGGGTGGTCAAGCTGAGCTACAAAATTACCAATATTCACCGGAATGTGGGCACCAAGGTGTCGGGCCAGATTGGCTACCAGTTTGGCGACACCGGCCTGCCCGAGGGCTCCATCGACGTCACGCTCAAGGGGAGCGCCGGCCAGAGCTTCGGAACGTTCCTGGCCCGGGGGGTTCGGCTGAAACTCATGGGTGAAGCGAACGACTACGTTGGCAAGGGTATGAATGGCGGCGAAATCATCGTGCGCCCCCTGGATGCGGTGAAGTTCCCCTGGCCCGAGAATAGCATTGTCGGCAACACCTGCCTGTACGGCGCCACCGGCGGCCGGCTGTTGGCGGCCGGGCGCGCCGGCGAGCGGTTCGGGGTCCGCAATTCAGGCGGAACCGCCGTGGTCGAAGGCACCGGCGACCACGCCTGCGAGTACATGACCGGCGGACTGGTGGTGGTGCTGGGGGAAACCGGACGAAACTTCGGCGCCGGCATGTCCGGCGGCCGGGCCTATGTCTGGGATCCGCAGAACCAGTTTCCCTCCCGCTACAACGACGGCATGGTCGGCCTGGAACGTCTCAAGGACGAGGAAGAGACCAAGCGCATCGAGGGCCTGATCTATGCCCATCTGGAGGCCACGGACTCGCCCCGCGCGAACGAGATCCTGAAGGATTGGAGCCGCACCCGCGAACAGTTCTGGGTGGTCGTGCCGCATCCGGCCACCGCTCCTCCCGGCACCAGCCCCGTGCATGAGCCGGAGAAACCCCGCATGGTCGTATCTCCCGCCCCGGCCTCCGCCCCGAATGCCTGACTCAGGTTCGGTGCAGGAGTGAGAGGACTTGGAGCCGATGGGAAAATTCCAACCGGCTCTAAGTTCCTCCCTTCACATCGTAGCAGTGCAACAGCTCCTGATCCCGCAGGTACAATCGGCCATTGACCACGACCGGATGCGGCCAGATCCGACCCTGCGGATGCCGTAGCGTGCTTTGGGGCTCCAGCGTGAAACGGCCCTTTTCGTTCCAGCCGGACGGAGAGGCTTCCACCAGGGCCACTTCACCGCTCTGTTCGTCCAGGCAGTACAACATGCCGTCGGCGAAATGCACGGCGCCTTTGCCCAGGCTCTTGTTGGCCCAGACCTCGGCGCCGGTCTGAAAATTCTGGCACACCCATCCCGGCCCGTCGCTGTAGCCGTAGAGGTGATCACCCACCCGTACCACGCCGCCGTGGTGGTTCTTCATGACCTTGTTTTCATACACCGTTTCCGGCGTAGGACCGTCCCCTAGACGCACCGCCTTGCAGCCGACCGCGTAGCCGGCGGTCACATAGACGATTCCGTCGTGATAGATGGGGGTGGGGATGACCGCGACCTTCCCGGGAAAGTCCGCCAACCAGATCACCTTGCCGTTCGCCGGATCCACCCCGAAAAACTTCTGCATCACCAACTGCACCACCTGCGGTCGGCCGTTCCGTTCGATCAAGATGGGCGACGCATACTGGGCGTGGTCGGTCAGGTTGGCGGTGCGCCAGAGTACTTCGCCGGTCAACTTGTTCAGCGCGGCCATGGTGCCGCGCGAGCCGCCCGGAGTGCAGAAGAGGCGGTCACCCACGATCAGGGGCGATTCCGTAAAGCCCCAGTCCTGCAACACCCCACCCAGGTCACCGACCAGCGATTTCTGCCAGAGAACCTGGCCATCCGCTGCTTGGGCACACACCAGCAATCCCCTTCCGCCGATGGCATAGACCCGGTCGCCATCCACTGTCGGGGTCATGCGCGGACCATCGCCCCAGCCATTGGAATACAGCGGGCCGATGAAGGCGCTCCACAGCTCCTTGCCCTCTTGGGTATCGACGGCGATGAGATATTCCTTTTCGTCACGCAATCCCACCGTGAACAGTCGGTTGCTCACCACCGAATAACCGCCGTAGCCGAGGCCGGCATCTTGGAAGACCCAAACCTGAGGCGGGCCTTCCTTCGGCCAGGTCTTGAGCAAGCCGGTATCGGGCGAATGATCTTCCCGTCCTGGTCCGCGCCATTGGAACCAGTCGGCGGCCAGCGCGGAGGTTCCCAGGAGCATCAGGGACGTCGCCGCCGTCGTGGAGCGGACCAACGTGCGGGCGGCGTTGAGGAACGGGGCGAATCGGGATTTCATTGTCGCTAACGATCCCGTCTGGCGCGCCAGAGTCTAGTTTTTCGTTGTGGAGAGCGTGGAGCGTGAGGCGTGAGCTTGGGATTTGGAGCTTGGGATTTGGGATTTGGGTTTCGGTCCTCCGTATTTTGAACTTTGAGCTTTGAACTTTGAGCTTCGGAAATTTCCCCCTATTGCATCCCCCTCTTATCCCCGTAGCTTTACCTCATGGCTGAGCCGAAGAAGAAAGCCACCGACGGAACCCACCTCCGCCCGGCCGCAGGCGAAGCGTTGCCTCGGATCCTTCCGCCGTTGGAGAAACTCTTGTCCCCCGAGGAACTGGACCGGCTCTCCGCCCTCCAAATCCTCGACCTCATCGCCAGCCGGATCCCTCCCGCGGACGCCTCCGTGGTGGATCTCCGCATCCTGCGCGAACGCGTCGCCAATCTCGAAGACCTCAACGACCAGTCCCGCCAAGCGCTCGAGAAGTTCGAGGAAATCGTCGAAAAACTCCGTTCACCCGCCTTCCGGGTCGGCACGTTCATCAGCGGGGTGGACAACGACAAGGCGTTGGTCTGCGTCGGCGGCACGGACTACGTCTGCCGCATCGATCCCGCGGTGCCCTTGTCCGGACTGGAGATCGGACAGCGCGTCCTCTGCAACGAAGCCTTCGCCATCGTGCGCGGGCTGGGCTTCGACCGCAGCGGTCCGATCGTGCGGGTGGACGAGGCGCTGGCCGATGGCCGCTTGCGCATTAGTACCGAGGGGGCGGGCAACGGTGGCGTGGTGATCCGGGCGTCCCTGCTCACCAAAGAGAAGCTCAAGCCGGGAATGGAACTGCGTCTGGATCCGACCCAGCGCGTGGCCATCGAGGTCTTGGGCGTTGGCAAACGTGTGGAACGGTCACTGGAAACCGTGACCGAGACCCCGTGGTCGGCAATTGGCGGTCAGGATGAAGCGGTCCGCGCGATTCGTGATGCCATTGAACTGCCGTTCCTGCATCGGGAGCTTTTCCGCCGGTTCGATCATGCGGTGCCGAAGGGATTCCTGCTCCACGGGCCTCCGGGATGCGGCAAGACGCTCCTTGGCAAGGCGACCGCCTGGAATCTTCGTCAACAGTTGAAGGCGCGTACCGGCACCGATCATCCCGAGTTCTTCCTGCACGTGAAGGGGCCGGAGGTATTGAACATGTGGGTGGGCGAAAGCGAGCGGCAGGTGCGCGATTTGTTTGCCCAATGCCGCGAGCGGGCCAAGGACGGTCAACTCGCCTTCCTCTTCATCGATGAGGCGGAAAGCATTCTGGGTACGCGTCGAAGCGGACGCTGGAATAGCATCCTGTCCACGCTGGTCCCGATGTTCTGCACCGAGATGGACGGTCTGGAGCCGTTGGCCAACGTGGTGGTCATCCTGGCTTCCAATCGGCCCGACCTGATCGATCCGGCGATTCTTCGCGCTGGACGCATCGACCGAAAGATTCGCGTTCGCCGTCCGGACCGCGAAGGCGCGCGCCGCATCTACGAGATTTATCTCAAGGAAGCGCTGCCGCTGAAGGAGCCGCGTATGGTGCTCGCCGAGGCGCTGGCGGAAGCACACTTCTCCCGCAAACAGGACGATGAATTCCTCGAGGTGATCTATCGCAGCGGACGCCGCGAAGTGCTGTACCGCGGCGATCTGGCCAGCGGGGCCCTGATCGCTGGCGTGGTGGAACGCGCCAAGGCCCTGGCCATCCGGCGGGCCATTGAGACGTCGGCCGAAGGTGAGCTGACTCGTGACGACCTGCTGGCAGCGTTGCAGGCCGAGTACGCCGAAAACGACTTGTTCCCTTCGGGCGATATTACCGAGGACTGGCTGAAGCTCACGGATCTGGATCCGGAAAATGTGGTGCGGCTGGGGCCTATCCGCCGCGACAAATCCGCACCCAGCGGGGTGGTATGAGAATTTTCGGGGCCGGGAAGGGAGGCGGCCAACTATCAATCGTTGCGAACACGTACGTGCGGGTAGCGTGCGGTGTCCTCACCGCACCACCGTCGTGCCAGCATCAAGTCGTGTGAAGGTACGTTCGCAACGATTGATAAGAAGGGGACGAGTCGCAACTCGTCCCGGCCTCGATCCGGTGGCACCGTTTCCGGTTACTCTTATTTACCCGAGCCAGCGGGAAGATTGAGAATTGGACAGGCTGCCTGACGCAGCACTCGCTCGGAGGTGGTCCCGCGCAGTCCATCCAGAAATCCATCCGGTCCGTCGGTGGTCATGACGATCAGGTCCGCATTGAGCTCCGCGGCCGTCTCGAGGATGACGAGGGCCGGCTCGCCGGCTTCGACGAACCGTTCCCAGCGCCAGCCGTTGATCTCCGGCGGAGTCGTCATCGGCGCTTCGGCTTCGGTTCCGACGTGCAACAGCGTAATCGTGCCGGTGGGTGCGTTCAGGTGATGGACCAGGCGCTGGACCGCCTGGAGGGCGGGCTCAGGCCGGGGTTTGGTGGTGATGGGAACCAGGATGTTGCGCAGGGACACGGCACCGTCCTCCCGTGATACGAAACCGGCGACCCCGTGGGGGATGAACAACGTCATCAGACCGGCGTTGCGGGCAATCGGCTCCCCCACATGCCGATGCAGCCAGCGCGTCCGGTTTTCCTGGGTCCGGACCGCCAGGACGATCAGATCGGCTGGATGTTTCTCCAGGAAGCCGAGGCAGGCCCGGACGGGATTGTCGCTTTCGGCAATGACTTTTCGGACCTCGATGCCCAGCCGGGCGACCGACTCGCGGGGGCTGTCGGGCGGGATCAATCCCCAACGCTCCAGGGTGTCCCGCACGCCGGGGAAATCGTGCCATTCCGACTGGGTGTCGTCGGTGACATGCAGCATGTAGAGCCGGGCCTGGGCCGCGAGGGCCAGTTTCAGCGCATGAGCGAAAGCGACATCACTGGCGGCAGTAAAATCGGAGGGATGAAAGATGCGCTCCAAGGTGAGGGGAGGGGAGGGGGAAGTGGTCATGGAGGGGCTGGGGGCTGAAAACCAAAGGGCCTAGTGGCGGGTTATTCCAGGAAGTTCACTTTGCCAGTGGCGAGGTCGTAGATGGCGCCGACGATGGCGATGTCGCCCCTCGATTCGAGATCGGTTAGGATCGGGCTGAGCGCACGGATACGCTCCTGGGTCAGGCGGACATTCATAACGGCGACCGCTTCGACAAACTCGATATTCTCAGAAGTGCGAGGGCCAGGAACGTTGTTCACGGCAGCGACGGCGGGGCGGATGTTGGCCAGCAGTGCGGTGATATTGCCGAGTTGAACATCGTCACAGGCCCCTTTCACGGCGCCGCAGGCCGTATGGCCCATGACCAGGACCAATTTGGCCCCCGCGACCTTGCAAGCGAACTCGATGCTGCCGACTTGGTCCACGTTGGCGATGTTGCCCGCGACGCGGGAGTTGAAGATGTCACCGAGGCCGGTGTCGAAGATGATTTCTGCCGGAGCCCGCGAATCGATACAGCTAAGAAGAATGGCATGGGGATACTGCCCTTCGGCTACGACGGCTTGGTCATGACGGAAATCGCGCGGGCGCACTTGTTGGGAGAGAAAACGTTGGTTGCCCTGCTTGAGGGCCTGCAGGACTTGCTGTGGGGTTAATGCCGCTTGTTTGGCCCGGAAGGCATCGAGGTCGCGCCGGGTCGGTTTCGGATTGGCCGGGCTGGAGGTGCTGCAACCGGCGCCGAGGAGGAGTAGAAGAGAAAGGAGAACTGCGTTGGAACGGAAAAGGTTTGGTTGAGAAGACATGGCGGCGGCAACATGGACCAATCGTGAGGACCTTGGCCAGTTTTGTCTGATCGAGCAGATCCCAAGGGGCACCTAGCAGCAGAGCGGATGATGCGGGTTGCTTGCCGCGGAACGCTCGTTGGTTAGCATTGGCCTTCCATGAAGTGGCTTTGGGCGATGTGGGGAATCGTACTGTCGGCGGGTGTGAACACAGCGGCGGAACGATCCTTTGATTTTTCCACTAACCAGCCGGGCCCCGTGCCGGCGGGATTCAGCGCCTTTGTTGCCGGGGAAGGCGGGCCGGCCGACTGGCGGATCATCCTCACCGAGATTCCTTCCCAGTTCGAGCCGCTGTTGGGGGATACTCCCACTCTCAACAAAGTGCCGGTTCTGGCCCAGCTTTCGCAGGATCGGACCGACGAACGGTTCCCGGTGCTCCGGTACACCGAGGAGCGGTATGGAGATTTCACGTTCACCACGCGGTTCCGGCTGGCCGGCGGAGTGACTGAGCAGATCGCGGGCGTCGTCTTCCGGCTCCAGGACGAGCGGAATTTCTATGTGGTGCGCGTCAGCGTGCTGGGAAATATCCGCTTTTACAAATTTGTGGACGGACAGCGCACCGCCCCCATCGGCAATGACCTGCCAGTGCGCAAAGGCCAATGGTATGAACTCACCGTCACGGCTACCGCTAACCGCATCGATGTCCTGCTGGACGGAAAACCTGTCATTCCGACGCTGACGGACAACTCCTTCGCGGTGGGGCAGGTGGGGTTCCTCACCAAATCCGACGCCATGAGTGAGTTCATGAACGCCCGTGTCACCTATCAACCGTTGGTGACGGTGGCGGATACGTTGGTGCGCGACACGTTGGAGCGGCAGCCGCGACTGCTGAATCTGCGACTCTATGGGAAAACCAGCGGCCGTCCGGAATTGCACGTGCTGGCGGCGATGAAGGAGGATGAGGTGGGAATGGTGGCGACCGACGTGGAAAACCGGGTCTTCTCGGGCAACGAGACCTTCATGGGAAAAGGGGAGAAGGAATTCCTGGTGACCTCCCCCCTGCGGGACCGGAACGGCGACGTGGTGGCGGTGGTCAAATTCTTCCTGAAGCCGTTCGCCGGTCAGACCGAGGCCAATGTGGTGGCGCGGGTTTTGCCCACCGTTCGTTGGATGGAACAACGTCTGGCCGCCAGTGATCGTCTGGCCGATTGACGCCATCATGGGGACAATCCCCCAAACGGGGTGGAAGGAACAGGCTGGCCGCAACGGAGTTAACGCCCGTAGCGCGCACCTGACGGCGGAACATTGATTTTCCCAGGTGGCCCGAGACTGGCAGGGGGACTGCTAGTGATTTCATTTGTGAAAGACGCTGTTTTCTTCGAGCGGGATGGCGTGCTCAACCTGTGCGAGACGGATCGGGGCCAGCAGGTAACCCCGTGGCGCCTCGACCAGTTCAGGATCAACCCCGATGCGCTGGAGTGGCTTCCGCAGCTCAAGGAGGCCGGCTTCCTTCTCATCGTCGCCACCAATCAACCCGCGGTGTCGCAGGGAGATCTCTCCCGACGCGAACTCGACCTGATGCACATGCTCTTGCGGAAGAAACTTCCGCTGGATGACATCCTGGTATGCCCGTACGACGATCGGACCCATCCTTGCTGCAAACCTCAGCCCGGGATGTTACTCGAGGCCGGGTTCAAATGGGGGTTGGACTTGGATCACTCCTACGTGGTCAGTGACAAATGGCCTGATGCCAAAGCGGCGCAGATTGCAGGATGCACGAGCGTTATGATTCAATCACCTTGGATTGGTTCGGACCATCATGACTTCGTAGTGGCGGATCTGCCATCGGCGGTCCGCAAGATCCTGGATCTGCACCAAAACCTGCACGGTTATGCGTTGGCGGCGAGTGCATGATTTTTATCGGCCACTGAACCAAGTGGTGCCGGTGGAATTCGTTCCGGTCCGATTGGTCATTGGCCAACCGGATCGCTCGTTGGAGAAGCTAGCCGAAGCGCCGAAGGTGGACGCCGCCGAAGGCACGAAGCGCCATCTCAGATCCCCAGGGCTGTCCCAGGATGACGGGAAGGAATGACGTGAGGCTGAGCTCCTTAGCGGGACGGGATCGCGGGGATTCCGTTGCGCCTGACCCAAACGAGATGGCGCGTCCGGCCGTCCGCAGGCTACCGCCGTCATCCCTCATCCGGATCGGAGCTGGCTAAGTCGTTCGGACAACCGCTTGGACGAAACCGGTACTGCTGTTCCCAGTTCCTGCGCGAAGAGCGACACCCGGAATTCCTCCACGAACCAACGGAACTCCTCCAACGCCTTCTTCCGTTCTGAAGTGCCCGGCTCCGTGGCCATCAGATCCATCAGAGCAGTGGCGAAGGGTTCAATCTGTTTCTGACGTTCCACGTCTCGGGGAGGGTTCTGGGCCGCGCGATCGATCCGGAGCAACAGGGCCTTGAGGTACCGTGGGAAATGCATCAGACGGTCAAACGGAATCGTTTCCGGGAACCGCAGTGGAATCAGGCGTTCCAGTTCGCGAGCCCAGCCGGAAGTGGGAGTCTTAACCGGGGTTCGTGAGGCGGCTAACAATTGGTCCAGTTGGGCCAGATCCTTGGTAGCCGGGCGGCCGGAGTTGGCCGCCGTCCGGGGCTGAATCCCCAGCCGTTGAATCACCTGTTGCCGCAATTCGAGTACCGTGGCGAGGCGGTCCAACAGCGGCGACGCCAGACCGGCGAGGCGCTGACGTCCGTGAGCCACGGCTTCCTCAAACGCGGCACGCGTCAACGCCGACGGAGCGCCGGTGGGAATGACATGTCGGCGGGCGTGTTCGAAAGCAGCCTCCGGCAAGGTGTCGGCCGTACCGAGACCGGCATAGAAGGGAAGGAGGCGGGCGGTGGCGCGCAGATCCTTCTGGAGCCAGCCCAATTCCCGCTGAAGGGCCCGTTCGACCAGCCGGGGAAACCCTTGGTCGCTCGCTCGGCGGGCCGCGGTTTCGGAAGCGAACAGCCGGAGATTGACCTGCCCGTCTTCCCATTCGAGAGCCGGCCAGGCCCGCAACGGAGGTGACCCGGGTGCGGCTAGTTCCAGCCGTGCCGGCACGTCTCCGAAGGTCCAGTCGCACAGATCGAACCGCTCCCAAGCCTGGGCGGCCTTCTTCCAGAGGGGAGATTCGGTGGGTTCAGCCGGACGGACGGCCGGCAGGCGGGAACGAAGCGAGACCAGGTCGCGTCCGCTCGCCAGCACCCGTTGGTCCGGCCCAATCACTTCGACGCGCGGGCGGAAATGGACGGGCAGCGATTCCGCCGCGACGTCTCCGGCGGGGACTTCCAGGCCATAACGTTGGCGCAGGAATCGGGCGAGATCGTGACTCAAGGTCGGCCCTACCGGATGAAGCTCCCGAACGATCTCCGCTACTTTGGGAGGAATCGGCTGGAGTTGCCGTCGCAACGCCTTGGGCAGCGCCCGCAGCCATTCTTCCACCAACCCGGCCCGCAAGCCGGGAACCGCCCAATCCAACAGGGCCGGTGCCACGGAGTCCACCAACGCAAAGGGCAGGCGAACGGTGACCCCGTCGCGTTCTTCGCCCGGAGCATAGACATAGCTGAGCGACACCGGCTGGCCGTCCAGGGCAATCGCCTCAGGAAAGGCCGTCGTGTCCACCGTGAGGTCCCGGCCTCCACTCAAGGCGTGTTCCTCGGCGTATAATGCTTCCGGACCGCCCGATGCCTGCAACCAACGATTCAGTTCAGCGACCGAGGCCACGGTTCCCAGCCGGGCGGAATAAAACTGGAACAACGCGTCCTCGACCGCGATGACGTGGCGTCGGAGCCGGGTTTGCCAACTCTCGATCTTCTCCCGCAGGTGTCGGTTGTGGCTTAGAAACCGGTACTGCGGCGGCATCGTCTCCTCCGTGGATTCCGGAGCCTTGGGCCAACCAGGCTCCTCGGCCTCGTCGAATCCCGCGGCCTCCCGCCGACGGCTCGGCAGGAGTTCTTCCTCCACCAAGGCGGACCGAATGAACAGTGCCGCCGCGGCCGGCGGATCCAGGTTGGCGAAGGCCACTCGGCGCCGTCGCACCTCCAGGCCGTGAAAGGTGGTAATCTCGTCAATCACCACCTGGCCGGCCGAAGCGATCCAGCGCGGATGCTGATGCGTCACTTTGACCAGGTGGGGTGCCAGGTCGGGAATCCAGTCTGGGTCGATGCCAGCCACCGTTCGCGCGAAGAGTTGTGACGTCTCCACCAACTCCCCGGCCACAATCCATTCCGGCTGGGCCGATTTGGACGGGGTGGCCTCGGTGGCCCGCCGACGGGATGCGGTTTGGCGCGACGGCTCCGGGCGCAGAAACAGCGTTGATCCCGGAAACAGCACGACCAGGCGGTTTCCGGACGCCCGATATTGATTGCGTTGCTCGGCCCGGGCCACGTGTCCCAACAGTCCGGCGAGAATGGACCGGTGAATGGCATCGTAAAACGGATCGCCCGGAACCGCAGCCGCTCCCTGGTTCTCGCGCCGGATTTCGGCGGTGGGGGAATCGTGCCGTTCGTCCAGCAGCTCGTGCAGGGCCTCTTCGAGTTGCGACTCCAGATCCTGCCATTCTCGAAGGCGCAGGTAGGAAAGGAACTGCTCCCGGCAGAATCTTCGTCGCTGTCCCTGGGTGCGAAGGGATTTCCATTGCTCGTGGACCACGTTCCAGAGATTCAACAATCCCAGGAAATCCGAGGCCGGATGGCGGTAGCGCCGGTGTGCTGCGTCGGCCGCCGCCTGGTGCTCCAAGGGGCGTTCGCGCGGGTCCTGGATGCTGAGTCCCGCCGCGATGATCAACAGCTCCCGCGTGGCGTGCTCCCGCCGGGCGTGCAGCACCATGCGGCCCAGCGTGGGGTCGATCGGCAGCCGGGCCAGATCGTGTCCCAAGGCGGTCAGGTGGCGGTCTGCATCCACCGCGCCCAGTTCATGCAGCAGATGGTAACCCGCCGAGAGGGCGGCCGGCGTCGGCGGATCGAGGAACGGGAATGTTTCTGGGTCACCCAGGCGAAACGCCTTCATCCGCAGAATCACTTCGGCCAGGTTGGCCCGCTGGATCTCCGGCTGGGTGTAGGCGGGACGGGCGAGAAAATCCTCCTCGGAATAGAGACGGATGCATACTCCGGCCTCCACCCGTCCCGCCCGGCCTTGGCGTTGGCGGGCGCTGCTTTGCGACACCGGTTCGATCGGCAGGCGCCGGGTCCGGGTGCGCGGATTGTAGCGGCTGATCCGTGCCCATCCGCTATCCACCACGAACCGAATCCCCGGAATGGTCAGCGACGTTTCCGCAATGTTGGTGGCGACGACGATCTTGCGTGTCGGCGCCGGGGCAAACACCCGCTGCTGGTCCCCGGCACTAAGCCGACCGAACAGGGGAACGACGGTAACCGAGGCGCCCAGGCGGCCTTCGATCTGATCCGCCGCCTCGCGGATGTCCCGTTCGGTCGGGAGAAAAATGAGAACGTCGCCGTCCCACGACTGGTCCACCACCCGCAGGGTCGCGCGTACGGCGGCCTCCACCGCGGAAACTTCCGTCGGATCATCCGCATCGAGTTCCGGCGGCTCATAAACTACTTCGACCGGAAACGTTCGACCGGAAACTTCGATGATCGGTGCCTCGTGGAACGCGTGGGAAAAGGCCCGGGTGTTGATCGTGGCCGAGGTGATGATCAGCTTAAAGTCACGGCGCCGATCTAATAGTCCTTTAAGGTATCCGAGCAGGAAATCGATATTCAGGCTGCGCTCGTGCGCCTCGTCGATGATGAGGGCATTATAGTCCGCCAAGAGCGGATCGCCCTGCGTCTCGGCGAGCAGGATGCCGTCGGTCATCAGCTTGATGAACGTCTCCGGCCCCGACCGGTCGTCGAACCGAATTTTGCATCCCACCTCCCGGCCCCAGGTGACATCCAATTCCTCGGCGATCCGCCGGGAAATGGACAACGCCGCCACGCGTCGCGGTTGAGTGCAGCCAATCATCGCTTCGATTCCCAACCCGGCCTCGAGGCACATCTTGGGAATCTGCGTGGTCTTGCCCGAACCCGTCTCCCCGGCAATGACCACCACCGGATGAGTCCGGATGGCGGCCACGATCTCCTCCTTGCACGCAACGATCGGCAGCGATTCGGGGTAGGTGGGCCGCGGAACCCTTTGCTTCCGTCGCTCCCGACATTCCACCGACTGGCGCGCCTGCACCAGGAGCCGGTCCAGGATTTCGTCGTGGCGTCCGGCGTGATGCTGATCACGAAGGAGACGAACCAACCGCGCGCCCAACCGAACCCAGTCGCGGGTCAAGCAACGGGGAAGGAGGGAGTGGAGGAGTTGG
Source organism: uncultured Verrucomicrobiota bacterium (assembly GCA_964474315.1). Lineage (GTDB taxonomy): Bacteria > Verrucomicrobiota > Verrucomicrobiia > Limisphaerales > UBA9464 > UBA9464. Next base: position 15,782 of record CAYYSX010000028.1, on the reverse strand, counting down.
AGACGCGTGTCGTTCATCGAGGAAGGGAAGAAGAAAAATCCCAAGTTCCAAATCCCAAGCTCCAAAGAAATCCCAATGAACCAAGCTCCACACCGGCTTGGGGTTCATCGGCGCGGAGACGGTTTTTTGGAACTTTAGAGCTTCTTTGGGATTTGGAACTTGGTCTTTGGAGCTTTTGTCACTCCTTCAACAACGCTTCCATTTTCCGCCCATACTCCACAAAATTCTCCCGCAACGCCTCATCCTGACCCTCCGAGTTGGCGTCGTGAAAGACGGCGACCATGTGCGGCTCGATGCTGATGCCGCCTTGATAACCCCGCGCCACCGCATCGGCCAGAATCCGGCGAACCGCACCGTCTCCTTCGCCCGGCCAGGTGTAGTCGGCGTCGTTCTTGGCCGGATTCCACCGGGCGTCCTTGATATGAAGATGGACCACTTGATTGCGCACCGCGGTCCAGAATTCCCAAGGATCCTGGCGCGGCCACGGCTGGGGCTTGGAGCGGTCGGGGTTGAACACCGGGTTGGCAGTGTCGAAGACCCATTGGAGCCCGGGGACGGCTTCCAGCAATTCCACGGCATGCCGCGGACTCATGCCGCCGTAGTTCATGCAGTTTTCATGGACCGGCTGAACGCCGCCCTCGCGGAACCGCGCCACTACCTCGCGAACCCGACGGATCACTTCAGGAGGCAGGCGGTCGTCCGTGTCGTCCGGCTTGTAGCTCATGATCCGTACGAACGGGGTTTTGAGGCGCTGAAGGCGGGGCAAGGCGCGGTTGACTTCGGCGAGGGTGGATTCGAACGGATCGGTGACCCGGCGGGCCCAGTTCATGATCGTTGAGCCGAAGCAATGGACGGAGATGCCGGCGGACTCGAGCTGGGTGCAGGCCTGTTCGAAGGCTGGTTCGGGCAGATCATGGAGGTTGGCCTTGGGAAAGCCGTCGATCTGCACGTTCCGCGCTTCGAGATGGGTCCAACCGAGTTCCCGGGTGGCAGCAATTTGGGAGGAGAGCGCGTTGCCCGCCTCGTCACCGATTCCGCAAAAGATCATGGGCCAATCGAACCGTGTTGGCGGGCGGCGGGAAAACAAAAATGAGAGCGAGAATGGGGAGAGGCACCGCTTCTTTGAGAGCCCGGAGCTTGGAGCTTTTCACGCGCCTCCCCCTGGGGAAGACTCCCACGCTCTTTATGGCGCATGTGAAGCTACACATTCCCGGACCCGTGGAGGTGAGTCCGAAGACGTTTGAGGCCTTGTGTCGGCCGATGATTGGCCACCGCGGCCAAGGCTTCAAAGACGTGTACTCGGCCCTGCAACCCCGGCTCCAGACGCTTCTGGGCACGCAGCAACGGGTCTATCTGTCCACCTCTTCTGCCTGGGGAGTGATGGAAGGGGCGGTGCGAAACCTGACCACGAAGAAAGTGCTCACCTGCATGTGCGGCGCGTTTTCGGACAAATGGTTGGACGTGGCCCGACGTTGCGGCAAGGAGGCGGAAGCGCTGCAGGTACCCTGGGGTTCGCCGATCCGGCCAGAGGCGGTGGACGCCCGACTCGCCTCCGGGCAGTTCGATTCGCTCACCTTTATCCACAACGAAACCAGCACGGGAACGATGTCGCCGCTCGTGGATGTGGCGGCACTCAAAAAGAAGTATCCGGACGTGATGTTCATTGTGGACGCGGTGAGTTCCATGACCGCGGTGCCGCACGCCTTCGATGAATTGGGGGTGGATGTGCTGCTGGCGGGGACCCAGAAGGCCTTCGCGCTGCCGCCGGGCTTGACGGTGTTCACCGTATCGGCGGCGGCGCTGGCCCGGGCGGCGGGAGTGGCCGACCGGGGCTACTACTTTGACTTCGTGGAGTTTGAAAAGAACGCCCGGGACCACATGACGCCCAGCACTCCGAGCATTCCCCACGTGTATGCGCTGGCGGCCAAAGTCGAAGAGTTCTTCGCCGAAGGGCTGGAGGCACGTTATGCCCGGCACCGGTACACCAACCAAATGCTGCGGGACTGGGGCGCCAAGCACACGCTGACCTTGTTCCCGGAACCGGGTTTTGAATCCGTAACGCTCTGCTGCTTCAACAATGGCGCGAAACCCGGCGCCGAGCGGACGATTGACGTGCCTCAGTTCCAGAAGCTGGTGAAGGACCGCGGATTCCTCATCGACGGCGGTTACGGAAAGATCAAGGGAACCACCTTCCGCATTTCCAACATGGGCGACGAGACGCCGGAGACCATCCAGACCCTGACCGGGGCTTTGGATGAGGCGATGACGTTGTTGTGAGATTTGCTGGGGCAGCCAGAACCAATTTCCGCTCCAAATAAAAAAGGCCGCTCCTGATGGAGCGGCCTTGTTTGATTGACTTACGGACGAAGGTTAGTCGGGAAGAACTTCAACCGTCCGCGGCGTCTTCGAACGAAGGTATTTCCGATCGCGGTTGGCGCTGGCGGGCTGGTTGGCGCGAGTGATCGAATCGCCTGCATACTTCACACTTTGCATAGTCGAGCCTTCGACCCATTTGTGAATCTCCGAGTGCCCATCGGCAAAGGCGATACCGCAGGCGCCATTGTGAAAGCTGGCGGGAAGATCCACCCAGGCGGAGACCGAAGGGGAAAAACAACCGGCGTCGTTCATGCTGTCGGGCTGCTCGTCGAGAAATACCCACACATCCGAGGGGCCCGGCCGAATCAGGCCGCCGAACTTGTTGACGGCGTCCATCTGAGGTTGATACGGCCCATCATTGTTCCTCCGGTCGCCGCCCACCGAGATGTTGGCCGACATGGTGCGCACTCGCTCCTTCCAACCTCTGGCCTTCTGTTGCCGGGAGAGAAAGATGTCAGCCGGGCATTTGAAGACACTGGGCGACTTGGCGATATAGGGCCCAAGAGACGCAAACCGCTCATCTACCAAATACTGGATGTTGGTATTGTGCCGGCTGGTGTCCCAAGTCTGCCATCCCGAGATCATCGGCATGAGGCCAAGCCGGCGAAGGGTAGCTGAACTTCCTTCTGGGTCGGACGCCCAGCCGCCGTGGACGGCCGTCGGGAGCAGGTCCCGATTGTCGTTCACGTACATCTGCCACGCGATCATTAACTGCTTGCTGTTGTTCAAGCAGGCAATACCGGTGGCCTTTGATTTTGCCTTTGCCAACGACGGCAAGAGCATGCCGGCCAGGATCGCAATGATGGCAATGACGACGAGCAGCTCAATCAGTGTGAAGCCGCGGCGCTGGCGTCTCCCATTTGAGGGGGATTGGGTAGATTGGTGCATAGGATGGCGATAGTTGAGCAGTGTGTGTGGCGTGCTGTGTGGTGGTTGCATAACACATCGAAAAGGGCCGTGCAAGAGGTGGATTTCAAAACTTGCGCGTCCCGCTTCCCCCTTGGGCCTCGGGCTAACCGCCAAACGCCTCCCGGAGCATCCGAACACTCTCGGGCACTGCGGTTTCCGGGTCCGCCTTGCCTTCCATTTCCAGGGAAACCCACCCCCGGTATCCGGCCTCCGCCAGAAGGCGGGCAATGCGAGGGTAATCGAGATCCAGCGTGTACCATTCTCCCCCGCCCGGATAGGTCTTGGCCTGTACGAAAACGGTTTTCGGGGCAATCGCCGCCAGCTTGTCGTAGGGATCCTCCAGGAAGTTTCCCGTGTCCATCAGGATTCCCAGCCAGGGTGACGGAACCGCCTCAGCCAGACGGAGTAATCCTTCCGCCGTCCGGGTCAGTCCCCAGTGGTTCTCCACGGCCAGCGTGACCCCACATTCGGCCGCCTTGGGGAGGCACTGTTCCAGACAGTCCGCGCACCACTTGAACCCCTCGTCTTCGGTATGTCCGGGCAAGACCGGCTCCAGTCCACGCGCCTTCATGAGGTCTCCGAAGTCCTGGATGGTATTCCAACGGCCGGAATTGATCCGCAGCACCGGAATTCCCAGTGCATAGGCGATCTCGACGCATTTCAGGGTGTGCTCGACCTGCTGACGCCGGTAGGCCGGATCGGGATCGACGAAGTCCTGATGAATGCTCAGGCAGCACAGGCTGACTCCGTGCCGGAAGGCGTGGCGCTTGAGTTCCGCGAGGTGAGCCCGGTGCCCGGCCGTAAGCGGTTCCTTCTCTGGAATGTCCATCTGCCGATGCAGCACATCGACTCCGGCCACCCCCTGGCTTCCCGCCCGCTCGATGACCGTCGCGACCGTCACCTTCGGGCCGCGAAAGTGCCAGTACGAGTAGGTGGCGATGGCAAGCTGAATGTTTGCGGGACGAGGGCGAACGATACTTTCGGAAGCGGTATCGGCGGCCAACGCCACGGCGGCGGTGCCCAGACCGGCACCTGCGGTCTGGAGAAACTGACGGCGCGAAGACTGCATGTGGCATAGGTACTCGCCCGGGTCGCTAAACGAAACGGGAAACTGTAGCCGCGTCGCCGCGAACGGCCGGCCGCGCTGACTGAGCGGCGCGGGTGAAGTCGCCGGAGGGTCGGAGCGCGGGTCTGTGACCCGCAGCAACGTAGCCACCTGGAAGGCAATGGAATCCCTCCGGATCAATGCTTTGCCCATGGGGTTTGGTGTGAGCTGGGACAAACGGGCCTGACGAGAGAAGTGCGCCTCGTGCCGTCGGCGGCTACGGGTAGCCGCGAACGGTCGGCCGCGCTGGCTGAGCGGCGCGGGTGAAGTCGCCGGAGGTCGGAGCGCGGGTCTGTGACCCGCAGCAACGTAGCCACCTGGAAGACGATGGAATCCCTCCCGATAGATGCTCTGTTGGAAGCTCCAAGGACCAACGTCCAAACGCTCCGTCAGTTCCCAGATTGGTGATGCCGCTCCACGGGCAGGTACGACCGAAACGCTGTGCCCCAACACCTGCCTCGCCGCAATCCGGACGGGATCCGGGAGCTTGGAGCTTGGGTTTTGGAGCTTCCGCCCCCCGCTCCCGATCGCCGTCCCGGTCAGGACAGTGTCAAGATGCGCCGTGTTGCGGTCTTGCGGTCTCCCCCTGGGAAAACCCGTTGCCCCCCGACCGATCGCTTGGTATTTTCTCTCCTTCTTCCTATCGCTAAGCGAGGTGGAATCCGATCCTCCTCTCCCGGCGCAGCGGAAAAGCCAGATTCTGATCCATTAGAGCAGGCCATGAATACCACTTCGCTCACCGGCAAGGTTGCGCCGGCTTCGCTCTTGGCAGCGGTGATGGTGCCGGTGGCGTCGGCGCAGGCGGTGTTCGAGTTTCCTCTCGATGGCATGGAAGGCAGCGTGAGCTTCGAGAAGACGCTCGTGGTCGGCGGAGTGGACTTGACCTTGTCCGGCTTCGACCCGGTCGGTTATAACGGCGAAACGTTCCCCAGGCATATACTGTTACTTGGCCTCGAAGAGTGGCGCGACAGTATCTCTGCTTTCAGCTTCCGATTCGATCAGGACGTGCAGCTCATCGGTTACAGCATCTACTCGATCTACGACCCGGAGGGCCCCAAGATCGGCAACGCGAGCTTCGACCTGACCGGACCGAGCGGCAGTTCGCTGAACATCCCGCTGAATAAAGTCTCGGACGTCATCTCCGAAGACCCGCTGGTGCTCAAAACCTTGCCCGTTGACAGTCCGTTCAGCCTGCCCGCCGGAGCCACCGGCACGCTGACCACGCATTTTCCCGAGGACTTCACAGGCTACGTCTTCCTCCACAGCATCGTCGTGACCACCGTACCCGAACCGGGCACCTGGGCGCTTTTCGGCAGCGGGCTGGCGGCGCTGGCGTTTCTCCGCTGGCGCCAACGTCGATAGCCGGGGCCGACGGCATCCCCGGGTTTCAACCTTCCCCAACCCGTCCGACCGGACGGGTTTTTGTGTCGGTTCTTATCTCACTCCGCCTCGCAGCGGAACTCTTCGAATTTTCCCGCCGGACCGCGCGGCAGCGGATCCACTTGCCATTCATATCGGATCTCGAAGGGGTGTCCGAGCGCCTGCTGGATGAGGGCCGTCAGCCGGGTCTCCTGTTCGTTCGTGGGCCGGCGGTCGGCCGACATCTTGGCGGTGATGCGGCGGCGGTCGTGCTGGATGAATTGGAACTGACGCACGGGAAATACCTCGTCCCACTGGTGGAAGCCCACGGTGGGCCAGTGCCGCGAACCGTCCGGCAGGAGGACCAGATTGCGCGCGCGGCCCAGGAAACGCCGGATGACCGGCAGGCTTCGGCCGCACGGACAAGCCGCACCGACTTCGGCATAATCACCGATCTCGTAGCGCACCAGCGGCGTGGCGAAATTCAGCAAATCGGTAACCAGGAGACGGCCGACTTCACCCGGCGCACAGGCCCGGCCCGCCGGATCCACCACTTCGAGCCGGATGGTCTCGGACACATGGTAGCCGCCCGCTTCGGGACACTGGGTCGCCATGACCCCGCTTTCCTGCGAGCTGTAGGTGTCGTGGATCGGCACGCCGAGCACCCGCCGGACGTCTTCCCGCAACCGGGAGGAGACGGTTTCGCTGACCGTGCGAAGGTCGCGTAGCGCTTCGAGCCTCCGGCCCGTGCGTTCCACTTCGGCCACGACGGCGGCGAGCACTCCGGGCATGATGAGCAGGTAGTGCGGCTGGAAATCGAGCAACCACGACACCACCTCGCCGACCGGGCGGGTCACGGGCAGGGACGAGGCCGGACCCGTCCGCAGCACCCGATTGCAAGGCGGTCCCCAGTCCGGGCTGGTGGTAGGCTGGAAGACGTTGGCGCGCGCCACCGCTAGCCGGCCGGAAAAATCCCGTCCGCACCACAGGTGCTCGCGCAGAGTGAACGCCTGCCAGTGCAACTGACACAGTTCGGTGCGCCGCACCGTCACCGGCTCGCCCGTCGAGCCCGAGGTGGTGGTGGTGCCGACGCGGCCGTGAGCGGACGGAACCGCGCGACAGAACAACCGGTCGCCGGCTTCGACCAGTTCCCGGCGGGTCAAGGGCGGCAGACGGCCAAGACCGCCGGGTTCGGCCAGAGCGGACGAGGTCAGGCCGGCGGATTTCAGCCGCTGGGCAAAATGCGGCGATTCGGCCGCGGCGTGTTGGGCGAGGGCGTGCAGCAATACTCGCTGTTGTCGCTCCAGCTCTTCCGGAGGCATTCGCTCGGTGCGACTGTATTCGGCCAGCACGGCCAGAATCTGGGTCCCACCCCGGGCGGACAGTTCCGCGGCGGGCCATCGCCGCGAGTCCCGCTCCAATGCCTCGAACCAGCCGCCGCTCATGGTTCCGGGACGAGGGCAAAGACTGGACAGCATTCCGCGAACGGATAGCTCCCCGGCGGCCCCACCATGAACCGGAAGCCGGTGAAGCCGGCAGCCACCTCCGCGAGCGTATAGAAAGAGTAGCGGGCCTCCTGTCCTCGGTAGGCATCCATTGTGGCGACGACGCGCTCGCTGCAGCCGAGGCTTGCTGCCAGGGCGGCCCGATCGGGGAAAAATCCGTTGAAGCGCTCCCAAGCGTCGCCGAGCCGGACGCCGGACGCCGCCTCGTCCCCTTGGAGGGCCATGAGGAAGCGCATCTTGAACGCGTGGAAATTACGCACCCGGCCGGCCCAAACGTCAGCGACCGCGGTCTCGACCCGTTCCGCACAGGCCGGGCGGGCAAAGTTGCGCATGACGATACGGCCATCCTGCCGCAGCACGCGGCGCAGCGCCCGACCGAAGCCCGCGACCGCCTCCAGGCCGTTGAACAGCGTTGGACCATTGTCGCATACGATGAGGTCGAACGTCGCGGGAGCGAACGGCAGTTCCAGCCAGTGACCCAGCAACACCTGGCGGCTGGGTCCATCGCCCGGCCACACGGCCTTGATCACCGTCTCACTGCTGTCCACCGCTGTCAGTTGGACCTCGGGTGCCCAAGGGAACAGGGCGAACTCGGGTGTGACCCCCAGCAAGAGAACGTCAAGCCGCCGCGCTGGCAGACCGGCAGGCAGCGACTCCAGCCAGACCGCCTTCAAGCGAGCGAGGTCCTCCGGGGTGGGACGCAGGGGGCAATCGAGTCGTTTCCAATGCTCGGCCAAGGCATCCCAAGGCCTGCTCGGGACGTCGGTCTGGACGGCGGTTGTGACGCGGGAGGTGGCTTCGCTCATCATAAGGGAGAGTCGGGACTCATCTCCCGGCCAAGCGTAAGAACCAAGTTCCGGTTGGTTCAATGGTGGAAACATTTGGAGTGCGGCGCTTCGCACCGCTTTGGATTCGGGGGGAGGAGCCAGTGGAGCGGGAAGGCCACTCGCACATTCCTTGCCGGTTCGATCCAAAGCGCCGCGCCGCGGTGCACTCCAAAGGCGGATTCACCTCACCCGGCTCGTTCGCCAACCTAGACCTGGGTCCGGCGTAAGCTCCCACCCCCGGCTTCTTTCGGATGGACATGAGTTTCGGGGTTGGGCTCCACTGTGCCGAGTGGTGCGTAACCTGCTTCCGTCTAATCATAGTTCAGCGACCGCACACGTTAGATGAAAGTACCCTCGGTTTACCGCGTGGCAGCCTTGGTCTCGATGGTGTTGATCGGGTGCTCTTCGCCCAAGCCGACTCGAGTTTCGGATCGTCAGCGTTCTGAATCTTTTCAAGGCTATGAGGAGGTCCGCATTGGCGAAATGAAGTTCTCTCGTCCGCCATGAATGTCGGGGCTGGCGGATCAGCGAAACCACATCGAGGGCTCGCGGGAGAAGAACTCGGAGAGCGGAATACCGTCGGAACCGATCAAGAGGGTGGCGGCTTTCGGATACCGCTTGCGGAACGCTTCCAGGCCGCTCAGCCGACTGTGGCGACCGCTCTTGACCTCCACGGCGAAATCCAGCGTTCCGTGACTGACCACGAAGTCCACCTCCGCGGCGCCGTCCCGCCAGTAAGTAATTCGCCATTCCGGGCCCACCAAACTGTTCAGCAAGTGAGCCCCCACCGCATTCTCCACGAGACGTCCCCAGAGTGCGTCGTCACGCAGCGTCTCTAGGAAACTGCGGGACGATAGGGCGTTGACCAAAGCGTTGTTCCAAAGGATCAGCTTGGGACTGCTCCCGCGCTTGCGGGCCTGCCCCTTGGAAAACAATTCCAATCCACTGACGAGAAACGCCGTCTCCAGAAGCCGCAGGTAGTTGGCCAGCGTCACGGTGTTTCCCGCATCCGATAACTGTCCCAGCATCTTGTTGTAAGAGAAGATCTGCGCCGGAAACTGCGCGGCGAGGCCGAACAAATGACGTAACAGGGTGGGCTTGGTGATCGGTTGCATCTGGATGACATCGCGCGCGAGCACCGTCTCGATCAGTGAGTCCGTAACGTAGCGTTTCCAATCCGGCTCAGCGCCGGCCAGCGCCGCCGCTCCCGGGTAACCACCGAAATAGATCCAGCGGTCGAGATCCCACCCGAAGGCTTGCTGACACTCCGTCCAGGACCAGTGAGTGCATCGGTGCAGGAAGAATCGTCCGGCCAGGCTTTCGGTGAGGCCTCGCTGCACGAGCAGCGCGGACGACCCGAGCAGGATCGGCTGGACCCTGGATCCCTGGGCGCGGTCCTCATCCCAAAGGCGCTTCACCATTTCGCTCCACGCCGGGACTTTCTGGACCTCGTCGAGAACCAACAGCACCCGGGCTCCCGGGGAATTGGACTGCGCCCGGGCGATTCGCCATTGAGTTTCGATCCAGGCCTGCGGGTGCGACCAGGCTCCATCCGCGGAAGCGGACACCACCGGCCATCCCAAACGCTGCGCGATCTGCCGGGCGGCCGTCGTTTTGCCCACCTGTCGTGGACCAATCAGTACCTGCATCAGAGGTGTTTTCCAGCCGGCGGCTTTGACCACCTCTCCGACCACAGTTCGCTCGAACGACATGTCGGAACTGCATCCGAAATCGATCCTGGACGCAAGAATACTCAATGGCTGAGTAAAATTACTCAGTCATTGAGAAATATTGAGCTACCCTGCCAGGCAGCCTCGAATTAGCACTAAGTGCCAGGTCATCAGTCGGCTCATTCTCAAAGCTCCAAAGGCCAAAACCCAAAGAAGCTCCCTAATTCCCAAGATCCCCGAGCCCCCGAGCCCCCCCGGATGGCGCGTGGCGATGCCTTGGATCTTCGATCTTGGAGCTTCTTTGGAGCTTGGAACTTGGCTTTTGGAGCTTCCGTCCCGTTTTCCTCCTCACCAATGTCCTCCGGAGATGCGCCATCCGCCGCACACTTTCTTTTCTTGTCGCGTCTGAACGGTTAAGACGCGGCCTGCGATGCGTTTTCTCGGCAGTATCTTCGCTTTGGGATTCGGTCTTGCGGTCCTCGGCGCCCAGCCCAAATGGGAGCAAATGGACTATGGTTCCTTTCTCGCCTCGTCCGTGACCATGCCCTGGTCGAAGAATGGCGAGGACGTGGACGGGATCACGCTCAAGGGACTGACCCTGCAACTCGGAACCAACGGCGCGGCCTGCTTCGATACCGCTGAATTGCGTTGGGCGGGCGCCTGGACCGGCGGTGGATTGAAACTGATGGGCACACCCTTTGACGGTACTCACCGTCCACCGGAAGAGTCCCGACCGGCGGTCGCGGGGGTTCCCATCTTTGGAACGTCGCATGGTCCGGGCTGGGCCAAGGACGGCGACTGGCGTGACCCGCGAACTGAACCGTATGTGCCCCTTCCGGGCGAATGGGCCCATTGGCGGGGACTCTATTTGCCTTCCAGTGGGCCACCGATTCTCAGTTACACGGTGGGGGACACCGCGGTGCTGGAACAGCCCGCCCTCGAAGAGAGGGCAGGTGTCACCGCCTTCTGCCGAACGCTCGAGATCGAGCGCCACCGGCAACCCCTGGCGCTTCTCGTGGCGGAGTTGCGATTGGAACTCCGGGATCACGTCGCCACGGTGGGATTGGCGCCCGACCCGAATCAGAGCCTCCAACCATTCGGTCCGCTGACGGTCGCCGCCGAAGGATTGCCGCCGGGAGCTCGTTGGGAAGTATTACAAGGCAGCCGGCTGGTGCTGCATCTCCCGCGGGCCCACGAATCCGTGGCGTTGAAACTGAGCGTGGCCAAGACCACGCCGGAAATGATACGCCGATTTGTCGGCGGGGACGGATCCGGGTCGGCGGCTCATCCGCGTCCGACGACTCTTGCCCCGACCGCCCTGAGCGCATTCATCCGATCGGGTGAGACCCGATTCCCTGAGGTCATCACCACCGTTGGGCGATTGGGCAACACGGGCGGCGCCTACGAAGTGGATACGCTTGCCTTGCCCGAAGACAACCCGTGGCACGCCTGGATGCGCCCGAGCGGCTTCGATTTCTTCAGCGACGGCACACGCGCGGCGATCTGTACCTGGAGCGGCGACGTCTGGATCGTCTCTGGCCTCGACGATTCGCTGGCCCGGTTGGAGTGGCGGCGTTTTGCGTCCGGCCTGTTCCAACCGCTCGGGTTGAAGATCGTGAAAGACCAGATCTACGTGCTGGGTCGCGACCAAATCACCCGGCTTCATGACCGTAACGGCGACGGCGGGGCGGACTTCTACGAGTGCTTCAACAACGACGTGAGCGTGACGCCCAATTTCCACGAATTCGCGCTCGATCTTCAGGCCGACGCCGCGGGCAATTTTTATTTCACCAAGGGCGGCCCGCTGCTGGGCACGGATTATTGGGACCCGATCGGGGCGCACAACGGCAGCGTACTCAAGGTCAGTGCCGACGGACGAAAGCTGGAGCGCCTGGCCACCGGTCTCCGCGCACCCAACGGCACGGGACTCGGTCCACGAGGCGAGCTGACCTGCAGCGACAACGAGGGAATCTGGACGCCCGTTTGCCGGTTGAATTGGGTCCAGCCCGGAGGCTTCTATGGCGCGCTCGGTCTGGATTATCGGAACCCACCTCCCACGAGCTCTGATCCGCCTCTCTGTTGGCTCCCCTTCGCCATCGATAACTCGGCGGGTGGACAAGTGTGGGCCGGCCATCAATTCGGTCCGCTCAGCGGCGAATTGATTCACCTTAGCTATGGAAAGTGCCGGGCTTTCCATGTCCTAAGGCAGGAAGTCGGCGGAGTGATGCAAGGCGGCATCGTGCCGTTGCCGTGGAAGTTCGAGTCGTCTGCCATGCGCGGCCGGGTGAATCCGCGCGACGGTTCGTTGTGGGTGGCCGGACTCAAAGGATGGCAGACCTCGGCCGTCCGCGACGGAGCGTTGCACCGCGTTCGCTACACGGGAGCACCGTTTCCGACCTTGACCGGTCTGGCGGTCCAGCGGGAGGGAATCGAATTGCGGTTCAACACGGCAGTGAATCGAGCGGAGGCCCTGGATCTGCAGAACTGGGATGTGCAGGAGTGGAACTACCTATGGAGCCATCAATATGGCTCTGAACTTTATTCGGTATCGACGCCTGGTCGGGTCGTGGGCAAAAAGGGGGAATTGAAGGGAGATCCGGTGACGGTAGAGTCGGTTGAGGTGGCTGGCGACGGGCACACCGTGCAGTTACGAACGCCCGGGTTGCGCCAAGCGATGCAACTGATGCTTCGCGGCACTCTGACGACCGCCGAAGGCGCCGCGCTGCCGGTGGAATATTACGGCACGATCAACGCGTTTCCGTAAGTGTTTTGCCCCTGCGCGTCGCTGATAGCGTCTGACCTGCATGCGACGGCAACAATTTTCGGAGCGTGACGGTGTCCTTTGGAGTGCGCCGCTGTGCGGCGCTTTGGATCGAACGGGCGTGAAGACGAGGACGCCTGGTGCTCTCGCCGCCCAGGAGGTCGGCAGGGGACAGCCGACGCTACACGGTCCCTCCAGAGACCGTCCCTGCCACTTCCAGAAAACTGAGATGCGCCCTGGACAGGACTTCCGTCGCGTTGACAACATGCAAGCGGCAGTTCAACTTTCTTCGGATTGGTTACGGTCTCTCCCGGAAAACGAAACGCTGAAGTCATTCCATGAACACTCCCATGCTGGCTATGTTGGGTGGCGTCGAAATCCTGTTGATCGCCGCGGTGTTGGCTCTTTTCGCCTTGGTGGCTGTGGGAATCGTCATTGCGCTCGCCATTTCCTTCACACGGCGGGCCAAAGACGTACGCCAGATCGAGTCCCGCCTTCGCTCTATCGAAGACGTCCTGTCGAAGAACAGCGCGAATCCAACGTCCTGATTCAATCTCGGCAGCACCGAGTGCCAGGTTATCAGTCGTCCTTGTCTCATACACAAAGTAAACTCCCGGCTCATCGCGCTGCTTGCACTCACGCCTCATGCCCGTTCGCTCCAAAACTCTGTGATCTCAGCAACGGCGGCTATGGGGCGCGCCGACTGCAACTGCGCCGGGCCGCCGTTCGATGGAGTGTTGGTCAATGACCCAAGCTCAGCGACCATCGCCGACGGGGAGCGCCGGACGTGGCGGCGCGCGTTCGAACCTTCGCGACCGTGAGACGGGCTCGCGTGGCGGCTGCACAAGCAGCCAACGCGACGGCCGGAGCGCTGCAGCGCCCTTGTTGAACGTTGCGGTCATTTCCAGAAGGTGTCGTCGTCTGCGAACTGAGCGAGCAACTCGGACCTGCGCTTGAGAAGGTCGCCGAGCTCGGGCCACTGGTCTGGAGTGCCGATTGCCGTCTCTGGATGCTGCTCGCCGCGCAGCATGAATGAGGAAACCTCCGCCCAATGCCGTGCGAAGTGCCATAGGGCTTTGCGGGGGTGATCCGTGGCGTCGGAGAAACTGACATAGTCTGTCGGGCAATCTCCGCTGATCGTCCACCAGCCCATGCGCGCCGGAGCTGCGGAAGACTCGATAGCGAAAATCGCAAGATAGGGTTGAACGTGCCAGGCCGGCCATTCGCCAGTTTTGCCGTGGGTCACGCGCTGCTTTCGGAGGTAGTCTGCCACCCTTGACCGCTGTTCCGCAACCCAAGCGCCCTCTGAGGCTTCGTCGAATTCGTTGTCAGCTTGCATGGGTTTTCTTTGGGGTAAGGTTAGCAACGTCGGAGCTCAGCCACGTTGAGTGACTGGCGCAGGCCCAGAAGCTGTGCGCGAACCCGGCGTTGGCTGAAGCGTCTGGTTCGGCTTCTATTTCTGGGTGCCATCGGCATTGTACTTGGCACACGCCGCCTGATGGTCTTGCTCGATCATGGTCGCGATCTCAAGGTCGTCTTTGAACACGCGCATCGTCGGCACTTTGTATTTCGTCTTCTTCCACCGTTTCATCTTCTCAAAATTCATGAGTATTCGCTGCCCAGTGGTGTCGTCATCCACGATGAAGATGGGCTGTCTGTCCCGCTTGATGCCTGGAAAGATCTCGTGCTGCTGCATCTCATGATCTGGCGGCAGTGCCTCCTTGATCTGCCGGATGAAATCGTCTGCGAACTCGATCCAGATCGTTGTCCAGGGCCATTTTACCTGAAGGATCTTGTTCATGACGTTGCCGAATAACCGAGGTGAGCGACGGCCGCTGACAGGCACGGCGGAGCGGAACCGGCGCTTCCAGCTAGTCGCCGAGCGTCGAGTGGAGAAGTGAAGCGGCGGTCCGACTCAACCGACTTGTGTTTAGGCCACTGGGTGTTGTAATACGTCTCCAATCCTCTGATTCATGAACCGCTGTTGCTGAAATGCCAGATAAACGACACCGGCCACAACGCCCACCACTGACACGGCCGACAGCAGTAGGCCAACGCCGCCGCTGACCACCCCACCGGACGCAGGAATGACCGCGACGCAAACCATCCCGGCAACGTATGCCCTCCACTGCCGCCGATAGGCCGCGTCCGCTCGCATCAAACGCTTGTGAGCCGCACGATAAACTGTAAAGCGGTCGCGTTCTGGATAACGGTCGAGTCCCGGCGTCGAAGTGTAGGTTGGTATTTTCATAGAGGTGTCGAGTCGCCTAACCAGCATGGTTCACCGACAGTCCCTCTGTCGATCTATTAGTATCATCCTTACTCCGAAAGTGTCAACGTCCGGAAATAGATGGTGGAATCTGTCAGAGGAAGGTCCAGTTCCGCTTGTCCGTCGGCCGCCGTCTCCACAATGGAATGTTCGAACCAGGCCTGAAGATTGGTGGAGTGGAGCAGGCGATGGCGTGTGAGGGCCGGGCCGCGGAGCGTCAACCGGGCGGCATCAGCGCTGGAGACCTGCAGAGATAGACTGGACAAAGGAGCGGTTCCGAGCCGGGCGTTGGTGTAAAGGCGATTCACGGAATTTCGTCCGACCAACAAGGCTACTTTGAGGACCAGGAAATCTCCCCGGTGACCGGACGGACATCAGGCGGGGTTCTGCGCGGCGAGCGTCTGGGGGAAACCGAAAGCGAGCAGTAACGCCAGCAATCGGACGGGTCTTTGGAAGTCCAGTGGCGCCCCGGGACATGCCCTCTGGTGCTCACGGAGGCAATCGCGCTTCAGGGTTAGACGGCTGGACTTCGTGTCTCTCTCTGTCTGGCATAATGGATAATCGTGTGAACAGCGCTGTAAACCATGAGAACGGCAAGCAAGCACACAAACCAACGCTGCTCAGTGATAGCGCGGTAGGAAAAAGATAGCTCCAGCACCACATAAACAAACACTGTGAACACTGATACGCGCTGTGGCTTGGCTGGCGGCTCAGGCAACGGCGGAACAACGCCTCGAAGCTCCGCAATCGCAGCAAGAGGAAACCAGTCGCAACTACGCCAAGCTTGCAAGCTGCTGAGATCCTCGCCGAGATCGCTCGATGCCAACGCATCAGAAGGAAGCCGACCACTTCGAATAGCTTCGGTCAACGCCTCAACCGTGAACGGACCTTCAACCTTCGCGTCCTTGGCGTGTCGTATGTAATAGCGCATAACGTGTGGTGTGCCGTCTAACGACCTCAGCTCAGCGACGTGCGCCGGACGAAACGGTGGAGCGCACAGG
>CAYYSX010000027.1:0-34871 GCA_964474315.1 uncultured Verrucomicrobiota bacterium | reverse complement strand
CACACGACTCGATGCTGGCACGCCGGTGGTGCGGTGAGGACACCGCACGCTACACGCACCTACGTTCGCAACGATTGATAGCTCAACCCGTGGGAGCAGCTTACCGCTCCACCGGCTGAAGCCGGGACTCCGAACGCGGGGACTTTGGCCGTTGGAGCTTTCAGCCCTCTGTCTCCGTCACGGTCACGGCAAGGACTCATTCAAGATGCCCCTTTAACCTGCCTGACGGTTGAATTTGACCATCAGCCGCATAGCGTCGGGACCACGCCGATGGTCGGCCTCGCCCGCTGCATCCCGACCGGCCTCCTTTTCTCCGGTGAATGTTTTGTTCCGCCAGTCGCCGTCCCATGAGCAGGGTTTTCGGACCGCCATCCGAACCGCGCTTTTGGCCGCCGGTTTGGCCGGAGTGTTCGCCCTACTTCCGACGAGGGGGGCCGGGATTCCCCGTGACGGCTACCGTGAATACCCCCTGTCGGTACCGGCCGCCGGTACTCCTGGATTCACCCAACTGCCCGCCACCGTCACCGGAGTGACCTTCACCAACGTCGTCTCCGAAGCGGCGGTGGAGAAGAATCACATTCTCGACAACGGCTCCGGGGTGGCGCTGGGGGATTTCGACGCTGACGGCTGGTGCGACATCTACCTGTGCCGTCTGGAAGGTCCCAACGCCCTGTATCGCAACCTCGGCAACGGGCGATTTGAAGACGTGGCTTCGGCCGCGGGCGTGGTCTGCGAGGGGCAGTGGTCCACCGGCGCCGTGTTTGCCGATGTGGATGGGGATGGGCATCTGGACCTTTTGGTGAACGCACTGGGCGGCGGCACGCAGCTCTTCCGCAACCTCGGGAAGGGAATCTTTGAAGTGGCGGTCGATTCCGGGCTGTTGCCGCGCTTCGGCAGCCATTCCCTGGCGCTGGCCGATGTGGATGGGGACGGCGATCTGGATCTCTACGTCGTCAATTATCGCGCCTCCAGCTTCAAGGGACTGACTGAGCCCACCCAGGTCCGGCTGCGTCAGGTCGGTGGTCAGTTGGTTGTCCCGCCGGAGCATGCCGAGCAGTTTCAAATGGCGCGCACCCCGTCCGGCCCGGTCCTGCTGGAGGTGGGGGAGCCGAATGTTCTTTATCTCAACGATGGAAAGGGCCGCTTCACGCCGGTTTCATGGACCGAGGGATGGTTTCTCGACGAAGCGGGACGGCCGCTGACCGAACCGCTGCGCGACTGGGGACTGGCCGCCCAGTTTCGTGATCTCAACCAGGACGGGGCCCCGGACCTGTACGTATGCAACGACTTCTTCTCGCCGGACCGGATCTGGATCAACGACGGGACTGGCCGGTTTCGGGCGCTAACACCCCTGGCGGTACGCAAGACTTCGTTTTCCTCGATGGCGGTGGATGTGGCCGATGTGAACCGCGATGGGTTCGATGATTTCCTGGTCGTGGACATGTTCGCCCGGCGTCATGAGGAACGGATGGTTCAGCGCAGCAATTTCGAGTTGGCACCGGTTCCCTGGTGGGGCTGGCCGTCGGATCGGGAAGGAACTGCGGCTCGTCCGCAAACCTTGCGGAATACCTTCTTTTTGAATCGGGGTGACGGGACCTATGCCGAAGCCGCACCGCTGGCCGGCCTGCAGGCCAGCGACTGGTCCTGGGGAGTCGTGTTTCTCGACGTGGATTTGGACGGCCTGGAAGACGTGTTGATCGCCAATGGCAATGGTCATGATATGACTGATTCCGATGCGCTGCTCCGGTTGGCCGAACGGAATCGGAGCGCGGGAAAGGAAGTCCGGCATCGGACATTGGATCTGTTTCCGCCCCTCAATTCGGCCAACGTAGCGTTTCGCAATGAGGGCGACTTGAGGTTCAGAGAGGCGAGCCGGGAGTGGGGTT
Organism: uncultured Verrucomicrobiota bacterium; assembly: GCA_964474315.1. Lineage (GTDB taxonomy): Bacteria > Verrucomicrobiota > Verrucomicrobiia > Limisphaerales > UBA9464 > UBA9464. The sequence continues at coordinate 32,985 of CAYYSX010000027.1, read as the reverse complement.
TCGACGTGGTGGGGGTGAGCAACGGGATGGCCGAAGGGGATTTGGACGGGGATGGGGATCTGGACTTGGTGCTCAATCAGTTGAATGGAGCGGCGGTGATTCTGCGCAATCAGGGGAGCGCTCCCCGGGTGGCGGTGCGGCTGAAGGGAGCGGGCGGGAATACCCAGGGGATGGGAGCGCGGATCATCGTGCGCGGCGGTCCCGTGGAACAAAGCCAGGAAATGATCAGTGGAGGCCGGTACCTCTCGGGAGGAGAGGCCCTGCGGGTGTTTGCTGCCGGCCAGAGCACCAACCTCAGCGTGGAAGTCCGCTGGCGCAGCGGAAAGGTGAGCCGGGTGGCGGGAGTCCGGCCCAACACGATTTGTGAGGTGGAGGAAACGGGGGCCCAGGAGGAGCCACCCCCACCGGCAGTGGAACAAAGAACCTTGTTCCGGGAGGTGAGCGAGGTGTTGGACCACCGGCACGAGGAAAGCGACTACGATGATTTTGCCCGTCAACCACTGCTGCCGCGGCGCTTGAGTCAGGAAGGGCCGGGAGTGGCCTGGGGGGATATCAACGGAGACGGAAAGGATGATCTCGTGGTGGGCAGTGGACGGGGCGGAACGCTGCGGGTCTGGGCAGGAAATGGACGGGGTGGGTTGACCCCGGTGCGGGTCGAAGCTTGGCGCGAGAAGGTCCCGGACGATCAAACCGGGGTGGTGATCTTTCGGAGGGAGACGGGCGCAGGAGCGGTTTTGGTCGGCCAGTCCAGTTACGAAAGCGGTCAGCGTCAGGGTGTGCGAGCCTACGAGGCGTTCTTCGGCGACGTCCAGGGAAGCGACGCCGTGCCGGCCTGGGAGTCGAGTGTGGGGGCCTTGGCCTTGGGGGATCTGGATGGCGATGGGGATCTGGATCTCCTGGTGGCGGGTCGAGTCATTCCCGGACGTTACCCACAAGCGGCCTCTTCCCGGATTTACCGCCAGCACGGAGGCCAATGGGTGGAGGACGTGGAGAACAGCCGGTTGCTCCAGCAGGTCGGATTGGTGAGCGGGGCGGTGTGGACGGACCTGACCGGCGACGGGTTGCCCGAGCTGGTCCTGACCTGCGAGTGGGGGCCGGTGCGGGTGTATGCGAATCAGGGTGGGCAGTTGCGCGACGCGACCGAAGCTTGGGGGCTGAAGGAGTATTTGGGTTGGTGGACGGGCGTGACCAGCGGAGATCTGGATGGAGACGGCCGGCTGGATTTGGTGGTGGGGAACTGGGGGCGGAACACCGAGGAAACGCTGTGGGGCGAGCCGGTGGTGTATCACGGAGATGTGGACGGCAACGGGACGTGGGAGGTGATCGAGGCTTATCGGGAACAGGGACGAGACGTGCCGCGACGGGATTGGCGGACGATGCAGGCGGCGATTCCCGGATGGGTGGGGCGGTTTGGGAGTTATCGGGAGTACGGAGCGGCGGCGTTGGAGCAGATGGTGGACCTGAGCCGGTGGGAACGTCTGCGGGTCAACACCGTGGACTCGATGGTCTGGTTGAACCGGGGTGGGAAGTTCGAAGGGAAGGCGCTGCCCTTGGAGGCGCAGTTGGCGCCGGTGTTTGGGGTGAGCGTGGGGGATGTCGATGGGGACGGTCGGGAGGATGTGGTGGTGAGCCAGAATTTTTTTGGAGTAGAGCAGGAGCGGGGACGTTTGGACGGCGGACGCAGTCTGTGGTTGCGGGGTCTGGGAGATGGGAGCTTGGAGGCGGTACCGGCGTCGCGCAGCGGCATCCGCGTGTACGGGGAAGGCCGGGGAACGGCGCTGGGGGATTATGACGAAGACGGACGGGTGGATTTGGTGATAGCAGAAAACGGTGGGCACACGCGGCTGTATCGGAACGAAGGGGGACGTCCCGGGCTGCGGGTGAAGCTGGCTGGGCCGCTCGGGAACCTGACGGGACTGGGGAGTGTGCTGCGGTTGGAGGTGGGCGGGCAGCACGGGCCGGCGCGGGAGGTACATGGCGGCTCGGGCTGGTGGTCGCAGGACAGTGCGGTGAGTGTACTGGCCTGGCCGGAAGAGCCGGCGGGTGAGGCGGTACTGCACGTCACCTGGCCGGGCGGCCACCAGACCCGCACTCCCGTTCCCAAGGGAACACGGGAGGTGGTCGTGACTCCGACCGGGCAGATGCTTCCTCCCTGACTCTCTGCGAGGTGGGACGAGTTCGTCATTGACGGGCGAAGGGCTCTTCGTTTGTTAGCAGTCGTGCGGGCGCAACTGGAAGATGTGTTTGCGAGCTGGTCGGTTCCCGCCCGGGTGATGGACGATCTATGGGCCGGCGCTTGGTGGTATCTCGGTACGACTTTTTTTCGGCAGTCCGTCCTGCATTGGCGGGGAGAAGTGACGCCGCTCGTTCACCTGCGCATTCGTCTGGACCAGTTTGCTTTGTCGGACAGCCAGCGGCGCATCCTGCGGCGGAACGCCGATCTCCAGGTGGTCCAGCGGTCGGCGGTCGTGGATGACGCGCGGCGCGATCTGTTCGACCGGCACAAGGAACGGTTTACGGAGAGCATTCCCAATGCGCTGGATGACTTCGTCGGACCGGATCCGTCGGCGGTGCCGGTTCCGGCCTTCGAGTTCAACGTCCTGGCCGGCGATGAGTTGGTGGCCGTGAGCTACCTGGCCAAGGGACATCGGGCCGTGGCCAGCCTGTACGGTTTTTTTGAGCCGGCGTGGAGCGACCGCAGCCTGGGACTGTTCACCATGCTGCAGGAAATCCGCTTCGCCCGGGAGTTGGGCTGCGAACTGTACTATCCGGGCTACGCCCTCGCGAAGCCCTCCAGCATGGATTACAAGAAGCGTTTCCACGGGCTCGAAGCCTACGATTGGAACCACGGGTGGAAGCCGTATTCGCGCTTGAACGGCGATACCCGTCCCGCTCCCTCGCCGGCCGCCTTCACGGTGCAGGTTTGAGAGCCGGAGGTGATGCGGGCAGTTGCACCACCGGATAGCCGCGTTGCTTGACGAGTTCGACGAGGCCGTTGGTGCCGACCAGATGTCCGGCACCGACCAGGACGAGGGTGTAGTTGGTCTGCGCGAGCATGCGCTCCAGTTGCGGCAGCCAGGCGAGATTGCGGTCCACCACCAGGCGGCGGAAGGACACGGGCGTCACCTCGGCGTCGGCGATGGTCAGGCGCTCCAGCGTGGCGGCGTCGCCCTGCTGCCACGCCTCCACCAGGGATCGCGCATAGTCCACACCGCCCTGCAAGTCCTGCCGTAGTGAGTCCAACGCTTCGGCCTCCGGAATGCGGGTCAACAGGTCGAGTTGCTGCTGTCCCGTCTCCAGGAACACCCGGGGCTTTCCTTCGCGCACCGCCCGGTCGAAAAACTGACGGTCCACTCCGTGATCTCCCCGGAAGCCCGCTTCCTCCAGCAGCAAGAGCGCGGCATAGGAGCTCGCAAACCATGGCTGGTACCGGTCAAAGGCGTCATCGGGAAGCCGGTGACGGCGGGCGATTTCTTTCAATTGGTCCCGACTGGTGGGATCGAGGCGGGACGCGAGGGACTTTCCGGCGGGAAGGGCGGCCAGTTGCGCCAGTCGCGCCTGGAATTCGGGCTGTTCGAATTCGGAAAGGTCCGCCTCCAGCACCATCCGATCACAGCGCGCATAGGCTTCGTACAGGGAGGGAGACGGCCGATCGCGGGCCCGGAGTTCATGCAATGAACCGGCCAGATAGAGCGTTCCGGGCTTCCCCTGGACCCGCCAGACGAAGTCTTTGGGAAGATCGGCAGCGGCCGTTTCCAGAAACGACGAGCCGACCAGAACCAGCAGGCCCACGATTCTTCCGGCGAGGCCGGCCGGTCGGGTGAGGCGGAGGGAGAACATGCAGCGTGAGGAAGCTCCACCGGCCGGGCCGGCTTCGCAATCCCGAGGTGGAGCGGGGCTCCGCCCAAGCTCCAAAAGCCAAATCCCAGGGCGCATCTCCGTTGTTGGCCAGGTGGCGGAGCCGGGGGGAGAGAGGACGGAGGACCGAAACGGAAGGCCTGTAGCGTCGGCTGTCCTCAGCCGACCGGGCGGGTGGAGTCGCCTGGGGGCCACGGAAACCAACGGGCGTGGAGAAGAAGACGCCGGATGCTCTCGACGGCCAATGTCCCCAACGTCCAGCTTCCCGGGCGGTTCGGGTGGGGCCAGGAGCTTGGAGCTTGGCCTTTGGAGCTTTCACAGGTCTGCGGTACGGCGGACGCTCCCCTTATCCCGCTTGCCGCTCTGGGGCGTGACCGTACCTTGTGCCTCTGTGCGCAACATCCTCGTCACTGGCGGTGCGGGCTTCATTGGCTCCAATCTCACCTTGGAACTGCAAAACCGGCATCCGGAAGCCCGCATCGTGGTGGTGGACGACTTCCGGTCGGGTGACTTCCGCAATCTGCAGGGGTTCAAAGGAGACTTCGTCACGGCCGACGTGTCGCGTCTGGATTGGGCGGCCCAGTTCAAGGATCTGGTGTTCGACGCGATCTTCCACGAGGCCTCCATCACGGACACCACGGTCCATGACCAGGCCCTGCAGGCGCGGGACAACATCGAGGGATTCCGCCGGCTGCTGGAGTTTGCCGAGCCGCATCAGACGCCGCTGGTCTATGCCAGTTCGGCGGCGACCTACGGGATCTGTTCCGGGGTGCAGCGTGAGGATCAGGAGCCGGCTCCGGCGAACATCTACGCCTTCAGCAAGGTGCAGCTCGACAACCTGGCCCGGGATCTCGCCCGGCGTTTTCCGGCGTGGCGGATTGTCGGCCTCCGGTACTTCAACGTCTATGGTCCCCGGGAGGTCCACAAGAAAGCGGCGGCGAGCATGATCTACCAGCTCTACACCCAGATGAAGGCCGGGAAACGACCGCGCGTCTTCAAGGCCGGAGAACACAAGCGGGATTTCGTCTATGTGAAGGACGTGGTGGCGTTGACGATTCATGCCCTCAACGCCAAGCGGAGCGACATCTACAACTGCGGATCCGGTTACGCCTTTTCCTTCAACGAAGTGATCGCGGTGCTCAACCGCGAGCTCGGCACGGAGCTGGCCGCCGAGTATTTCGAGAATCCTTACAGCTTCTACCAACCGCATACCCAGGCCGACATGAAGCGGGTGAAGAACGAGCTGGGCTTCACTCCCCAGTTCACCCCGGCGGCCGGGATCGCCGACTATTTGAGCCTGTTGGAAAACCCCTGAATTTCACCGATTGTGGATGCTTCCCGATACAAACCGCGTCGTCGCTGGCCGCTGATTCTGGGTGGATTCGCGGCCTTCCTGGTGGCGCTGTACTTCGTCCTTACCAGCGCCCTCTTTCTTCGCGCTGTGGTGGTGCCGCAGATCGCTTCCTCCTTGAACAGCGAGCTAACGGTGGAGGGCCTCTCACTTCGTCCGTTCTCCTCGCTCACGCTGCGCCAGGTGAAGCTGACCCCACGGGGCGCGGAAACCCTGGCCACCGCGGAGGAGGTACGCTTGCGCTACGGGCTGTTCGCCATCCTGGGCGGTACGCTGAAGGTGTCGGAGGCCTGGGTGGACACGCCGGTCATCACCGTGGTGGGACATCCGGATGGCACCAGCAACCTGACGCCGTTACTCGACACGCTGGCCGAGAACCAAGTATCGAGCCAGCCCGGAAGCGCGGGAGAATCACCGCGGTGGGACGTGAGGAATGTCACCTTGCGCCAGGGCACGCTCCGACAGACCTCCGAGGGACCGACCGGATCCACCAGCGTGGAGATCGGCGGCCTCGAGGTGACGCTGGACCAATTGGCCAATGGAGCCTCGGGAAAGCTGGACCTCAAAGCGACCTTGGGGCTCACCGCGAATGTCACCAACCGGCTGTCATCTCAATTGACCGGCGCGTTCAGTTTCGACCTGGATGCCAAGGCCCAACCCGCCCGGTTGGAGGGAACCCTCAAGGTTGGAGTGACGGACGCCATCGGTAGCTTTCACGAGTTCGGCAACGTGACCGCGCAATGGACCATCGATGCCGCGGCCCAGGAGCTGCGAAAACTGGAGTTGAGTGTCGCCGAATCGAGCCGTCCGGTCGGTGCGTTGACGGTCCGTGGACCGTTCGATCTGGGCAAGAAGGAGGCGCGGTTGACCTACGAACTGAAGGAAATCAACCGAACCACACTGGGAATCGCGGGCGCCATGGCCGGCCTCGATCTGGGACAAACCACCGTTTCCGCCAAGGGTCGCATCGACTGGGTTCAGCGCGGTCAGATTTTCGCCTCGTTCGGCCAACTGGCCATCGATCGACTGTCGGTGAGGTCGTCCGCCGGCACGACGCCGGTCCTGGATGCCACGCTCGACTACAAGCTACAGGTCAACTTCGAGGAAAAGACGGCCCTGATCGAGAAGGGGGACCTGTCGGTTCAACAGGCGGGGACTCCGGTCGTCCAGGGCAGCTTCGACCGACCGATGAACATTGCCTGGGCGTCGTCCGCACCTGGATTTCGCGAATCCACCTATGCGCTTTCCGTGAAACAATTCGACCTGGAACCGTGGCGGTCGGTGGCCGGGACCAACTGGCCGTCCGGTCGGCTCAACCTGGAGGCCAGTGTGAAGGCGGATCAGGATGGCCGGCGGTTGAAAGTGTCCGCAGAAGGTGCGGTGCAGCAATTGGCGTTGACGGCGGTCGGGCAGGAGCTGAGCGATTTGGATCTGACCCTGAAGCTGACCGGCTCGGTGGAAGATTTTCAGGTGTTCATCTTGGAACAGGCGGCTGGAGAGGTCCGACACGGTGGGCGTCCGCTGGCGAAAGGTTCCGGGTTGGTGAACTGGAACCAGCGTAATGGTCAGGTGGGAGCTCAGGCTTCGGTGGAGGTGCAGCTCCCGGCCGCGCTCCAAGTGTATCCAGTGGAAGGGGTCCATCTGAACTCGGGCCTCGCTCAATTCGCCGGCCAGTTGAACATTCGGCTGGGGCAAACCAATGGAACGGCGGGAATCACTCTGAGCGGACTCGCGGGGCAGGTACACGGGGTCGTCTTGCGCGACTACCAGGCTCAGTTGGAAACGGCAGCCACGCTGACGGCGCAGGGATTGTCGCTCCGGCGTGGGTCGCTGGTGTTGCGTTCCGGAGCCGACGCGGGTGGGAGCCTCGATGTCCGGGGCGACTACGACTTCCGGTCCCGGAAAGGCGCGTTTGATTTCCGGACCGTGAACCTGAACGAGAAAGCCGTGGGTCCGTTTTTTGCCGCGGCGATCGCTCCCAACGAACTCCGATCGGTGTCGCTGGATTGGAATGGGAAGCTGCAGGTGGATCTCCGGGGCGAGTCGTCCTTGAAGTCCGCCTTGAAGGTGAGCCGCCTCGTGGCGCAGGACCCCGCCGGAAGACTGCCGACCGAACCGCTGGCCTTTGGGGTGGACGTCGAGGCCGCCCAGCGCGGGCAGACGTTGGACCTGCATCGTTTGGTGGTGGATTTGGGTCCTACCTCACTGGCCTCAAACCGGCTGGAAGCCGTGGGCCAATTCGATTTCAGCCCCCAGCAACCCGCCCCCAGCACCCTCACCCTGACCAGCGAAGGAATGGATCTCACGCCGTTATACGACGTCTTCGCGGGCGACGAAACCGCCTCGTCCGCCGCGTCACCCACGGCGGCTCCATCCGATTCCAACCCTCGGTTGGGTGAACCTCTCCGACTCCCCTTGGACCCGTTTACCGCCGAGGCCCGGATTGCGGCGCTGTTTCTTCGCGAAATGGCCGCGTCAAACGTCGTTGCCAAAGTGGGAATCGACCGCGGCAAGATTCGCCTCGACCCTCTTTCCCTCACCGTGAATGACGCCCCGGTGAGCGCGACCGGGGAAGTCGATGTTAGCGTGGCAGGATACCGGTATGATCTGGCGGCCGAGCTTCAGTCCGTGCCCGTATCGCCGCTGGCGCTATCCCTACTCAGTGGTTCGTTGATGGATCTTCAGGGGACGTTGTCCGGTCGGATGAAGCTGGCGGGGGCCGGGATGGAAGGCGCTGAGCTCCGGAAGAATCTGACTGGAAACCTGGAGTTCTCCGCGACGAACCTCGACTACCAGATCAGCGCTCTCCAATCCCCGTCCGTGGCGTCCGTGGTGGCCACGCTTTCGAGGGCGCTTCAGCTACCGAACCTGGCTCAATCGCCTCTCCAATTCGTCGAAGCCCGGATCACGGCGGGGCAGGGGAATCTGAACCTCCAATCCGTCCGCGCCGGTAGTACCGCCTTCACCGGGGAGGCGCAGGGAACGATTCAGCTCGCCGACATTTGGACGAATTCCGCGCTGGCGCTTCCCATCACGGTTTCTCTGCCGCGTGAAGGGAAGATGGAACCGTTGCCTCCGTTCCTGACCGTGCGTGGAACCGTGGGTGTGCCACGACCCGACATCAACGCACTGGCGTTGGCTCAGGCCGCCACCCAATTGCCGGGTGCAGCCGGAGAGCTGGTCAACCGTGGCGTGAACCAGTTGGGAGGGGCGTTGGACCGCGCCCTGGGAGGCGAGGGCGCCACGAACTCCGGCGCCGGGGCCAGTCTCCTCCGCGGTCTGCTCGGCGGCGGTTCCCGCACCAACGCGGCCAACACCAATGCTCCGACCGCCAGTCCGACCCAGCCCGCATCCGGAACGACTAATCCACCCGCCAATCCGCTTGACTTGCCCCGGCCGGAAGGTCAGTGACTCGGGCCGCTTCACCATCAGCCCATTCTTAATCATATCTTATGTCTCTCGACGCCGTTCTCACCCACCTGGCCAGCAATGAAGAACGTTACATTGACGAACTCTGCGAATACGCCCGTATCCCCAGCATCAGCGCCCAGTCCAAGCATAAGGACGACCTGAAGCGCTGTGCGGAATGGATTGCCCAGCGCAGCCGTCGGGCGGGCCTGGAGACTCAGATTCATCCAACCTCCGGCTACCCGGTGGTCATTGCGAGGACTCCGAACTTCGATCCTCGGAAGCCCACGTTTCTGGTGTACGGGCACTACGATGTGCAACCGCCCGAGCCGTTCGAGTTGTGGACGGCCCCTCCCTTCGAGCCCCGGCGCAAGGGACGCAACATCTATGCGCGTGGCATCAGCGACAACAAAGGGCAGCACCTGGCTCATCTCAACGCGGTCGAGGCGTGGTTGCAGTCCGGCACCGAGTTGCCCTGCAACATTACTTTCCTCATTGAGGGAGAAGAAGAGGTCGGTTCCAAATCCCTGTACGAATTCCTGCCGAAACATGCGAAGGACCTCGCCTGCGTGGCGCTGGTGGTCTCGGACAACGATATCCCCAGCTTGAAGCATCCGACGCTTTCCTATGCGCTGCGCGGCATGGCGCCGCTGGAGATTCGGGTGGACGGACCGGATCGGGATCTCCACTCCGGTATCTATGGCGGCTGTGTGGACAACCCGGCCATGGTCTTATGCCAGATGTTGGCGCAGATCCGCGACCGGCGCGGCCGGATCACCATCCCGGGCTTCTACGATGACGTGCAAAAGCTTTCCGCTTACGAACGCCGGCAACTCGCCCAGTTGCCGTTCAACGAAAAGAGCTTTCGGAAATCATTGGGTGTTCCCCAGTTGTTCGGCGAGGCCGGCTTCACGGCGGAGGAACAGCGCACCGCCCGGCCGACCTTCGAAATCAACGGCCTGACCAGCGGTTACCAAGGGGAAGGCGGCAAGACCATCATCCCCTCCTATGCCAGTGCCAAGCTGACCATGCGTCTGGTTCCCAACCAGGAGCCGAAGAAGATCCTGGCTCTGGTGAAGAAGCATCTGAAAGCCATCTGTCCGCCCACCGTGAAGCTAACGCTCACGGAAGGGCAGGGCGGGGGGCCCTATCTGGTGGATCCCTCCGGCCCGCTGGCGCAGGCGTGTCTTCGGGCAGCGAAGGCGGGGTTCGGTCACGATGCGCTCTTGGCCCGCGGAGGGGGCAGCATCCCCATCATCGCCAGCTTCAAGAAGCATCTGAAGGCCGATTCCCTGATGCTCGGCATGGCGTTGCCCGACGACAATCCGCACTCGCCCGACGAAAAATTCTCCCTCGATGCATTCGCCGCCGGCATGCGCATGAGCGCTCATCTCTGGCCCGAACTGGCGGCGGCCGCGTAAGAACTGAGGGACATCCGGAGGGAGGCCCCACTCATCAGACCGATACGGGAGCGGGTGCCGTCGCGGGACGGCCCCGCAGTCGCGCCCCCACGCGCCGCGCCAGACTCCACGACGGAAACTCTACCAACCGGGCGAACAGATAGCAGATGGGGAACACCATGACGTGGCGGAGGAGAAGGAGCGCCGGCAGGGGCACGGCCGGGCGCCCCAGCCAGTGCAGCAGGTTCCCCGTGACCGCCGGGGCGGCAATATGCATCAAGTAAATTGAGTAGCTCCATCCGCCGGCCCATTCCAGCAAGGCCGGCGGTGGATGGCGCCGCCACCAGCGAATTTCCCGTTCCAGCCACAGGAGCGCGAGGACGGCGAAAAACTGCAGGGTCCACGGATAGCCGACGTACGGGAAAAACGGAGGCGGATGAAAAAACAGGGCTTGCAGTCCGGAGGCCGTGACCGCCACGCCGATTCGCCAGCACCACATCTGCCGCCGAGTTACGGGTGCCTCTTTGAAGGTGTGGAAACGTTCCGCCAGCAGGACTCCCAGCAACCAGGAAGGCAGGCCAATCCAAGGCGTCAGGGTGTTGCCGAAGTGGGGAAAATAACGGGCCCGGGGATCGGTCAGGAGAATCGTCAGCGCCAGGACATAGGCCCCGGCGAGAACCCCCTTCCAAGAGATTCGTCCCGCGGCGAGCCGGAGCGCGGGATACAACGCATAATAAGTCATCTCGGCCACCAAGCTCCACAGGATGCTCGCCGTCAGTTCCGCTTCCTCCCGGTGTTCGGCACCGATGCGAAAGCTTTCCCAACCGATCTTCAGGCCCCCGAGTCCGGCGGCGTAACCGATGGATACCGCCACGGCAAAAGGGATCCCGATGCGGAGGAAGCGTTGGGCATAGAAGGCGGCCAGGGCCAGCGGCCGGCCGTTGCGCTGAGGGAAATGGATGCAGAAACCCGAAATGACGAAGAACACCATCACGGCGGCCGGACCGCAGAACAGGTTCTTGAGGACCCCGCGCAGGATCAGCTCCCCCAGGTGGTCCTTGCCGAACCATTGATCGACCGGGAAGAGGGGCAAGTGCGCGAAAACCACCCACATCGCGCAGACGAAGCGGAGGGTGTCCAGCCCGGGGACCCGCTCGCCCGACCGCTGGAGACCCGGGCTCACGGTCGCCCGAGCACTCCGTCCACCGGGGGAGCGGCTTGCGGAAACGCCGCGACAAAGTCCTCACCCGCGAAGGCCGCCACGGTTGCCGCCACCTGGGCCTGGCGGATGAGCGGCACGTTGGACCGCTCTCCCAACGCCGGGGTGTCCGGCCCGATCACGGCCAGCCACATGTAGGCCGAATCCACGATCTCCCGTCCGTGATTCTTCCAGGCCACTGGCGCCGGGCCCCGCCCATGATCCACGGTGATGACGAATGTGGTTTGGTCGCGGTACTCCGGCATCGACTGCACCAGCGTCCAGAGGTCACTGAGAAATCGGTCGAACCCCTGGGCGGCCCGCAGATAGCGTTCGTAGCTGCCTTCATGCGCCCAGTCGTCGGTTTCGCCATACGACACATACAAGACGCGGGGCTTGAGGCTCTGGACGGCGTGCTTCGCCGCATAGCCTACGAAGGTGTCGAGCAACACTCCCGACCACACGGTACGGCCGTGCTTCACCAGTTCGGTCAACGCCTCGGGAACGGGCAAAGGCACGGTGCCCGCCGGAACGTCGAAGCCGCTCCAGACCGGAAAGCCGGCGCGGGGCGCGTTCAGGATCCACGGCAGGACGTCCCAGTTGATGGAGGCGGCAACCCGACCGCGGAAGTCCGGCCGGGTGTTGAGCCATTCGAGAACGTTCGTGTTCGCGTTCAGGTTCTTGTCGTTGCTGTCGATTTTGGGATCCGCATAGCCCGTGAGGAATTCGTTGTACCCGGGATAGGAAAAATTCCGTCCATTGGTCACGCGCACTTCGCTGCCCTTCGCGCGGTTTCCCCAGATCTGCCCCTGTTTGGCCACGGTGCCCCACAGGAACGGCAGCAGAGTCGCCCGGCGTTCTTCCCCGTCCGCCCGCCAGAGCTCGGCCCGGAGCGCGTTGGTGTTGCCGACGTTGCCGTACTCTTTCGACAAAAGGATCTCCTCCACGCCAGTGAACACTTCCTCCTGCCGCAACCCGTCGGTGGTAATCAGGAACACATTGCGGGTTTTGAGCTCGGCGGCATGGGCGGACAGCACCGCCCACAGACCCCAAATTCCAGCCGCTGCCGTCGTCCACCGTGATAACCTCCAGGAGCACTTCAATCTCATGGGCGGAGGCTAGAAAGTTCAGCGCACGGGAACAAGCTGGACGGTCAGAAGAGCAACAGGGTTCCGGCGCCGGCGATCGCCGCGGCCGCCCACAGGATCAGCACCGCTTGGATTCGGGTCCGTCCGGCGCGGACCAGGCGGTGCGAGAAATGGTTGTTGTCGCCAATCCAGAACGGACGTCTCTGCCGGCTCCGAATCCAGACCACCGAGGCCAGGTCGGCCAACGGAACGGCGAGGATGAAGAGCGGGCTTAATACCGCCCACCGGCTGGGATTCGCCTGCTGGGGCGAATAGAAATGAGGCAGAATGGACAACACGGCGAGGAGGAACCCCACCAAATGGCTTCCGGCATCCCCCAGAAAGACCGAGGCACGGGGAAAGTTGAACGGGAGGAATCCCAGCAGCGCGCCCAACACCAACAGCGCCAGCGACGCCACCAGGTATTGTCCCTCCCGGCCGGCATGAAAGGCGATCCAGGCGGCGGCGATCGCGCCGAGCCCGCCACACAGCCCGTTCATGTTGTCGTTGAAATTCAAGGCGTTGGTGACGGTTAGAATCCAGAGCACGGTGATCCCATAACTGAAGGCGGCGCTGGGAACGAAGAGGGTAACGCGAACCCCGGCGCCGGCGACCGTCAGGGCCACCACGCACTGTCCGGCAAACTTCAGGGCCGGACTCAACTCGTGACGGTCGTCCCACCAGCCGAGGATCAGCATGGCCAGCGCTCCCAGCAGGATGGCCGTGAGTTCCGGCGCGCGCCGTCCCAGTCCGTACGACAGCTTTTCGACGGCCTCGGGAGTGAGCAGTTGCAACTGGACCACGGCCAGGGCGCCCAGGATCACCGCCGCCATGCCCGTGAACACCGCTAACCCGCCCGCCAGCGGAACGGGCCGGTAATGAATCTTCCGGTGACCGGGATCATCGACCCACCCCTGGCGCTCGCACCAGGCCCTCCATAAGGGGAGCGTGCCCAGCGTCACCAGGAACGCCCCGCTGAAGGCCAGCACGTAAGCATTGAAGGGAAAGGTCATGTCAGGACGCCGGCGCCCGCATTGACTTCTGGGGGTCTTCGGCTCTGAAGGCGGAGGTAAAGATGGTGTAGGTCATCCACCATGCGCTCGACGCTGAAAGCGTGGCGTACGAACTCGCGGCCCGCGGCTCCCAGCCGAAACCGCAGTTCCCGGTCGCGATGCAGCAGAGCCAGTCGAGCGGCCAGCAGGTTCACCTGACCGGGAGGAACGAGAAAGCCGGTTTCTCCGTCCCGGCACACCTCGTTGGCCCCGTCGCAGTCGTAAGCCACCACCGGCCGGCCGGCGGCCAGCGCCTGAGGCAGGGCTCGTGGCAGTCCCTCGCGGCGGGACAGGTGAACGAGCACATCCATCAGGCCCACCAGACCAGGCACCTGCTCCGGTGGCACCAGACCGGCAAAGAGGACGTGTCCCTGAAGGTCGGGCTGGGCCGCACGTTTTTCGAAGCGCGCCCGCTGAGGTCCGTCGCCCACCAACAGGAATTTGAGGTTGGGGAACTGCCGTACCAAGGCCGGTGCCACCGAAAACAGATCGTCGTGCCCCTTCAACTCAAACAATCGGGCGATCTTGCCCACCACGATGTCGCCCTGCCGGAGGCCGAGTCGAAACGCCAAATCAGGATCCCGCGAGGCGTCCAGGAAGGGCTGCAAAGGGAAGCCACTAAAGATCCGGGTGAAGCGATCCTCGCTGCCAATTCCCGCGGCCCGGTATTGCCGCGTCATGGCGTCGGCCACCACCACGAACTGATCGGTGACTCGCCCCGCCTTGCGCTCGGCCGCGGTGAACACCCGGTTGGGCAGCCAGCCTTGAAACGGGCCGAAACTGGGTCCGTGAATGGTATGGACGATCAGGGGGACGCCTGCCGCGCTCGCCGCCAGCCGGCCCAACACCCCGGCTTTGCCACTGTGAGTATGCACCAGGTCGGGCCGTTCCCGGCGGAAATGAGTCGTCAGCTTCTGGTAAGCGCGAAAGTCACTCCAAGGCCGCACGGGACGGATCAGTTCGGGGAGTAACGTCAGGCAACCTGGCTCGGCCGCGACCTGGGGTTCGAGAGAACCTTCCGGGCCAGTCGTGGGACCGGAAATCAAATCAACGTGGAATCCGGGAATCCGCCGCAGGCCCAGTACCGACGCCACCGTGTTTTCCTGTGCCCCCCCCACGATGAGCCGCGTGATGACGTGCGTGACGCGCATGGAAACGTCCGCCGTCCTGGACGCGGCGGGATTCAACGAGACGGGTTGCGCAGGCCGGCCACGCGTTCCACCACGTTCGAGTATTCCAGGGTGTTGGTCGGCGCGAACTGGAGATACTTCTCGAAATGGCCCAAGGCGTCGTTGGTCTCGCCGCGCCGCAGCGCAATTTCGGCCAGACCGAACCGGGCGGCGGGATAGTCGGGAATCTTCTCGGACACCGCTCGGTACTCCCGTCGAGCGTCATCGAGGCGGTCGAGTCGCAGGAAGCAGAGGGCCCGGTTGAGACGGGCATTCAGGTTCTCCGGTTGCATGACCAGCACTTGGTCCAGCAGGCGCAAGGCGGGCTCGAACTGACCCCGCGTCACCTGGATGGCCGCCAGACGCAAGGTCGGCGCGGGTTCTTCCGGCCGAAGTTTTCGCCACTGTTCCAACAGCGGGATCGACTCCTCGAGACGCCCCTGCCGGATGTAGAGTTCGGTCAGCAAATTCAGCAACGAAATGTCGGCGGCGAACTGGTTTCGGGCCGCCTTGATCTGTTTCTCCGCCTCCGCCAAGTCCCCTTGGGCGAGGGTGTAATAGATCTCCAGCCGTTGCAGGCTCGAAATGAAGTCGCGTGAGGACGACGGCGTCGCCTCCGGCCGGGCCAGTCGATCCAGGGCCGCGCGGGCGGCCGTGTGTTGCCCTCCCTGGAGCAGCGCTTCGACCAAGCCCAGTTGGGGCAAAGGATCACCGGGGGCCAGTTGCTCCCACCGAAAGAAGGTATCCCACGCCTGCCGCGGAAGACGCTCGATCGCCAGGAGCAGCGCGCGGGCGTGGTTGCGGAGAAAGACGGGCTCATCGATGGGCCCCCCCCGGTTGAGGGCCGAAATGGCCGAGGTGTGAGCAACGGGGGCATTGAGTTCCGGCGGGAGGGGCCGACTCGCCTGCAGTTCGGCGTTCACCGCGACATTGACCTGAGCGGAGAGGTTCTCCGGATTCAGCTCGAGCGCCTCCGCAAACAGGCGTCCGGCTTCCTCCAACCGGCCCAGACGCTGCGCGTCCACTCCCAGGGCATTGGCCGCCCGCGACCAGATTTCACCCAGCACGACCGCGTCCTTGGTGCCCAGCCGGCGGGATACCTTCACGGCCGCCCAGCCATTGGAGTATTCGTCCCACGCCTTCACGGCGCTCGTCATCTGCTCCGGGGTGGCCACCATCGGAACGAACTCTTCCGGCTGAGGGGCCAGGACTCGAATGATCCCGGCGGGCTGCCCTTGAACGTGCTCGAAGAAGAACCCGAAGCTGGGGTGCAGATAATAGGCCCGTCCGGCTGTCGCGAGTTGGGCGACGATTTCCGTGGTTACTCCGGCGACGTTCTCGACCACCGAGCCGAAGCGGGCGAGCTCGGGAATCGCCGAGGTGGAGCGGTGGGCAAGCCAGGTGCGGTACTCTGGAACGGGCCCGCGGGCCGTCTCCAGGAAGACGTGGGCGGGAACCCCGGGCTGGGTCAACGCTGCCGCGCGCGCCAGACGACCGGCGACCAGGTCGTCCGTCAGGACCAGCACCGGATGGTCGGGCAGCGGATCGATCAGGGCCCGGGCGAGGTCCGCGGAGTTCTGGCTGTTTCCCGCCCGGATCACCGGCCAGTTTCGCACCAACAGCGCCAGAGGCGCTGCCACGCACGCCACCGCTACGGCGAACCCCATCAGCTTGGCGAGGCCACTGAACAGCGGATTGGGCCGATCCCAGGTTTTGGGCGGAGGGGTGAAGCCCACCAGCAGAAACCACCCGGCAAAATAGCCCGCGGCCAAAGCTCCGGTAAACCCGAAGGTCAACAACGGCAGCCCGCCGGCCGACTCTTGCAAGTACACCAACTGCCGGGTGCTGAAGGGCGGATCAAACGCCAGATAAATCACGCCCAGCAACCACACCACTTGCAGCAACACGATTCCGCCAAACGAGGCATAGCGCTCGATCGTGGTTCCCTTGCTTCCCTGCCAGCGAATTCCCACCAGCGCCAAGGGCAGCACCGCGACCAAGGCCAGCAGCAGCGGACGTCCCCGAGGAATGCCCAGGAGGTAAACCTTCTCCATGATCAATTGCGTTTTGAGCGTGTTCCAGAAGCCCGACCCCGGGCCGCTCGCCAGCAGGCTGGAAATCGGGAGCAGGAGATACAGCGAGAGCCCGGCGATCCCCCAGAGGATCAAACGGGTGAGGAAGGCCGCATCGAAAAACGACCAGCCCCGAATCCAGATGATGGCGGCCAGAAACAACGGAGCGAAGCCGATCATCGCCCAGTTGCTGGTCATGCCCATCCCCCAGACGAAGGCGGCGGCCGGCAACCAGCCTTCCCGGAGATCCAGGCGATATTCCAGCAAGGCCAGAACGCAAAACGCGAACATCAACAGGTCCAGCATCTCGCCCGTCTGGAGAGTGGCGTTCTCCCAGAACGTCAGTTGCAGCCCCAGCAGGCCCGCCGCCAACACCACCGGCAGCGCCGCAAACCAACCGTGCAACAACGGATCTTCCGCATGACCACGGATCCGCTGCTCCCGGGTTCGGTCATGCGGCAGCAACGCCACACAACGAGCCAGGATTCCCACCGTCAGTGCTCCCAGCACGGCCGCCACCCCGTTGAGCGCCCCGGGGATCCGCTCGACCGGCAGGACGGATGCCATCTTGGCCAACAGGTACAACAGCGACTTCAGATAAGGAGGGTCCAACTCCCAACCCAGAACCTGGCCGATCAGCAAGACATTGGTCGGCGTCACCCACGGATTCAGGGTGACGAAATACAAGGCCAGAAATGTCCCTGCCAGAATCCACGGCAGCAGCCGGACGGTAAAGGGACGCGGCGACGGTGAGGTATCGTCCATAGGGTCGCGAGACACCACGTTGGGGGGCTGGTAATGAGGAGGCAAAACAAAAGGCCGGTTCGTCCGGAGAACTTTACGGTTTCGTTTCCCGCAACTGGGCATCGAACCAATCGGCAAACAGCTCCACGTCCTTATCGATTCCCTGCCAGCCATGGTCCTGGCCGGGCCGCCGGTCCAGCTTCACCGGTGCGGTCACGCCCGCTTCCTGACATTTTGTCAGGAAGATCTCCGCCTGGTGGATGGGCACCAGACGGTCGGCCTCCCCGTGGATGATCAGCGTGGCGGGCATCGTGGCGGTGACGAAGTGGATCGGTGAGATTTCCCGGCCGTACACCGCCCGGCTCTCCGCCGTGTCGCTGCGCGGGCCGAATGCCGATTTGAATCCCTCCAACACCCCGACTCCGACCGCGTCGTCACCCGCTTCGCGCCAGTTCAGGAAATCCGTCGGGGGAAAGAAACACGCCACCGCCTGCACCGCGCTCGATTCGCGATCCACCGGATCCTTGGCGTCGGCCGGTCCCGGTTGGCCTTGGGTGCCCATGGTCAGAGACAGATGCCCGCCGGCGCTGCCCCCGAAAATTCCCAGGCGATCCGGCCGCACCCCGTAGTCGGCGGCGTGATGACGAATCCAACGGACGCTGCGGTGCAGGTCCTCCACAATCTCAGGAATGATGTACCGCGGCTGCGACCCGTGAACGACTGCGAACACGGTGTAACCCCGGTCGAGCAGCGGTTTGAGGAACCCGGGCTGGATGGCGTCGTGACTAGAGAAAAAACCACCCGAGATCACCGCGACGACCCCATAGCCGTTGGTCTTCTGGGGTTGGAGGACGTCGAGGGTGAGCGCGGTCCCAAACTTCCGTCCATAGATCACCTCCTGGCGCGTGAAAGGAGGCGGCTCGGCGGAACGAAGCAACCCGGCGGGCATGACGGCAAGCCACAGCAGGACAAGGAGAGGTCTCATGGGACACCCGAGCCTGTGCCCAAGCCCGGGTCGTCGGCAAGACGGCTTTCCTGCCCCCGCCCGCCGGGCGGCCTTTGGCCGGGCCTCGGCGAAGAACTCTCGCTCCACCCGGCTCCGGTCACGCCGCGGGAGGATCGACCCTACCTTGCGAACGGCCGCGTTCCTGCGCGACGCGTGGAACGCGGGGCCGCCGCCGCGCGGCAGCTCTATCTCAGGCAGCGACCACACCCTGGAGGGTCAATCCCTCCCGATTCCATCCCTACAACTTCGCCCGGGCGCATCTTGATTTTGTCCTCACCGGGACGGCGATCGGGAGCAGGGGCGAAAGCTCCAAAATCCAAGTTCCAAGCGCTAAAGAAGCTCCACGGACCAACGTCCAAGCGTCCCCCCCCCAGTTCCCCGGTGGGTGGCGTAGCTCGACGGGCAGGGGGGAATGACCGAGGCTCTTTCCTCAACGCCTTGTTTCAGGGCGGTCCAGGCGGGAACCGGGAGCTTGGGGCTTAGGATTTCTTTGGAGCTTGGGTTTTCGAGCTTGGAGCTTCCCCAGGGAGTGGTCCTGCGGGCGAGCCGCCCGCGCTCCTGCCGGTAAGGACAAACTCAAGATACGCCCACTTTGCCAAAAACTGAGCGGCACCCCGGGACGAAACCAGGCGCGCTCGGTATCATCGGCGGGTGTCGGAGATTCAACTGAGCGACGCCTTCTTCCAGAAATCGGCCGGCTGGGAAGCGGTCCAGCATGCCCGTGCGCTGCTCGGCGCGGGAAAAGTCCTTTCCTCAAACTGGACCCCACCCGTCCTGCAGGGCGTCGTCCAGGCGGGTGAAATCACCTATCGCTCCGGCTTGGTCATCAACGGACCGGCCGATATCGACAACCTCTGCACCTGCCGCCCCTCCCGCCTCGACGGCATCATTTGCGCTCATTCCGTCGCGGTCGGTCTCCATCACTTGAAACGGGGTGCTGGAGATGCCGTTTCCCGTGGGGCGGCCTCGTCGCCCGCGTCCACCACCGCGGCGCGCTCCAGCCCGTCTGGTCCGGCTCGGCTTCGCCGCGAGGCTTCCGGCGAACTCCTCATCCTCCACGTGATCTTTCCCCCCAACCTTCCGGAAGCGCTTGGCCGCGGAAAGATCATGCTGGTGCTGGAGGGAGTGGTCGGAAAAACCCGGGCTCCACTCCCGTCCTGGATCAAATCCGGCCCCTTCGCGCTCGACGAAGTGGACACTCGGTTGCTGGACGCCGCTGAAGCACTGACCCGCGGCGAAACGCCTGGAATGTGCCAGTTGTCCGCCGCTGATTTCGTCCGGCTTCTCCCCGCGCTCGCCGGGCATCCGCGTCTCACCGTGGGACGACAGCAGGCGCTGAGCGTCGCGACGGAACCCGCGTCCCTTCCGCTCCGGGCCACGCTCGAAGCCACCGGCGAAATCACCCTGGCGCTGAAGCCGGGAACCCGCGTACCGGTGTCGGTGACCTCCGATTCCACGACCTGGCTTCTCACCGACCACCGCTTTCAGCCGCTGGCCCTGGCACCGCCGTTCCGGGAAGTGATGCAACGCCCGATACGGCTTTCGCGGACCCAGGTTCCCGTCTTCCTCACCCAGGACTGGCCCCGGCTCGATCCCGCTTTTCTGGAGTCCAACTTCCAGCCCAGCGACTTTGAATTCAGTCCCGCTCCACCCCGGTTCATCTTCAACCTGGCCGGGGGCATCGCGCAGCTCACCGGCACGCTGCAATGCGCCTATGGACCGCGTATCATGACGGTCGGGGTGACCGCGGCCGGGGAGTCGGCGTGGCTGCCCGATCCCGAGTACCCGCGGCGTTATTCCACGCGCGACCTGGCCGCCGAGCACCGCGCCTTCCAACGGCTGCGCGGAAGCGGCTTCAGCGGTCCCAGTCCGCAGGGGCAATGGCAGCTTCTCGGACAGGATCGCGTTCTCCGCTACTTCGCCCGGGAACACCCGCGGTTGGAGCGCGAATGGGAGGTGAGCCTGGAGGAACGTTTGGAACGCAGCACCCGGAACAACCTGGAACGGATCACCCCGCAGCTCCGGATCTCGTCCAGCGGCGAACACTGGTTCGACCTGGAGATCGACTACGCCACCACGGGCGGCGAGCGGTTCAATGCCGCCGACATTCAGCAACTGCTGCGGGGCGGGGGCAGCCGGCGGCTGAAGAATGGCAAGTTCGCCCTGCTGGATTCCGGAGCCGTCGAGGAGCTTCAGGAAGTCTTGCTCGACTGCGCGCCCGACCAACGTCCGGGCGCCGCGGGCGTCGCCTACCGGATCAGCTCCCGACAGGCGGGCTTTCTCGATGCCGCCCTCCGCGACCAGGACTTGAGTGTCGTGGCGCCGCCCGCCTGGCAGGATCGCGCCCGCCGCCAGCAGGGCGAACTGAAGCTGGAATGTCCCCCGCTTGGACCGCTCGACACCGTCCTGCGTCCCTACCAAAAGCACGGTGTCGCTTGGCTGGGATTTCTGCGCGCCCACGGATTCGGTGGAATCCTGGCCGACGAAATGGGCCTCGGGAAAACGCTGCAGGTCCTCGCCCACCTGTCCGTCCACCGCACCCTTCGGCCCACGCTGGTCGTGTGTCCCACTTCCCTGGTCTTCAATTGGGCGGCCGAAGCCGCCCGTTGGACTCCGGATCTGCGGGTGCTCACGTTGGACGGACCCGAGCGTCATCGCCGCTGGGACCAGATTGCCGGCAGCCACCTGGTGATCACCAGTTACGCGCTGGTTCGGCGAGATGCGGAACGCTATCGGGATCTGGAGTTCGACACGGTCATTCTCGACGAAGCGCAGCACATCAAGAACCGGCAGACTCAGAACGCGCAGTCCGTGAAGTCGATCCGCTCCGAACATCGCCTCGTGCTGACGGGCACGCCGTTGGAAAATTCCGTGCTCGACCTGTGGAGTATCTACGACTTTCTCATGCCGGGATACCTGGGGACGGCTGCCGATTTCCGGGAACGCTATGAAATCCCCATTGCCCGGGAAAAGGATCGCGGGTCGATGGCCCGGTTGGCGAAGCGGGTCCGTCCCTTCCTGCTGCGCCGTCTCAAGCGGGACGTGGCTCAGGAACTTCCGGCCAAGCTCGAGCAGGTGCTGTTCTGCGATCTCACCGGGGAACAAGCCACCGTCTATGCCCAGGTGCTGGCGCAAACCCGCCAGAAAGTGCTGGAGGCGGCGGGTGAAGCGGGCGTGGCCCGGAACCGGATGCTCGTGCTCACGGCGCTGCTGCGGCTCCGCCAGATCTGTTGCGATTTGCGCCTGCTCGAAGCCGCCCGCGCGGAGGGAGGGCCGGCCGAGCCCTCGGCCCCCAGCGGCAAGCTCCAGATCTTCACCGAACTCCTCGACGAAATCATCGATGGCGGACACCGGGTTCTCATCTTCAGCCAGTTCACCTCCATGCTGCACCTGCTGCGGGAGGAACTCGAATCGCGCGAACTGCCCTTCTGCTACCTCGACGGTTCGACCACGAACCGGGCGTCCGTCGTGGAGCGCTTTCAACGGGACGCGTCCGTTCCGGCCTTCCTCATTTCTCTCAAGGCAGGCGGGGTGGGGCTGAACCTCACCGGTGCCGATACCGTCATTCATTTCGATCCCTGGTGGAATCCAGCCGTGGAAGATCAGGCCACCGATCGGGCCCACCGGATTGGCCAGACCCGGGTGGTGACCCGTTACCAGTTGATCGCCCGCGGCACCGTGGAAGAGAAGATTCTCAGCCTGCAGCGTCGGAAGCGCGAACTCATCGCCGCCACGCTGACCGATGAAGACGCCTTTACCGCCAAGCTGAGCTGGGAAGAAATTCAGGAGCTGCTGTCCTAGATTTGAAGCGGGAGCGCGGGCGGCCCGCCCGCCGCGGCTTTTTCAGGAGAGGGCTCGGAATCCCAAGGGACGAATCCCAAGGGACAGACCCTCTGCCTCTCCGTACGAAAGCGGAAGTGGGAACCCAGCGCCGGGCTCAGCGCGGCTGGAGGTCGCCCATCTGGCCACCCTCCATCCTTGTTGGCTGTCTGCCAAATCGCTACACCAGCCGGGCCATGAGCGAGGCTGTCAGCTCCAGCACTGCCTTCGAACTGCTCCGCCGCAGCCTCGACCGCGGCCGGCTGGGTCACGCCTATCTTTTCGTCGGCGACACCAGTGGGATTTTGGAAGAGGCCGCCCTGGCCTTCGCGCGGACCTTGTTATGCACCGACCCCGTTTCCTCTCCTGCCGCCGGGCCCGGCTGGGAAGCCTGCGGCCGGTGTTCCACCTGCCATCGCGTCACTACCTACAATCATCCCGACGTAACGTGGATCCGGCCCGGGAAAAAATCCCGGATCATCTCGGTGGACCAGATTCGCGACCTGATTCATGTCGCCCAGGTGCGTCCCTCCGTGGCGCGATACAAAATTGGCATCCTTTCGGGCGCCGAACGGCTGCGGATCGAGGCGGCCAACGCCTTCCTCAAGACCTTGGAAGAGCCTCCGCCCGACTCCATTTTCATTCTGCTGACCACCGATGCCGATCGACTGTTGGAGACGATTCTCTCCCGTTGCCTCCGTCTCAGCTTCGCCAGTGGAATGATTCACCTGGATGAGGCCGTCGCGACTTGGCTGGAGGAGATGGCCCGGGGACTCACCGAGGCTTCCCCGACGTTGTTGCAACGCTATCTTCTGCTCCAATCGCTGTTGACGGCCTTGGGGACGGCCCGTGAACGGATTGAAGAATCCCTGACCGCCGTGTCACCGTTACGGCGGTTTCCCGATGCCGAATCCGACCAGAAGGACCGGTGGGAAGACGAACTCGACGCGGCCATCGAAGCCGAATACCGGCGTCGGAGAGGGGAGTTCCTCGCTGGATTTCACGCCTGGCTCCGGGATCTCTGGATACAAACCCTGGGCAACGGTGGCGAAGTGTTGCTGCCGCGGCTGGGCCAAGCCTCGGAACTCATCGGACGCCGCCTGTCCTCCCCCTCCGCTCGCGCCAATCTCGACCATTGGGAGCGAACCCAACGCTTGCTGTTCTCGACCAATGCCCAGGAGGCGCTCGTCCTCGAAGTCGGCTTGCTAAAGCTCAGCCTGTGAATACGGCCCCGCTCCAGACGTGGAAACCGTACGCGCGCCTGTGGACCGTGTTGTTCGGTGTGTTTCTTGGCCTGGCTCTGCTCAAGTTCGGCAATCCGGTGGTGCTGGACCGGCAGATTCCCCCGCCCACCTCCCTTTCCGAACTCTTCAGCCAACCCTGGCCCCTGCGCTGGAGTTTCGGACTGTTTGGCCTGATCGTGCTGGCGGCGTTACCTGTTTTTCTGCCCCGCGCTGGACCCCGGTTCCGCCACACGCCGCGCCTGCTGTGGATTCCCCTGCTGGTTTGGCTCGCCTGGCAGTTCATCGCGTCGGCCCGGACGGTCGATTCCCAATTAACCACCCTCACCCTGATACACCTGACCGGAGTGGGCCTCGCTTATATTCTGGGTTTGGTCGTGCTGGCTGATGCCGCCTCGCTCCGCTGGGTCCTGGCGGGAGTGCTGGTCGGATTCTGTATCTGCTTGATGCGCGCGAGCACCCAGCGGTTGGTGGAGTTTCCCGCCGACTTGGCCCTCCTGCGCGAAGGGGAACGCACCGGCTGGACTAATTTCCCGCCCGCGGCGATCGCTTCGATGAAGCAGGAGGGAACCATCCTGCATACCAATGGTGTGGACCTCGCGAATCCGCTGATCGTGAGCAAGCTGGAACGCGGTCGGGTCCATGGAACGCTGGTGTATCCCAATGCCCTCGCAGGTGCGGTCCTGTTGCTACTGCCGGTCGCCCTGCAACTGGTGGCCAGCGTGACGACCGGGCACCGTCCGGCCATCCGCTACGCGGCCCTTGGGCTTCTGTCATTCCTCGGTTTGGCCGCGCTGTTGTGGAGCGGATCCAAATCCGGCTGGCTCATCGCGCTGGCCGCGGGGGTCGTGCTCTTGTTTCGCCTGGGTCTGCCGCCGCGGGTGCGCTGGGGTGCGCTGGGTCTGATCGTGGGGGGCGGCTTGCTGATCTTTGCGCTGCGGTTCCAAGGTTATTTCGCGGCGGGCGCTACCAGTGTCGGCGCCCGGTTCGACTATTGGAAGGCGGCGGTGGAAACGGCGGTGGATCATCCTCTCACCGGCACCGGACCGGGGACCTTTCAACGTCCTTACGCCCGGTTGAAAGCACCGGAAGCCGAGATGGCCCGGTTGGCCCACAACGATTATTTGGAACAGTTTTCCGATTCCGGTTGGATTGGCGGACTGGCCTATCTCACCTGGATCCTTAGCTGGTTAGCGCTGGTGGGATTCTGGGCGTGGCGCCAGGCGGATGCGTTTGGGTTCAGTGTCTTCGTGGGCGTCGCTGCCTGGCTGGCGCAAGGGCTTAGCGAATTCAGCCTCTACGTGCCGGCACTTTCCTGGACGGCCTTCACCCTGGCCGGCGCCCTCGCCGCGCGGCCGCCCTACCGCGAGTAGAAACCCAAGGAAGAGGATTGGACACCTATTGGAGGAAAAATGCCCTGCCCTTTACTTCCCCCCCTTCGCTCACTGGCTGTTGAGCGACCAGTCGTAGCGCAGCCAGCAAATATCAATGCCCGGTTGTGGGCGGTAAAGGCAATTGGGCCACCCCCATGATCCGACGCATCACTTCCGCTGCGGCATAACGCGTGACCCAGGCCATTTTTGGGCAGTCGGCGCCATAGGCGGCCACGAATCGACGCGCTGCGGGAACCGCCTCCGCGATGACGAAGTGGGCGATCGCGCACCCCACGTCGAATTCGCGATCTCCGAAATAGCAGAACTCCGGATCGATCACTCTTGGTCCGTGGTGGGTTCGCAACCAGCTTCCGGGAAAGTAATCTCCGTGCAACAAACACGAACCATCGGCCAGATAGCGAATACCCGTCTCGGTCACTTTTCGCACGTAAACCTCATCCGACTTCAGTCGGTCCGCCACCTGGCCCAGGCCGGGCTCAAAACGCTCCAGCGAAAGGCCGTTGTGGGCCGCCAAGGGAACGAGATAGATGTGTTCGTGGTTAAGCTGGCGCATCTCGCAGTTTCTCAAGTCCGGATGAAAGGACCCTTCTGTCGTGTCGTGAAGCGTCCGGAGGAAATCCGCCAACGCGTCGGCATCCTGGTCACGGATTCGGGCGCCGGAGTAGATGTCGCTGAAGTCGGCCGCTTCCCCGAGATCTTCCAGGACCAAGATGCGCGAGGCCGGGTCGGAGCCCAGCAACTTCGGCAGGTAGGAGGCAACCACCGGGTTGGTGGCCAGGCGGTGATAGAACGCCTGCTCGAATAAGTTGCGGTCCCAAGGCGCCGCGAGGTGGTCGTACTTTTCCACCCAGGGCCGGGCTTGTTTTACGATGAACCTTTGGTCCGGAGTCTTCACCCGCAAGGTCAGGTTCATATTCCCCGCTCCAGCCACCGTACTTGCCCCCGAAGCGCCGCCGTCGGCCGGTTGAGGTCAACCAGGGGCCGCGCATCAACGCTGCCAAACCTGCGTTGAGTTTACTCTGAATCCGAACTCGACTCGCGGCTGGAAAACAAAACAACCCGCTAGCATCCAGCGGGTTGTGAAATTTGGCGACCCCACGGGGATTCGAACCCCGGTTTCGTTCTCAGAGTTCACTATCGTTCATTATCAACGACTTGCACCGATATGAATTGACCTGAAGCCTCCTGAATGGTTAGAGTTTGCCCAGAGCTGAACGCTGGTTCGGCTCCCATCAATGGCTTGGCTCTTCAAATTTCGTGGCAGTAAGAACTGGTTCGTGGGGTATCGGCTTCACGGTCGCCGGATCAGCAAGACCACTGGCACCAGCGACAAGGAGGCGGCCAAAAAACAGCTTCGGAAGGTTGAGACACTTCTCGCCGCCCACTCCGACGGCGACGCAGTCGATTCGCTCTATCGGGAACTGAAATCTCAGGGCACGGCTCGTCACTGGACGTTGAAGGCGGAGGTGGACGGCTGGTTGGCGGAAGCGTCCAAGACTACGGCCCCCACCACCGCAGCCCGCTACCGCACCGTAGCCTCGGGCCTGGTGGAGTTTCTGAATGCCGACGACACCCGCCCCCTGCTGGTCAAGGTGGGCACCGATCTGTTGAGCGGATACTTAGCGCAGGTCCTGGAAAAGAAATCCCCGGCTACCGCTAACTTCGAGCGCAAGGCACTGCGGGTCCTATTCCGGCGCGCCATCGTCAATCGCCGTCTGGAGATTGACCCCATGATTCCCATCAAGCCGTTCAAGATTCCTTCCAACCAAGTTCGCCGCCGCCCCTTCACCGCGGCCGAGGTCGCAAAGCTCTTCGCCAAGGCGGAAGGATTCTGGCGCTACGCCGTGGCCATGGGGTTCTTCACCGGGCTGCGTCTGGGCGACATTGCCGAGGCCCCCGTGGGCGCCTTTGACCTTCATGCGGGAACTCTGGGGCTGGAGACCCGAAAGACCGGCAAGCGGGTCGAAGTTCCCCTGCCGCCGCCCGTCATCCGGTTGGTCCGGGAGCGGATTACCGAGCTGCCGATTGCCCGGCCCGAGACACCCCTTTGGAGCGCCTACGCCCAGATGCGCGCCGGTCAGCGGTCGAACGAGTTCCATGAGCTGCTGGTGGAGTGTGGGCTCGCCGCTGCTCGCGATCACCGGTCAACCGGCAAGGGACGCGACGCGACGCGCCAGGTCGCCAAGGTGAGCTTCCACAGCCTCCGGCACACGTGCGTCAGTCTGCTGAAGGCCACCGGCGCCAGTCAGGCCGTCGCCAAGGGGATCGTAGGACACGATTCGGACGCCATCAGCGATCACTACACCGCCCTGCCGGCGGAGACTCTGCGGGCCGCCATCGACCGCTTG
This sequence comes from uncultured Verrucomicrobiota bacterium, assembly GCA_964474315.1. Taxonomy (GTDB): domain Bacteria; phylum Verrucomicrobiota; class Verrucomicrobiia; order Limisphaerales; family UBA9464; genus UBA9464. Next base: position 5,798 of record CAYYSX010000027.1, on the reverse strand, counting down.
CCCGACATCACCAAGGAGGGCGCGGGGTAACCCATTTCCAGTGACTTCGGCCCCAGAAGCGCCGGGGGCCGGCACGGTCGAAGTCACCAACAAACCAAGCCAGCCCGGTAGCATCGGGAGCCCCCGGCAAAGTGAAAATCACCATGAAATCATCTGCATCGTCAACCGCGGACCTCGCTCCGCGCACCACCACGGGCGCCGTCACCCTCAAGCCGAAAACCAAACGCTGGCTGATGCGGGAGGCGCGGCGGCTCAATCGAGATCCGCAGGACATCATCCGGGAAGCCGTCACCATGTTCCACGCCGAACTTATGGCTGCCAAGATCATCCCCACGAAAGGCGGTGCGCGATGACAGCCGTCACCCTCAAGCCGTCAACCGTGGGCGCTGTGGACGTGTTTTTCGAATCGGACGTTGGTTCCGTTGGTTCCGATCTGATCCTTGGCGAAGATTCCAAAGGACGCCTGTTCCGACAAAGAGACGACGAATGGGAGCCCGTGTCGGTTCGCAGGTGCATGGAGCTTATTAACAGCCATTATGAAATTTGTGGCGAATGCAGTTTTGAATGGCCCATCTTGCTCAAACATATCCTCCGAAACGGGGTTCCGAAGAGGTAATTCGTATGAATTCCACAATCCCCAAACGCCGCGGACGGCCGGCCAAGAATCTGGGTCCACCGACTTCGTTCCGGTTCTCGCTCCCGGTTGATCGCTGGCTTCGTTCCATCGCTAAACACGACGGGAGAACCATGAAGTCGATCATTCAGAATGCGCTTCTCAGGTATCGGAGAAGGATTTGACGAAATGCCACCACAGGGCGCCCGGCGAGGCTGGGCGCCCTTTTTAACCCTGACGACTAATGCCGAAACCCAAGCCAACGATCCCAGCATTCGGGCTTGCCGAAGCGCGACGATGCGGAGCCAAGAAATCCGTCTTGGAACTCTTCGACGATGACGAACTCCAAGGGCTGCAATGGTTTGCACTGGTTCCAGTTTTGTTTTTAAGCTACCCTCAAGACCCTCAAGACTTTCTATTTGATCAAACGAATCTGTTATGCGGCTCGTTTTGGTCGGCTTACATAAGGCATCCGGACGAAGCCTTACAAATCGTCGCTAAGATTCGGGCTCGAGCGTTGTCAGAAAAACAGGAGTTGGCATTGGAGCAAGCTATGCGGAAGAACCCGGGCGCGAGCCTGAAGGAGTTGGTAAAGGAGGTCATCCGGTTGTCCGGGGTGAAGGAACTCGACGTTGATACTTTGAAAAAGCGCCGTCAACGACTTCTGGCCGCCGCCAAGCCCCGCCCCCGCCCGTAGGGGACAAAAAGTGGGTCATCGCTGTCCCCGACAGTCAGCGGAATACGCGCTATCGGTGAGCGCGTATGACTAAATCAGCACTCACCATGGTGCAGCACCAGCCGGCCCCGAAGTCGGACCTGTTCAAGCTCTCACGCGCAACCGACGAGGTCGGACTCTGCGCCAACACACTTCGATCCCTGTTCCGGCGGGGCCTGCCGAGTTACCGACTCGGCAAGCTCGTCCTCGTGTCGCGTAGTGAAGTCGAGGCCTTTGTGAAGGACCGTTTTCGGCGCCAGTCCGCCGCCCAAAACTAAAAGACCGCCCCCCGGTTTCCCGGCGAAGCGGCTGGAGAGAGCGACTTCAGCATGCATCCGGTGGGCCGGGGCGCAAGCCCTATTTGCTCCAATGAGCCCAGCCACCCTCGCCGAAATCGGCGACGTCCTATCCGACGGAGCCCAGCGACTGAGCGAGAGGCTCGCCAAGCGCCCGGCCATCGACAGCCCGCTGATCGCCAAGATCTCCCGTCTCGACCGTCTCGCGAGCGAAGCCTACTCCGAGTCGCACGCCCGGGAGCTGCTCCTGCGTGAAACCACGCCACCGGCCCCCTCCGGGCCAATCTCTCCAGCCGTGATTCGGCGGTGGACGCATGCCAACACGAGGGGGCAGCGATGAGCGAGTACCTGCCGGCGGAGGACGAGTCCTTCGAATCCGCCTCCACCGTGCCGTCCATGCCGGAGAACGCGGAGGCGGAGCTGACATCGGAACTTCGAGGCCGGCTGTTAAGCATTCACGCGTCCAAGGATCTGACCGGTACCGACAAGGCCGCCGCCCTCGGAAACGCGGTAGTCGAGGGGCTCCTTAGCCGAGGTCGATTCTTTCATCACGCGGAGTTTCGCGACTTCAAAAGCGCCATGTTCTTCGACTCGTTCCGGAAGCGGCTCTCGCGAATCCAATCCGACGAGTTCCTGGCGTGGGTGTCGAACCTTGTGAGCCTGAGCCGATCGGACTGGAGGTTCACATATATCAAGACCGCGATGGAGACCGCCGCGCTGGTACACCTGGAGGCCCGCGCCATCCTGCCGGCAGCTTTCTGGGCAACCCGGACGGATCGAATCTATCTGAGCAACGGAGACGGCCACGCTGTCCGAATTTCCCCAAGCGGGGTGGAGCTGGTGGACAATGGAACCGACGGTATTCTTTTCGCCGCCGGACAAACGCTTAGGCCGTGGCGATTAACCGACCCGGGCGACCCATTCGGATCGTGCGCCGTATTTCAGGGGATGCAGACCGAATCGCCTCATGGACGTGATCTGTTCCAGCTATGGGCATACTCGCTCCCCACGGTTCCCGCTTCAAAGCCGCCCATCGTGCTGACTGGGTGTGTTGGCTCAGGAAAAACGCGTTCCCTGAAGGGGCTATCCGAACTGCTCGGCGTTCCCTGGAATGCGCTCAAGGTGGAGGAGAAAACGGAGGCGGATTTCTGGCCCGCTGTGAATGCAGGCGGGCTGCTGGTGCTGGACAACGCCGACACGAGAACCCGGTGGTTGCCAGACATCATCGCCACCGCAGCGACCGACGGATGCGCCAGCCGGCGGCGTCTTTACACTGACAGCGACAACGTGGTGCTTCGCGCCAACTCCTGGATAGGCCTCACAAGCGCCAACCCGACCTTTGGGAACGACCCTGGCCTTGCGGATCGGGTCCTACTCGTGCGGCTGCTTCGGAGGGCAGGCGAAACGGCCGACAGCGAATTGACCGAAGAGGTGCTCAGAAATCGTAACGCCGGGCTGTCGCACTTGGCCTACACCTTGAGCGCCGCCCTGGCTGACACTGATCCGGTTCCCTCCGGGATCAATTCCAGGCATCCCGACTTTGCCCGCTTCGCTGTGCGCATCGGACGCGCACTTGGTCGCGAAGAGGAGGCGATTGCCGCCATCAGGGCCGCCGAGGCGGACAAGGCGCAGTTTTGTCTGGAGAACGACGCAGTTGCCGCAGCCTTGCTTCAGTTAGTGGAGCGAGACGGCCGGGTAAGCGGCACCGCTGGGGAAATCGGCAGGCGCCTGCTGGAGGTTGACCCGGATATTGAGCACCAAGCGACCGCTCGGCGCTTGTCGAAGCGACTTTCTTCGCTGTGGCCCCATCTAGAGAAAGTGGTGAAAGCAACGAGACATGAAGACCGGAACCACGTTGCCCATTACACCTTCAAGGATCCCGGTGCGGGCTTTGCGGGCTTTCAAGACCTCATTTCCTAAAAGTCCCTTACCCCCCCCTCTCGTATGGAGACTTTATGGAAATGACCTCTTCAAAGCCCGCATAACCCGCACCCCCCCCCATGACCACGCCAACCATCATAGTTGACACTCGCGAACAGTGCCCCTTGGTCTTCGACTGCCCAACCGTGGTTCGGGCACTTCCGGAGGGCGATTACTCAGCCGAGGGAATCGAGCATGCGTTCATCGTGGAGAGAAAGACCGTGGGCGACCTCGTTGGTAGCCTGTCCGCTGAGCGCGACCGCTTCCGCCGCGAGCTGCTTCGACTCAACGCCTACCCGTTTCGTCGCTTGCTGGTGGTGGGGCGCCAGGAGGACATCCTGTCCGGCCGATACCGTTCCAAGATGAATCCGCGGGCGATCATCCACAGCCTGCACGCGATTGAAGCTCGAGGTTGCCCGGTCGCGTGGGCCGACACCGCAGAAAACGCCGCGGCCTTGGTGAAAAGCTGGGCCGCATGGAGCTTCCGCGAGCACGTCCTGAAGCCATCCGAATTTCTTCGCAGATTCCAAACGCAATCCCATGAAACCACCACGAAATGAACCCCTCGAACAAGCAAACGTCTTGGCGGCCCAATTCCGTTCGATTGCGGGGCATGCCACCGGGGGTGGGGGTAAGGAATCTTTTTTCCGGAGGCGACTGCGAGCAGGGTCCGCACTGCCCCCAAACCTCCCCCGATGAAATTTTTGAATTGATGGGACACGACACTTTTTCTCATGAACATGCGTAAACAGCGTAAATCCAGGAAGTTAAGCAACGCGACATCCTCCCAAAAGAATGGCGCATTGTCGCGTAAATGCGCCAGCGTCAGCGAGTTAGCCCGCGAGCTTGGCGTTCATCGACACACGGTGGGCCGATGGCTCGCCAAATCTGGAAACCCAGGGCGGGACCGGCGCGGCAAATTCGACGTTGGCGCCTGGCGTGAATGGGCCTCCGAAAACACAGACGCCGTGGCGACGGTCGAGTTGTCCGAGGCGAGGGCGAGAGTTTGGGAGGCCCGCGCGCGAATTCTCGAGCGTGACGCCGCGGAGCGGGAGGGCGGTGTGTACGAGAAGTCTTACGTCGAGCGGCAGGTGGCTGAGATCGTCCTCACCGCCAAATCGCACTTACTAATACTGCCGTCATTGCTCCCGCCGCTGCTTGAAGGGTGCTCGAAGCCTGAGATTTGCGAGATTCTGAAGCGCGAAATCCACGAGGTTTTGCGACGGCTGTCCGAGGGATTTCAAAAGGAAGGGTTTCTCGAGCCCGAGAAAAAGTCGGGCAGCTAGTGTGCCGTTTGCAGCCTTTACGATGAGCGAACTTCAAATGCCAACCGAGTTTCTCACCGCCGCCGCCGTGGCGCGAGAGGTTGGCCGATCGCTGCAAAGCGTCCGGAACTACACCACGAGAGGCCTAATCACCCCATCCGGGCGCGTCAAATGGGGAGCGGGTGAGCATGCCATGCTGTTCACAAAAGACTCCGCTGCCGACCTGAAGCAACGACTCACCGATCCGGTCGCGTGGGCCGCGGCCCGGGCGTGGAAGCCATGACCGAACCATCGATCAATTTCGACTACGACGAAGTCTTCGACCGCCTGGACGGGGTGGAGCCGGAGCCCGAGCTCGACTCGGCCGAGCTCGCCGCCGTGCTGGGGTCATGGATCAATGCGGAATCGTCCAAGAGCATGTCCGACATCGATAACGCCGTCAGGATTGGACGCCGGGCGATGGTCGTTGAATGGACGCTAAACCCGGCCGCGTTCGGTGGAATTAGCCTTCGCGAACTGGCACGGCAATATGAAATCCACCGAAACACTTTGACCCGGTTGACCGGCGAGGTCAGCCGACTTCTCAACTATCGCAATCACGCCCAGAGTCACGCCCACAACTGGCGAGCAAGCTAACACCTAAACCACGATCCATATGTCAATCGCCCCCCAATTACGAGGCACTTACGAACGCGTCGGCAGCTTGAACTTGTACAAGCCCGCCGATGACGACGATCAGAAAGCCTACTTCGCTTCGCTGCCTCCTGCCGGGCCGCGTCGCCCGTACGACCCATCTCGGGCATCCGCGTTATTGGCGAAGATCAAGGCCAGCGGCTGCAAAACCCTGGATGAGTACATCGAGGAGCATCCCGCTGCCCCAACACCATCTCCCGCCACCGCCACCTCGGCGCCGGCCGCTACGCGCTACCAAACGCTGACCGAGCAATGCCTGGCGGCCCGCCGGGTGCCCCCGTCGGCCCCCGTGGTGG
>CAYYSX010000026.1:22181-36541 GCA_964474315.1 uncultured Verrucomicrobiota bacterium | reverse complement strand
TCCCGCCTGGCGTTGGGCCAGATCACCTTCCGCCGCCGTCTGGAACTTCGCCAACTACAGTCCTCCCCCTGGTGGGAGTTGCTCCATCCGACGCGGACCAAATCAACATCGCCCCTCCCCAAGAAGGGGCGATCCGCCGGACCAACCCTGATGATTCACAGTCGCCGCCCTCTGCACTCGATCGAAGTGGGGCTAGTTCCATTCAGATTTCGCTCCTCAAAGGCTTTCCTGGGCGCTCTTATTTCGCCGCCATGCCCGATTCCTCCTCTGTTCCCGCCTTCAAAGTCTGGGCCGCCGATGACGTCGTTTACGGTCCGGTGCCGCTGGCGACCCTTGTGCAATGGGTTCAGGATGAACGAATCCTGACAGATACCTGGGTTTACGTTCACGCCGAGGATCGGTGGACCAAGGCGGGAGACTTGGTAGAATTAAGAGATGCCTTTATTGGTCGGAACCCTAAAGAAGCAACCCCCTCCAGCGACACGACGTTACTAGTCGTCGGATTGCGCCCGGGCATGCTCCGCCGGGTCAAGGCCTTGGCCACCATGAGCGACCAGCAGTTGGGGCGATTTGTCCAGATCATGGAGGTGGTTCGCGTGGAGGCTTACAAGGTCTTCGTTCAGCAGGGAACGCCGGGCGACGCAATGTATGCTGTCCTCGATGGTGAGGTACGCGCCCGAATCATGGCTGGAGGTAAGGAAACCGAACTCGCCCGTTTTGGACCGGGTGACATTTTTGGCGAGATGAGCCTGTTCGACGGTGGCCCACGGTCGGCCGACGTTGTGGCCAACAGCGCTTCCACTCTGCTGCGGATTTCAGCGGAACGCTTTGACCGCCTGTGCCAGGAGCAGCCAGAGCTGGCAAGCCCTCTGCTGTTTGAGCTGGCGAAGATGCTGGCCAAACGGATTCGGGCGGTGGACAAGAAGATCGCCAACGTTTACGAGCTGGCCCGTGCGGGACACCTCGACTGATTGGGATAACTTTCTCATTATCAGAAAGTTCAGTCCAGGAGCCGACCACTCATTTCGGCTGGGTCGGGACGTTTCGTCTGCTCAGTTCCCGCCCAGCGACCCACCGAAAATGAAATGGGGCCAGCGACCAGCGCAGGCCCCAGAGTTCTCACCCGGCCGTCATAAAGGCGGCGATCGGCTATTTCGTTTCGGTGGGCTGGATTGCCATTGCCACCTCGGCCACCGGGGCCTCGACCCATTCAAGGATCGCAGTTTGGGCCGCGTCACCCTGACGTTGGCCCAGCTTGATGATGCGGGTGTAACCACCAGCACGGTCCTTGAACGCGGGTGCTACCCGGTCGCAAAGCAGATGCACGACATCGTGCTGAGTGCGCCATTTTTCCCGGAGGACCTTTCCCTTCACCTTAGGGGTCCCTCGGAAATGGCTTCGCGGTTGCTGTCGGAGTTTAGCCGCAGCCAAACGTCGGTAATGAACATTCCGGGCCACCGCGGCGGCCTTGGCCTTGTCATCCGTGGCCGTGGCCGCCGCGGTCGCGGCAGCTTGGGCGTTCTTTCCCAGCGTGACCAGCTTCTCCGCCACCGGCCGGGCGGCCTTGGCTTTGGAAAGCGTGGTCTTCACCCGCTGGTGTTTGATGAGGCTGCAGACCAAGTTGGCCAGCATCGCATTGCGGTGGTCACCTTTACGGCCAAGTTTTTTGTTGCGCTTGAGATGGCGCATGGGAATGGGTGATTAGAGGTTGCGAGGTTCCGTTGGCTGCACCTCGGCGAGCAGCGCGGGATCAATGTTCATGCCGAGCGTCAGGCCCAGGGCCGAAAGCTTCTCCTTGATTTCATTCAGGGATTTTTTGCCGAAGTTCCGGTACTTCAACATCTCCTGTTCCGTCTTGAGGGCCAACTGTCCTACAGTGGTGATGTTGGCGTTGTTCAGGCAGTTCGCCGCACGAACGCTCAGTTCGATCTCGTTGACCGACATGTTCAACAGCTTTTTGAGCTTGGCCTTCTCATCATCCACCGGCTTCTGCTCTTCTTCAAACTCAACGGCATTCTTGTCATAACCGACGAAGACGTCGAGGTGATGCTGAAGGATGGCAGAGGCCTGAGTCAGAGCATCATCAGGCGACAAGCGTCCGTCAGTCCAGATGTCGATCACCAGCTTATCATAGTCGGTTTTCTGGCCCACCCGAGCCTGCTCGACATTGTAGCGGACCCGAGAGACGGGGGAATAGAGCGAGTCTATGGCGATGACGCCAATGGCTTGATCCACCTTCTTGTTCTCATCGCCCGGGCAGAACCCGCGCCCCACCTTGACCTCCAGCTCCATCTCAAACTTCTTCTTCCGATCAAGCGTGCAGATGTGCTGGTCAGGGTTCACCACGTCCACCCCATGACTGAGCTCGATGTCGCGGGCGGTCACGGATCCCTCCTTGTTGACCGAGAGAAGCAGGGTCTGCGGTTCGCGGTTCTGGCTCTTAAACTTAACCTTCTTAAGGTTCAGGACGATGTCAGTGACATCCTCAACCACTCCATCCACGGTGGTAAACTCATGCATAGCTCCATCAACCTTCATTGAGGTGATGGCCGCCCCCTCGAGGGAACTGAGGAGGACGCGACGGAGCGAGTTCCCGACGGTGTGGCCATAACCGGTTTCAAACGGTTCGGCGATAAACCGGGCGTAAGTATCGGTGGCGCTGGCTTCATCCTTCACCAAGCGCTTGGGCAATTCGAATCGACCTAAACGGACAGGCATAACAATAGATATGGCAATTTTAATCTGGGCGGGCCGGCTGATTTACTCCCCAGGCCGGAAGCCCCATATAATTGCTGGCTCCGCCGAACCGCGGCGGCGCCACTGGACTAACGGGAGTAAAATTCGACGATCGCCTGCTCGTTGGCGATCGGATTGATTTCGTCGCGGCTGGGAACCCGGAGCAACTTGAGCTTGAGATGCTCCCGGTCGAGGACCACCCAGTCCGGAACGATACGGGCCGTGGAACCTTCCAGGCTCTTATTTGCCAGCTGCTTGCTGACGTTATGGTCCTTCACCTCGATCACGTCATTCACCTTGGCCAAATAGCTGGGCACGCTGACCTTGCGTCCGTTGACCTTGACGTGGCCGTGGGTAATCAGTTGGCGCGCCTGGGGGCGAGTAATCCCAAAGCCGGCGTGGTACACCAAACTGTCGAGCCGGGTCTCCAGCAGTTGGAGCATCTTCTCGCCCGTGACGCCGCGCATCCGCAGCGCCTTTTCGTAAACATTGCGGAACTGGCGCTCCTGCAAGCCGTAGAAATAGCGAAGCTTCTGCTTCTCCATCAGGCCGATGGCGTAATCACTGAACTTGCGCCGGGACTTGGGGCCATGAACGCCGGGAGGGTAGTTTCGGCGTTCCAGGTACTTGGAGGCACCGAAAATGGGGACGCCGAAACGGCGACTGATGCGAGTACGGGGACCGGTATAACGAGCCATGGTGCGGAGAAATTGGATTTCGGTTAGACGCGACGTTTCTTGCGGGGACGGCAGCCGTTATGCGGAATCGGGGTGATGTCCTTGATCGCCGTGATATCGAGACCCACCGCCTGGAGGGCGCGGATCGCCGACTCACGACCCGAGCCGGGACCGTTAACGCGAACTTCAACCTCACGAAGCCCGTGAGCCATAGCCTGGCGAGCGGCATCCTGGGCCGCCTGCTGGGCCGCGAAGGCCGTGCTCTTACGAGACCCTTTGAACCCCACTCGCCCCGCCGTGCTCCAGCCCAGAGAATTACCCTGGGCATCGGTGATAGTCACCATGGTGTTGTTGAAGGTGGCGACGATGTTGGCGATTCCAAAGGGGATGTTCTTAGAACCCTTCGCTCGGATGATCTTGGTGGGCTTGAGCTCTTCGCCCAACAGCTCGGCAGCAGTTGGGGCCGTTGCCGGAGCCGTCTGAGGAGCGGCGTCGGCCGGCGTCTCGGCCTTGGTCGGCTTCTTCGGTTTGGTTTCTTCAGCCATATGCGTGAGTCAGGAAAAACTTAATGGATGCCCGTCTTGGCGTTCGGATTCCTCTGCACGCCCACCGTCTTTCGCGGTCCCTTGCGGGTGCGGGCGTTGGTCTGGGTGCGCTGCCCCCGAACCGGAAGGCTACGCAGGTGACGCTGTCCCCGGTACGACTTGATGGCCTGAAGGCGCTTGAGGTTGATGCCCAATTCTCGCCGCAGGTCCCCCTCAATGATGTGCTTGCCCTCCTGGATCGCATTCACAATCTGGGAAAGCTGCTGCTCACTCAAGTCCTTGGCCCGCACCGAGCAGTCAACGTTGGCCTGTGCCAACACTTCGACTGAATTGACGGGGCCAAGCCCGTAGATGTAGCGGAGCGCAATGTCGATGCGCTTCTCGCCCGGAATATCAACACCCAGAATACGTGGCATACCTGTGCTTGGTTATCAGCCTTGACGCTGCTTGTGACGTGGATTGGAGCAAAGCACGCGAATGACGCCTTTGCGCCGGATCACCTTGCAATTCTCGCAAAGCTTCTTCACTGATGCTCGGACTTTCATTTTCTAAAAGGTCGGAAATTTTACTTAAACTGGCCGCTCAGTAAAGCGGCGTTCTGCCATCTCGGGTCAAAATCTCGGGCTCCCCCTCCGTGACCAGCACCGTGTGCTCGAAATGGGCGGAAAGCTGGCGGTCTCGGGTCACGACGGTCCATTGGTCGCCCAGAATCTCCACTCCGGGAGCTCCGGCATTGACCATCGGTTCGATCGCGATGGTCAATCCAGGCTTGAGGCGGGCGGTATGGCGGGCGTCCACATAGTTGGGAACCTGGGGTTCTTCATGGACGGTCCTCCCGACCCCATGGCCGACAAACTCCCGAACCACGCTGAATCCGTTGGCCTCGACGTGCTGCTGGATGGCCCGTGAGATGTCGGTCACCCGATTGCCCGCCCGGGCCTGGGCTATCCCCTGGTAGAGCGCGTCCACCGTCACATCCATCAACTTCTGACCCAGAGGCGAACATCCTCCCACCGCGACGGACATCGCCACGTCGCCAACGAACCCTTTGTATCGGACCCCCACATCCAGCTTCACCAGATCACCGAACTGCAGACGGCGGTGGTTGCCGATCCCATGAACCACTCCTTCGTTGACCGAAATGCAGCAATTCGCTGGAAAGTTACGGTAACCCAGAAACGCGCTGATCGCTCCGCGCCGTCGGATCGATTCGCCCACAAATTCGTCGAGTTCGCGCGTCGTCAAACCGGGAGCAACCCGGCCGGCCGCCTCGCGCAGCACTTCGGCGGCAATCTCACCTGCCTTTCGTATGGCGGTGATCTCCACCGATGTCTTGGGTTTGGGACCGCCCATATATCAGGTCCCGGTCACTGCCGGGGTCTGGGAGGGTACCGGAAAGCTCCGGTCCATGCCGGAACACCCCAGAAGATGGCAAAGAACAAACACTAAAATCAGGCGGTCAGGACCGACCTCGAATGCGTCCCTTCCGCAGAAAGCCGTCATAATGACGCATCAGCAGGAAGGACTCCATCTGGCGCATGGTATCAAGCAGCACCCCCACAGTGATCAGGATGGAAGTACCTCCGAAAAACTGTGTGATGGAATAATCCAGCTTGAGAAAACGGGTCATCAACGACGGAATGAGGGCGATGATCACCAGAAAAATGCCGCCTGCGAAGGTGATTCGGTTCATCGTCCGATGCAGGGTATCGGCCGTGGCCTGACCAGGCCGAACCCCGGGGATGTAACCACCATACTTCTTCAAATCGTCAGCCACCTGAAGCTCGTTGAACTGGGTGGCGACCCAGAAATAGGAGAAGAACAAGATCATCGCGCCCTCCGCCGCAAAATAGAACCAGCTCGAATAACTAAAGAGGGCTCCCAAAGTGCTGAAGAACTTGATGTTGTATATGTTGCCCAGCTTGTCGAAGAGCATTCCAGGCAACATCAAAATGGCTTGGGCGAAGATGACGGGCATCACGCCGGTGTAGTTGACCTTGAGAGGAATATACGAGGTTCCCCCCGAATAGACCTTCCGCCCCACCGCTCGCTGGGCATACTGGACCGGAATCTTGCGCTGGCCTTGGGTAATCATAACCACGCCGGCCACCACCGCGACCAGCAGCAGCAAGAGGAATATCCCATACATCCAGTTGGCCGTCGCCGGCATGCCCACAGGAGGGAAGAACTTGAACCAGAGATCTTTAACAGCAACCGGCAAGCGGGCCAAAATGCCGATCATGATGATCAGCGAAACGCCATTCCCGACCCCCCGCTCCGTAATCTGTTCACCGAGCCACATCAGCAGCAAGGTGCCGGTGGTCAAGATGATGGTCGTTTGAATCCGGTAAACCCACGGATTCTCGATCATCACCAAGTTGCCCTTGAATCCAGGAAAGGTGGCTTCGGGGTTCTGCCAACCCAGCGCCATCACAAACCCTTGCCCCAAACAGAGAAGAACGGTGAGGTAACGACCGTAGGCAATGATCTTGGCCCGCCCGCCTTCTTCACGCACCAACTTGTTCAAGGCCGGCACCACGGCGGAAAGCAATTGAATGATGATGGTAGCGCTGATGTAGGGCATGATGCCTAAAGCGCCGACCGCGCACCGTTCGATGGCGCCGCCGGTGAACAGCGAATAGAGCGCCACCACGGAAGTGCCGGCGCTGCTTTGCTGGGCCAATTCTTGGAAATAGGCCGAGAGCGCCGCCCCGTTCAGGCCGGGGACGGGCGTCATGGCTACCAGCCGCGCCACCACCAACACCAAGGCCGTGAAAATAAGCCGGGACCGAAGTTCCGGAATCTTCAGGCAGTTCGAAAATGTCTTGAAAAGCTGACTGAGCATGGAGGTGCCCGGGAAAACTCAGCCAACAACCTCAACCGTTCCGCCCAGTTTCTCAATGGCCGCTTTGGCCGCCGTGCTGAACGCGGCTGCTTTCACGGTCAGTTTGCGCGTCAATTCACCGGTGCCCAGGACCTTGATTCCATCGAACGCTCCGTTGGCGAGGCCAGCCTGACGGAAGATCGTCTCATCCACCACCGAGCCGTCATCGAACCGGTTGAGGTCGGAAAGGTTGACTGGGCGATAGCGGGTTTTGAATCGGTTATTGTTGAACCCGCGTTTCGGCAGGCGCCGAATCAGGGGCATCTGCCCCCCTTCAAAACCGATGCGGATCGAACTTCCCGAGCGGGCCGACTGGCCCTTGCCGCCGCGGCCGGAGGTCTTTCCGTGGCCGCTCGATTCACCGGCACCGAGACGCTTGCGGCGATGCTTGGCGCCCGGACGAGGCTGGAGTGAGTGGAGACGCATAGGCTTTAGACAGTGGGGATCCGACGGGGCTCGATACCCCGCGACTTGAGAATGTCTTCCCGCCGACGGAGCTGGAGGAGGGCCCCCAAAGTGGCTTTTGCCACGTTGGCCGGATTTTTGGAACCCAAGGATTTCGAAAGAATATCACGAATGCCGGCTGACTCCACTACCGCCCGAACCGTTTTCCCACAGATCAGCCCGGTCCCCGGGCTGGCCGGACGGAGCAGGACGCGAGCGCCGTCGAACTCGGCCAATACCTCGTGAGGAATGGTCTTGTCCTTCAAGGCCACGGCCGACAGACGGAACTTAGCATTCTCGCCTCCTTTGCGGATGGCATCACTGACCTCTCCACCTTTGCCCAGACCAAGTCCTACCCGACCCTGTCTGTCACCCACCACCACCAGCGCGCTGAAACTGAACCTCCGCCCCCCCTTAACCACCTTCGCCGAACGATTGATGAAAATGGTCTTCTCCACGAAACCGTTATCCCGGTCGCCATCTGGTTCAGGGCCGCGCCGCCCGCGCCGCCCCCGATCCCCACGTTGATCGCTCCGTCCCCCCCGATCTGAACGCTCCGGGCGGCTGCCGGTGGATGGCACCGGGACCGGAGCTGGTGCCGGTGCCGGCGAACCTGACGCTGTTTCCACTTTGGTTTCTTCAGCCACAACAATTCCTCCAAGGAGATTAAAACTTCAAACCAGCCTCGCGCGCGGCATCCGCCAACGCCTTCACTTTACCATGATAACGAGCCCCCCCACGATCAAAAACGACCTGTTCAATACCAGCCGCCTTGGCGGCTTCCGCCGCGCGGCGGCCCGTGAGAACAGCATTCTGCGCATTCGCGCCTCGAATCTCTTTCGGCGCCGCTTGATCGCGACTTCCCGCGGCGGCCAAGGTCCGCCGGGCCGCATCATCGACGAACTGAACGTAAATGTGAGTTCCGCTGAATCTGACGCTCATGCGCGGCCGGGCTGCGGTACCCACGATCTTCTTGCGCAGTCGCCAGTGGCGGTACTGCAAACGGCGGCGTTTCTCCTGGGGTTTCATGCGACCAACAAAAATAGGCTCGGTGAAAAATTGGGAACTTATTGGACGGTCTTGCCTTCCTTGCGGACGACCTTCTCGCCCGCGTACCGAACTCCCTTGCCCTTGTACGGTTCGGGCGGGTAGTAGCTGCGAAGCTCGGAAGCAACCCGGCCCACCATCTCCTTGTCGGCTCCTTCGACCGTGACCTTGGTGTTTTCCTCCACAGTCACTTTGATTCCATCGGGTATGGGATAAAGAATGGGATGACTGAACCCGAGGGCGAGGTTTACGACTTTGCCTTGGACGGCCGCCTTGAAGCCGACACCTTGAATCTCGAGCTTCTTGACAAAACCTTCATTCACACCGTGAACCATGTTGTTGACCAAGGCCCGAGCCAAGCCATGCATGGAACGCGCCTCGGCAGTTTCGGCCGTTCGCGCAACCTGAACCTGGCCGGACGTCACGGAAGCGGAGGTTAGGCGGGGTAGAGCCAGCTCGAGCTTGCCCTTGGGCCCCTCGACGGAAACTCGACCTCCATTCACGACCACCTTGACCTTGGCCGGGATGGCTACCGGAGCTTTGCCAATACGCGACATAACAAAAGACTCTTCGCTTACCAAACGTAACAGATCAATTCTCCGCCCACATTTTGCTTCCGGGCCTCAATCCCCGTCATGACCCCTTTGGGGGTGGAGAGAACGGCGACTCCCAGACCGCCCAAGACCCGGGGAACCTCGCCCGCCCCCACATAGCGGCGCAACCCCGGGGTGCTGATCTGGCGCAAACCGGTAATGACGCTGCGGCGTCCCTGATACCGCAAGCCGACCTTCAACGACTTGATCTTGTCGCCCTCGACCTGAACTTCACCCACGTACCCCTCGGCCTTCAGCACCCGAACGATAGCCTCCTTGAGCCGGGAATGCGGAATCGAGACATCCGCGTGCTGCGCCTGCCCGGCGTTACGGATTCGGGTCAGCAAATCGGAAATAGGATCATGCATGTCTTTGACAGGTTACCAACTGGCCTTGGTGACTCCCGGAATGAGCCCGTTGAGGGCAGCTTCGCGAAAAGTCAGGCGGGAGACGCCGTACTTGCGAATGTAAGCATGCCGGCGTCCGCTGAATTTACAGCGGTTGACGACGCGGACCGGACTGGCGTTGCGCGGCAACTTGGCCAACCCGGCGTAGTCGCCCTTGGCTTTCAGTTCCGCGCGCAATGCGGCGTACTTCTTAACGGTTTCCGCCTTTCGCTTATTGCGTTCGAGCCAGCTCTTCTTGGCCATAACTTGCTTGGTTAAATATCGGACTACGGACTATTTGGAAAAGGGCATGCCCAGGAACTTGAGGAGATCATAGGCTTCCTCGTCGTTGCCGGCCGAAGTGACGATGGTGATATCCATCCCCTGCTGACGCTTGATCTTGTCGAGCTCAATCTCGGGGAAAATCGTCTGATCCGGGAGACCCAATGAATACGTTCCCCGGCCGTCAAACTTCCGCGGTGAGACCCCGCGAAAATCTCGAATGCGCGGAAGCGCAGCGGAAATAAGTCGATCGAAGAACTCATACATCACCTCGCGGCGCAGGGTCACCTTGCAGCCGACATTCTGGCCTTGGCGCAGCTTGAAATTGGCGATGCTCTTCTTGGCTTTTGTCACCACCGGTTTGCGGCCGGTGATGAGGCCGAGCTCCCGCACGGCTTCTTCCAACGAACCTTTCTCCGAGTCGGAACGGATGCCCATATTGATCACGATTTTCTCAATCCGGGGTACTTGGTGGGGGTTGGTGTAGCCGCGCTTGGTTCGCAGGGCCGGGACGACCTCCTCGACGTACTTGCTATAAAGACGGGGTTTCATATTAGCACCGGATCAACGTTTCTGCCCGCGCTTGGTCTCCCGCCGCTCGAACTCTTGGAGCTTCATCACATTCGAAACGTGAATCGGGCCTTCCAACCAGAGCAAGCCTCCTTGCGGGTTGGTTTGACTCTTACGCAAGTAGTTCATCACCGGCTTCACCAGACGGCGCTTGTCGTCGTTGTCTCGGGAGCGCTCGTCGGTTCCTTCCAGGATCACGGCACTACGCTTGGTCAAGACCTGCTTGACCTTGCCGCGCCGGCCCTCGGCTGAGCCGGCGATGACGACGACATCGTCGCCGCGACGAACGTGAATACGGGGTTTAGTTTCGAGGCTCATGGCAACGGACGGGTCAGATCACCTCAGGAGCGAGGGAGATGATTTTCATAAACTTTTTTTCGCGTAGCTCGCGAGCGACTGGACCGAAGATGCGGGTACCGCGGGGATTGTTTTCTTTGTCGATGATCACCACGGCGTTGCGGTCAAACCGGAGATACGATCCATCCGAACGGCGGATCGGTTGGCGGGTCCGGACGATGACCGCGTTCTGGACTTCACCCTTTTTAACCGTGCCGTCCGGAGCGGCCTCTTTGATATGCACTTTGATGACGTCACCTACGCGGGCGTAACGCTGGTTTCGGCCGATGACGCCGATGACCCACGCCACCTTGGCACCGGTGTTGTCGGCAACGTCGAGACTGGATCGAATCTGAAGCATAGCCGTTTCCTCGCTGGATGAACTTTAGACCGTAGTCTTGATACTGCCGTCCGGATTGAGGATTTCCACGAGGCGCCAACGTTTGCTCCGGGAAATCGGACGGGTCTCCTGGATGCGAACGAGGTCTCCTATTCCCGCGACTTCCTGTTCATCGTGGGCGTAAAGTTTGTTGTAGGCGGTCACCACCTTCTTGAAGCCAGGGTGCCGAAACCGCCGTTCGACCCGGACAATGATGGTCTTAGTCATCTTGTCGGAGACCACTTCACCGACGCGTTCCTTGCGGTGGCCGCGGGCTTGGAGTTGCTCAGCCATGTTGATCAAGCGTTAGGGGGCTGGTTGGCTCTCCGGAGCTGGGAGAGGCGGGTTTCACAATGGGCGATTTCTTTCCGGAGCTGCCGCATGCGGTGCGACTTCTCGAGCCGAGCTGTCGCCTGTTGGATGCGCAGATGAAACAGCTCCTGACGAAGCTCACGCCCCTTTGCACCCAGTTCCTGGGGGGTTAAGTCCTTGATGGTACTGAAAGACGTCTTGGCCATGGTCATTCCGGTTACGTCAGCTTGTGCCGAACGATGAACTTGGTGGAAATGGGAAGTTTGGCGGCCGCGAGACGCATGGCCTCCCGAGCAATGCTCTCAGACACCCCATCCACCTCAAACAAGATGTTGGCGGGGCGGATGACGGCGACCCACGACTCGACGCCGCCCTTGCCCGTGCCCATGCGGACTTCCAATGGCTTTTTGGTAAAGCTCTTGTCGGGGAAGATTCGAATCCAAACCTTGCCGCGACGCTTCATGAAGCGGGTGATCGCGACACGGGCGGCCTCGATCTGTTTCGTGTCCATCCAACACCGCTCCAGGGCCTGCAGACCATATTCTCCGAAGGCCACGCTGTTGCCCCGAGACGCCAAGCCTCGGCGGCTGCCGCGGTGCATCTTGCGGTACTTAACCCGTGAAGGCATCAAGGCCATATCTCAGTCTCTCCTCGCCACAATGGATTACTTGTTCTGGTTGGCCGCGTCCTGACGCGCACCGGCCACCGCCGGTGACACGGGCGCGGCCTTGAGGTCGGACCTCTTGACCTCGCCTTTGCAAATCCAACACTTGATTCCCAGCTTGCCGTACATCGTCTGCGCCTCGGCAAATCCAAAGTCGATGTTGGCGCGCAAGGTATGCAACGGCACCCGCCCTTGGTGATAGGTCTCTACTCGGGAAAGTTCCGCCCCCCCCAGGCGACCGGAACACCGAATCTTAATCCCTTCGACCCCGAATTCCATGGCAATCTGCAAGGCTTTCTTCATCGCCCGCCGGAACGAAATGCGGCGCTCCAACTGCATGGCCACGCTCTCGGCGACTAACTGGGCATCGGTTTCTGCCTGTTTTACCTCCTGAATGTCCACATAGACATCTTTGCCCGTAAGCCGCGAGAGCTCTTCCTTCAACTTGTCAATCTCCGCTCCCTTGCGGCCAATGACGACACCCGGTCGTGCTGTATAGATGGTGACCCGGCAACGGTTGGCCGCGCGTTCAATCTGAATCTTCGGCACCGCCGCCGAATCCAGCTTTCGCTTGAGGGTGTTCCGAATGAGGCGGTCCTCCTGAAGCAGGCTGCCGAACTCCTTCTTGCTGGCATACCACTTGGAACGCCACTCCCGGTTCAAGGGAATGCGCAGGCCAATGGGATTGGTTTTCTGACCCATATTATTGCTTATCGGACAGGATAATCTTGATGTGGCAGGACCGCTTCAAAATGGGACCGGCCGAACCACGTGCTTTCGGAGTAAACCGGCGAATGCTGCCAGCCGTTTCGGCGGCGGCGCGACGGACCACCAGGTTTTGGACTTTCAGCCCATGATTGTTCTCGGCGTTGGCGATGGCTGATTTAAGAGTCTTGGCCACCACTCGCGCCGACTTGCGAGGCACGAACTGAAGCACCGCCAAGGCCTCCTCCGCCGGCAGACCCTGCACCTGGCGTACGACCTCACGCATTTTCTGCGGGGACATACGAAAATTCTTGGTAATCGCCTGAACTTCCATGGAGCTCCTATTTGGCTTCGGCCTTCGCCGTGTGGGCACCGTGCTTCTTGAAGGTGCGAGTGAAACTGAACTCACCGAGCTTATGCCCCACCATATTCTCGGTCACGAAAACCGGGTTGAAGACGCGCCCGTTGTGAACGTTGAATGTCAGTCCGACAAAATCGGGCGTGATCGTGGTGCGGCGAGACCAAGTCTTGATCGGAGCCTTGGCTTTGATGGCCTTGGCCTTGTCAACCTTGCGCAGCAAGCTGGGCTCGACGTACGGCCCCTTCTTGAGTGAACGACCCATAGGTTACTTGAGTTTCATCGGCCGGCCGTCTCGACGGACCAAAATGAACCGGTTGGAAAGTTTGCGCCGGTTGCGCGTCCGATACCCCTTGGCCAACAGGCCCCACGGGGAGGTCAGATGCTGCCGACCACCGCCGCCCTTGGATTTCCCCTGGCCACCTCCATTGGGATGGTCCACCGGGTTGCGGACCATGCCCCGGGACATCGGACGAATCCCCAGATGCCGGGCGCGGCCTGCCTTGCCCAATACCACGTTTTCCCATTGGGCGTTGCCCACCTGCCCAATGGTGGCGAAGCATTGCTCGTGGATCTTCCGGATTTCACCCGAAGGCAGTCGCACTTGGGCATACCCTCCGTCCCGCGACATCAGGGTTGCAGCCGAACCCGCGGAGCGAACCATCTGGGCTCCGCGACCCGGCGTCAGTTCGAGATTGTGGATCGCCAGACCGACCGGAATGCGAGCCAACGGAAGAGCATTACCAACCGAAGGGGTGGCCGTGGGACCACTCATTACTGCATCCCCCACCTTGAGCCCATCGGGACACAGGATATAGGCCCGTTCCTTATCGCTGTACTCCACCAACGCGAGTCGGGCGGTGCGATTCGGATCGTACTCGATGGCGATGACCTTCGCTTCAACCCCGACCTTCTTGCGCCGGAAATCAACGGAGCGAATCTTCCGTTTATGCCCACCGCCGCGAGCCCGAACCGTGATCCGTCCGTGGTTGTTCCGACCGCCGGTTCCTTTCCGGGTAAACACGAGGGACTTCTCGGGACGATTCTTCGTGATGTCCGAGAAGTCCTGCACGGTGATGTACCGGGTGGACGGCGTCAGCGGTCTAAATGTTTTCACGGCAAAAGGTTAAAGTTACGCGGGGGCGGTCACCCTCACGGATCCGGCCATCACTCCCACCCGCCTGGAGCAGCGTGGTTATCGGCCGAACACAATCCCGAACGCCATCTTGCGATCGCGAAACGGAAGGCAGAGCTTAGGAATTTCGATACTGAGTGCAATATCCTTTTTCAAAAATTTTTGGTCCCGCCTCTGCCGGCTCCCGTTTTCCCTTCCAAGGAGTCCACAATTCGGCCGTTGCTCGACCTGCTGAATACGGGCAGCATGCCTTCGTCCAATTCGCAATTGTGAACTTTTCTTCCAGAATCTATTTTTGGTAGTAACT
>CAYYSX010000026.1:6537-22081 GCA_964474315.1 uncultured Verrucomicrobiota bacterium | reverse complement strand
TTTGGTAGTAACTACACCGTTTCGCCCGCTCGTCCGGCTCACTCCCAACCTCTCACCAAGCCCCCCAGCCATGCGCGCCATAAGACTCGTCGTCCTGCCAGTCATCGTCACCGTTCTGCTGACCGGCTGTGATCTGCCGGAGCACTCGGCCCGCGCCGCCACGTCCGACGATCCGGCACCCACTGACCCTACCCTGGTCACCGTGACGGAAACCAACTCGGATCCGGCCAGTCTGCCTGTGGACGCCCTCTTCGCCCCAACCAATTCGGCCCCAGTACCCCAAACTCCGGCGAACCTGCCCGACGCCGCCCGTGAAGTGGTCACCTTGGCGCTCTCCCTGGTCGAAGACGGAGTGCTGACCAACTTCATCGCCACCCTCAAGGAGCCGTTTCAATTGGACGCCGATCAGATCATTTATCTTCGCGATGTCGGGCTCAGTACGGCCGTGATTGAGTCGCTCTTGGCGCGGCAGAAGCAGATTGAAACCGAAAACAAAGCCCAATCTGTCGCCGCTCAAGTGCCGACAACGAGCCCGCCGCCCGTCGCGAGTACCCCGCCGCCAACCCCACCCGCTGAACCGGATTCCCCTACCGCCTATCCAGGTTCGATACCTCCACTCACGCCTCCGCAAGTAGGTCCCGCGGAGAGTGTGGCCGCTCCCGACACCACGCCGGCGGAGACCGTCAACAATTTCAATTTCTTCTATGATTCTCTCGCGCCCTACGGCAATTGGGTAACCGTTCCTACTTTTGGAATGGTATGGCAGCCCACTTGTGCCGTGGTAACGCCTGGGTGGCGTCCTTACTGGAACAACGGAAGCTGGGTGTGGTCGGACCGTGGCTGGTACTGGAACTCATTCTATTCCTGGGGGTGGGCGCCCTTCCACTACGGCAACTGGTGCAATACCCCGGGTTTCGGTTGGTGCTGGGTGCCCGGCCGCACTTGGGGCCCTTCCTGGGTGACCTTCCGGTATTCGCGCGGTTTCTGTGGTTGGGCTCCGCTCCCGCCCGGTTGCGGCTGGCGGTCCGGCGTCGGCCTCACTTTCGCCGGGAGCGGGGTGGGAGTCAGTTTCGGCTTTGGTTTCAGCGCCGCAAACTACTGCTGGACTCCGACTTCCTGCTTCACTGCCCGCAACTGCTCCGCCTTTGGTGTGTCCCGTTCCCAAGCGGTCCAGATCTACAAAGACAGCACCGTCATCAACAATTATGTCGTTGGTAATAACAATACCATCATCAACGGAGGCATTAACCCAGGCGATGTCCAGAAACATTCCCGAAACGAGATAAGAAAGGTGCAACTGGCCGATGCGGCGTCCCCTGGCACAGCCTTGGGGCGCCCGGGCCAGGCCGGCCAATTGGGGGTTTATCGGCCGACAGTGACTGAGGGTAGCCGCGCTGCCTCGACCACGCGGTTGGCCCGCTCCGAAGTTCGGCCAACCCAATTGGCCTCCAATTCCGGTCTGAGCTCTGACCGTACTCGTTTGCCATTGCGGGCGAATTCGGCTCCGAGTCGGGAAGAATCGATGCCTCGGGTAACGACACCTCGCGTGGACTTCCCCGCGGGATCGCCCAATCCGCTCGGCAGTCCGGTGCGACTCTTGGATCGTTCGAATGGCGTCCGCCCCGGAACCAGCGCCAACCTGCCCACCCGGGGCGCAACGGTGCCCAGCGGTACGGCGGCGCCTGGATCCGCGCCGGGGGCCGCGCCGACCACGGGCGCCCCCCGGAGCGTCGGCCGGCAACCGGCGGTCCGCTATACCGGTCAAACCACACCTTCGACGCCCGCTCAGACACGCCTTGAGCCTCGCAAGCAGGTGACCGCTCATGACCGCACCGGCAGCCTACAAGCCGATTCCGGATCACCCGTGGCGGCCCGCATCAATCCGCGGGCCAACTACGGCGGAAACTCGGCCCAGAACGTTCAAGGTCCCGCGCGGGTTCCTCCCTCCACATTCAACCGGAACATCAGTCGTCCCCAGGGCGTTCCAACGTCCGCGGCTCCCGTCTCCCGCCCGCCAACCTCACCGACCGGCCGTTCGATTAATAGCACCCCTCGTGGCTCCTATTCTGCCGGCTCGTCTGTCCGGTCAGCGCCGCGGCCCCAAGTCAGTTCTTCCCCTTCGCGTCCTTCAAACTCGGGGGGGGGAAATGCCATCCGCCCTCGGTAAGCACCTTGAAACGGACGGTCGCCAATAACACCAGGAATACCCCATGAACCGGCGTCAACCCCTCCGACGCCTGTGGGCTGCCGTCGGACTTCTGGTGGCTACCAGTCCGGATCTCGGAATTCTTCAGAGCTTCGCAGAGCTGGCTCCCACCCGGACTTGGATTCTGTATGAGACCGGCTTCGAACCGTTTGAGGGGTTTGCCGCCAATGACGACCTGTTGGGTCAAGGGGGATGGGTCGGGGAGGCGTTGGACCTGACCGGTATCGCAGCTCCGGCCGGGGGAAATGGCGTGCTGGCTGACCCTGTTCCTGGATTTAGCGGCCAGTACGCCTACATCGGATTCGATGCGCCCGAAAAGACCGCCGATTTCAATCTGTGGCGTCCGGCCACTTTGGTGCCCACCGAGCCTCCACTTCCACTCGTCCGGTTCCGCGTCTCCTTCCAAATCGAAGACTCCACCGCCGCCGCCCCTTGGTATGATGACTTTCGCTGGAGCATTTACAGCGCGGAAGGACATCGGTTCATCAGCCTCGACTTCGACAACGAGCAGCGCGAGGTCAACTACATCCTGGACGAAAACAATCCGGCCATCCGATTCACTGGATTCACCTTCGACAATTCGGTTCCCTACGACCTTGAGATCGATCTGAACCTGCAGCGAAACCTTTGGACCGCCCGCATCAATGGAATGGTCATCGTTCATGCCCAGCCCATCACTTCGGTTGGGGCACGCCTGACCTTCGGTGATGCCGATGCGGTCTGGGTGATCCGTGAACCCGGAAGCCCCGGAGACAACTACATGATCTTCGATGACTACCGGGTTTCTGCCGAGCCTCTCTCCGACATCCCTCCCACGTTGGAACCGGTGGGGATGCTGAACACCGGCGCATTCCTGGTCCGCATCCTGGGAGAGCCGGGCGTCACCTATCGCCTGGAAGGAACCGAAGATTTTCAGTCCTGGACTCCCATCGCGACGGGGGTCGCCCAAAGCCCCGGGGCCTATGTCGATTTGCAGGACAGCACGGCCGGGGCTCATCCCCGCCGTGTTTACCGCGCCGTCTCCCTGCCCTGACCCAGGCCCCTCCGCTTATCCGCTGGCTCGACTCCCCACGACTTCACTCCAACGGGCGCCAGAACGACGTTCGTCGAGCCCGCGAATCATTTCGCGTAGCAGCAAGGGCCCCTCATAAACCAAGGACGAGTAAATCTGAACCAGCGAGGCCCCAGCCACGATCTTTTCCCAGGCGTCGGCAGCGTTGGAAACCCCTCCCACGCCGATCACCGTCAACCGGCCGCTGGATTGTCGATAAAGATGGCGCACCACCTCCGTACTGCGCGACCGAAGCGGACGCCCGCTCAGGCCACCTACCTCACGATAAAGCCGGCTGGCTACGGGGTTTCCCGTCGGTGGACGGGTAATGGTCGTGTTCGTCGCCACGATTCCCGCCACGCCGCGACCGAGCGCCACCTCGACGATTTCGTCCAGCGCTTCGAATCCCAGGTCCGGCGCTACCTTGATCAGCAGCGGCTTCGGCGTCTCACCCGACCCAGCTTGGTTCTGTTCCTGTAGCGCCGCGAGAATGTCGTCGAGCGCCCGCCGGTCCTGCAACTGCCGGAGGTTTGGCGTATTCGGCGAACTCACGTTCACCACGAAGAAATCGGCGAGGGACCGAAGGACGGTAAACGAGGAAGCGTAATCCGCCGCCGCTTGGGTCAACGGCGTGACCTTTGACTTGCCCAAGTTGATACCCACCGGGTGTGCCGGCCACAGCCCGATCCGGCGCCATTCCTCCAGCCTTCGAGCCAGGGCCGAAGCTCCGTCGTTGTTGAATCCCATCCGATTGACGAGGGCTTCCTCGGCAATCACCCGGAACATACGCGGCTTGGGATTCCCTGGCTGCGCCTGCCAAGTCACTCCGCCCAATTCCGCAAAGCCGAATCCCAGCGCGCGCCACAACGGCACCGCCAGGCCCTGCTTGTCCATACCCGCCGCCAAGCCGATGGGATTCGGAAAGCGGAGCCCCAGCGCCTCGACCGGCAGATCCGGTACATCACAGACCGCCGCGGTGAGCGCACACAGAAATCGGCTCCGGCTGGCCAGCGCCAGTCCGGCCAACGTCCGATCATGCGCCACTTCGGAATCCTGGACGAACAGCAGCGGTCGGGCGACGTGGCGGTAGAACCAGCTCATCCTCGCGATGACTCTGGCAAAGGCCCGTCGCGGGAGCTAGCGTCGTCCCATGAAGATCCCGCTGCTGTCCTTGCTGGTCGTCCTCGGTCTCCTCTCGGGTTGTGGCAAAAAGGAAGAGGCGAAGACCAAAGAAAAGGACTCCTCAGCCGGTGGTGTGAGCGCCGCCACTGCTCCGCTCGATTATCTGGCCGCCCAAGGTCGAGCCCGCCAGACGGCCATCAAGGTGACCTCCATGGCCGAGGTCACTCAGGCCATCCAAAAATTCCATGCTCTGGAGGACCGGTTTCCACGCGATCTCAACGAGCTGGTCCAACAGAACTATCTCGGATCCCTCCCGGCCGTTCCGAACGGCACCCAACTGGCCTACGATCCCCAGACCGGTACCGCCCGGTTCGTGCGGGCTGTTCCCGGTGCTCCCGCCGCCACTCCTGCCGCTCCGGCTGGCCGGTCTTTGCCGGGAATTAAGAATCTTCCTGGAAATGCCGCACCCCGCTGACGCGGATCGAGTTGGCATTACGCCGCAATCTGGTTCAACGCCGCATTGATATCCGCATCGGGTACTCGGTGCCCCGTCTCCACTTCACCAATCGCTCGCGCCAGTACGAACTTCAGCTCGCCGCCGCTGACCTTTTTGTCGAGCCGCATAGCTCCCAGAACGGCCTCTCTCCGGCGCGGGTTCAGCTTCAACGAAACGGGTAGTCCCAAATGCTGCAACAGGTTACGAATCCGGTCGGCCTCTTGGTCGGGCAAGCTCGACAAACGAGAGGAAAGCCGGGCCGCCGCCACTGTTCCCAAGCTCACCGCTTCGCCGTGGATAAACTCATTGAACCCGGAAAGCGCCTCAATGCCGTGACCGATCGTGTGACCGAAGTTCAAGGTCGCTCGCCGGCCGGTGGTCTCGAACTCGTCCGCCGACACAATCTCCGCCTTCAACGTACAGCACCGGGCGATGAGATTCGTCAGGAGGTTGGCATCCCGACGCAGTGCTTTGTCGTATTCCCGTTCCAAACGGCGGAACAACTCGGCATCGCGAATGATCCCATACTTCACCACTTCCGCGAGACCGGCGCGGTATTCCCGGTCCGGTAGGGTCGCGAGGGTGTCCAGGTCGCACAAAACGGCGCGCGGCTGATGAAACGCGCCCACCAGGTTTTTACCGGCCTTGAGGTTGATTCCCACTTTGCCGCCGACCGAGGAATCCACCTGGGCCAGCAGCGTGGTGGCCACCTGGACATAAGCAATCCCCCGCAGATAAGACGCCGCCACGAAACCGGCCAAGTCACCGACGCAGCCGCCGCCCAAAGCGATGATGAACGACCGCCGTTCCAACCGCTTCATCGCCAGTTGATCGTAGCATTCGCCCAGAGTCTTGAACGATTTTGCTCCTTCCCCGGCGGGTACAGTCACCATGCTCGGAACGAATCCGGCCATCTTCAACGCCCGAACGGCAGGATCGACATACCGCGGCCCCACATTGGAGTCGGTAATGATGACACACCGCTCGCCTAGCTTGAGCCGCCGGCAATGATCACCCAGCTTTCCCAGCAAGCCGTTGCCAATATGAATCGTGTACGAACGTGCCCCCAGCGGCACTTGCACCGTACGCATGCGGGCGACCGTATCGGGTTAGCGCCCAGTAGGAAAGCAGGAAGCCGGAGGGATCACGACGCCGGGCGTATCTCAGTCTTGGCGAGGTGATGGGGGCACTGTCCTCGGAGGGACAGGAAGTCAGAAAACCAAACTCCACTACCTCCCAAAAGCGAGATGCCCCACCCACCCGGCTCATTCCTGTCCTTGCTTCGGCCCGCCCAGACCTTGGATATTGTCTCCTGTTCAAGGCGCGGTGGCTCCGCCGGTTGGCGACCCGCGCCTCGTCGTTTCTCGACTTTTCCTCCATGCGCTGGTCCCACTGTTTCATCCCCACCCTGAAGGAGACCCCTTCGGATGCGGAAATCGTTTCGCACCAACTTCTGCTGCGCGCCGGGCTGATCCGGAAGCTGTCGGGCGGACTCTATACCTTCTTGCCGTTGGGATTGCGGTCTCTCCGCAAGGTGGAGCAGATCGTCCGCGAGGAAATGAACCGGGCCGGTGCGCTCGAGGTCCTGATGCCCGCCCTGCAACCGCCCGACATCTGGCAAGCCTCGGGACGCTACGAAACGGCCCGCGACGTCTTATTCAAGCTGAAGGACAGCGCCGGCCGGGAATGGGTGCTCAGTCCGACGGCCGAGGAGGTCATTACCACCCTGGCCGCCGCGGAGATCAACTCCTACCGCCAGTTGCCCCGCAATTTCTACCAGGTCAGCGTCAAGTTCCGCGACGAAATCCGGCCCCGCTTCGGCCTGATGCGGGCGAAGGAGTTCTACATGAAGGACGCCTATTCCTTCGACGCCACCGACGAAGAGGCGATGGTCAGCTACCAGAAGATGTACGAGGCCTATTGCCGCGTCTTCGCGCGCTGCGGCTTGCAGGCATTTCCAGTCGAAGCCGACACCGGGGTGATTGGCGGAAGCCATTCCCATGAATTCATGGTGCCGGCCGAGACCGGGGAGAACGACGTGGTGTACTGCGAAGCCGGCGGATATGCGGCCAACATAGAAAAGGCCACCAGCCGCGGTCCGCTCGTACCCTCCCCTTCCACTTCGTCCGGAGCCATACCCGAGAAGTTCTCCACCCCCGGCGTCCTCACGATCGAGGCCCTGACCGCCGCCCCGTATTCCGTCCCGGCTCCGGCGCAGATCAAGACCTTGGTTTATCTGGCTGACGGTAAGCCCGTGCTCATCTTGCTGCGAGGGGATGACCAATTGAACGAGGCCAAGTTCATGGCCCGCATCGGGGCCAGCCAAATCCGCCCCGCCACCGCCGATGAATGCCTGGCCACCCTCGGCGCCCGTCCCGGTTCACTCGGTGCGGTCCACAACGTCCCGTCCGACGTCCAGATCCTGGCCGACGAACAGCTCCGGAACGCTCGCGGGATGACCACCGGCGCCAATGAAGACGGGTTCCACCTCCGGCACGTGGACGTGGACCGGGACATCCGCGTCCACCACTGGGCGGATGTGCGAACCGTGCGCGCCGGGGAGGCAGACGTCGCCACCGGACACCCGCTGAAGATCCGTCGTGCCATCGAAGTGGGCCATGTGTTCAAGCTGGGGACGAAATACAGCGAAAAACTCAACGCCACCTTTCTGGCGGAAGACGGGCAACGCCATCCGTGCGTGATGGGCTGCTACGGCATTGGCGTCACTCGCACCCTGCAAGCAGTCATCGAGCAAAGTCACGACAAGGATGGGATCATCTGGCCCATCAGCGTCGCCCCGTTCGAGGTCTGTCTTACGCCGCTGAATGTCGCGGCGGGCGCACCCACTCGGGTCCTGGCGGAGGACCTCTATTCCCAGCTCATGGACGCCGGTGTGGAGGTGATTCTCGACGACCGGGATGAACGCCCGGGGGTCAAGTTCAAGGACAGCGAACTCGCCGGATTCCCGCTCCGGGTCAATTTGGGCGAGAAGTCGTTGGCCAAGGGGGAGGTCGAATTGAAGCCGCGGGGTGGGACCGTCCAGATGGTCAAGGCCGACGAGGCAGCGGCCCGGGTGATCGCCTGGGTCCAGGCGGAGCGTGAGCGTCTCCGCGCCGGGGCCACGGCGACTGCTCCGGCGGGCTGACCCATGCCGAGGGAGCGGTTCGGTCGATAGGAACCCGCCCGGTGCGGAGGCCACTCGATCGTTTCCGATGGGCAGCAGATAATCGGCGTTGGAACCATCAGAAAGCGAGCCGGTGAATTGCCATTTCCGCTGACCAGCGTTATCTCTGATTCCAATCGCAGACCATCAACCGGCTGCGTTCCCGAAAAATGACACCACACGAAGGAATGTCCCTTATGTCGGCGAGTTGGCTTCTTCTCATACCGGCCATGCTGGTCGGATTGGGAGCCCAGCTCAAATTGCGGTCGAACTACGCCCGGTTTTCCCGAGTCGGCACGGTCCGTGGCTATACCGGGGCCCAGACGGCCCGGGAAATTCTTGACCGCAATGGGCTTCCCAACGTGGAGATCTACGAAGTTCAGGGAACCCTTTCCGACCATTACGACCCCACCAAGCGGGCCGTTTTCCTGTCCCACGACATTTTTCATGGTAACAGCGTGGCGTCGGTCAGTGTGGCGGCCCACGAAGTCGGCCATGCTCTCCAGCATAAGGCGGCTTACGGTCCGCTGGGCCTCCGCATGGCCCTCGTTCCCATCACCGGCATTGCCACCAACATGGCCATGATCCTGATCCTGGCCGGCCTGTTCCTGACCTCGGTTTTGGGCCCCCTTTCGACCACGCTGCTGTGGATCGGTGTGGGCTGTTATGCCCTCCTGGCCTTCTTCCAGCTCGTCACCCTGCCGGTGGAGTACGACGCATCGGCCCGGGCCAAAGACCAGCTCCTGCGCCTCGGCATCGTTGATCCGCGCGAGGTGAATGGCGTCAGCAAAATGCTGGGCGCCGCAGCTCTGACCTACGTGGCCGCCATGGTCGCGGCCGTGCTCGAACTCCTTCGATTGATCATGATCGCGCGCTCCCGAGATTGAATAGCCCTGAGGCGATGATCGTGCCCAAGCTGTTCAAGCGGGAAAAAACGGGCGTGGTTCCGTCCACAGTCTCCAGTTACGGCGAAGTGACTTCCCTCGGGACCTAGCGTTGACCGTCCGGTCCGATCAGTTCCCGGTTCCCGTTACGTACTCTCAACGCGGCCGCCCGGTTGGGATCCAGCCACACGGTCCGGTCTGGGAGCCCGAAATCCACCCGGCGCAGGCGTTGGTCCCGCCGATCACTCCCCATCGGCGGATTTCTCGTGAGCAACAACCAGCGGGGTTTGACTCGTCCGACCCACCGCTGCAGGGATGCTACATTTCCCTCGGAAACTCCCGCGATCAGGATTTCCGGATCGTTCAACGCAGACGGCCACCGCTCCGCGAGGGCGCGCAATCCCTCCAACCCCAACTCAGGCGCCAGGACGACGGACACTCCTTCGATGGTTCCGGCCAGAACCAGAGCATTGTCCGCTGCCGTCCGGAAGGATTCTCCCGGTTTCGGCCCCAGGACCGTCCAATTGCCCACCGAGCTGCCCCAGGCTCCCTCCCGATGCGGCACGTTACGGTCAGCGGCAGACTTCAGGAACTGCCGGAAGATGGGCGAACGTTGTTGGCGCGGCCCGGTAATCACTTTCTTGGGAATCCAGTGGGCGAACAGGTTCGTTGCTCCACCCACGTGAGCCGCGTCGGCGCGTGAAATCAAGAAGGTCTGCATCCGGTTCCACCCCTGGGTGCGAAGCCAGGGGATCAGAACCCGGTTCACCTGAGCCGCACCACCGGAGTTGACCACCAGATCGTTACGGAAACCGGGTTCATTTACGACGATGACTGCTCCCGGAAGCAGAGTGATCGTTGCGGTCCGGGCCGACCACCACCCGAAGGCCAACGCCACCCCGACCAATCCCGAGCCACTCCCCCACCAAATGCGGCGACGGACGATTCCGCCCGATCCAGAAAACGACGGGACGATAAGCCAGACATAATACGCCACCCACCAACCCCAAGGGGGACTGGCCGACGCCCACACCGCCCCCGGCAGTCCGGCAAACCAGCGGCTCAGTCCGGTCATGCCGCCCATCGACAACCAAGCACTGGCGTTGAAGAGGCCGGCCAGCCCGGGAAACCAGCCGTAGGTCACCAGCGCTCCCACGTTCGCGGCGAGAGCCAGTCCGGACAGGGGAACGACCATCACGTTGGCCAGCAAGCTGACCGGACTGACCAGGTGGAACAGGTGCAGGGTCAACGGAAGCGTCGCCACCAACGCCGCGGCCGACACGGCCAGCGACTGAGCCAGGGCCCTCAGCCAGAACTCCATTTCCGTGCGCCACCAAGGGAAGAATGACTCCGGCAGAAACGGATCCCGAGGCGGGGTCAGGATTCGTTGCAGGACCGCAGCCCAGGGCGAAGCCCAGAGAACCAGCCCCGCCACCGCCGCGAACGAGAGCTGGAATCCGGCCTGAAACAGCTCGCCTGGACTCCACACCAAGATCGCCAAAGCCGCCAGCGCCAGGGAATTCAAGGCATCACCTGGACGCCGCAGAGCCCACCCGCCAACCACCACCGTCATCATGACCGCCGAGCGGACCGCCGACGGTTGCCACCCCGTGGCCGCCACATACATCCAGGTCAACGGAACCACCACCGCCCCGCACCACGGCCGGCTAACCCGCGCGAGCCGCAACACCGCCACCACCACCCCGGCGAGGAGAGCAATGTGCAGTCCGCTGATCGCGAACACATGCATCGTACCCGCCTCCACAAACGACGCGACCGTCTGCTCGGTCAGGGCGGTTCGCCAGCCGAGAGTCATGGCCCACAAGAGACGCGTCGATTCATCGTCCGGCAGCCCATGCGACAGCGCCCTTTGCGCCCACGGAATGAAACGGGCGCTCCACGGAACTCGCACGGGTGGATGCGCCACGACCTGCCAGTCCGCGAAGGCTTCCACTTCCAACAAATGCGAGATACCCCGAAACCGGAGGTGTTCACGATAATCGAACAATCCGGGAGCCACCGGCTCCGGCGGGAGGCGAAGCACCCCCGGAACGACCACCAACTGACCCCGAAAAATCCTGGTCGGTGCGACTCCTCGGGTCCGGGTCATCACCGTTCCCCGCACCTCTTGCCAAGGTTCTCCGGTCCGACGCCATCCTCGGACGCGCAGGCTGATCGCAGTGGAAGACCGGGTTTGGCCCCGGTATTCGGAAAGGCGGAGATCGGGAGTCTCAGCGATTTCTCCGAAGACCTCGATGTCTTGTGCTTCGTTATCGAAGGTAAGACGCAGATCCTGCGGCGAGAGAGGAGTCCGTTCGATCCACCAAGCCAGCCCACCGGCCAAGCCCCAACCCGCCAGGAGGAAGACCACCGGCCAATTCCGCCATCGTCCGAGAACAAACAAAGCGACGGCCACGGCGGCCAGAACGGCCAGAGGAATCAGGGTGATCTCCACCACCCCAATTCCCGCCGCAAACCCCAAGGCCGGCACTAGCCACGGACGCTTCATCCTATTCCCACCCATCCTGCCCGTTGGCTGCCATCTACAACATCGCTGACTTTAGTGATGGCTTGAGGCGCTACACCGTACGCGCGTCCCGGCGTCTGCGGCTCGGAAGTAGGAGCCGAGGTGGTGCTCCGTGAAGCGGAGGGCAGGCTCACTCTGAACCCCAGGCGGGAACGGAGCGGAACCGGAGGGCATGGCGTGGGTTTCTCGATCCTGCCCTACCAGAGGCCGGCCCGCGTTCCACGCATAGTGCGGGAATGCGGCAATTCTCAGTGCGGCATCAGCCAGGGCGCATCCCAGTTTGTGGGAAGTAGTGAGGGACGGTCTGGAGGGACCATGTAGCGTCGGCTGTCCTCAGCCGACCGGGCGGGTGGAGTCGCCTGGGGTCACTGGAACGAAGGGGCGTGGAGAAGAAGACGCCGGATGCTCTCGCCAGCCAGAGGGGTCGGCTGAGGACAGCCGACGCTACAGGCCTTCCGCTTCGGTCCTCCGTTCTCCCTTCTCCGTTCTCTGTCCTCTCTCCCCGGCTCCACCACCTTGCCAAAAAAACGGAGATGCACCCTCCTGCGAATCATCCTCGACACTCCTCACCGGCTTCCGACAGGTTCCCGTCATGTCCCAAGCTTCCGCGACGCCCGCGATCTCTTTGGCGCCGTTGTTGCGCGCACTGATCGAGAACAGCGGATCAGACCTCCACCTTCAGTCCGATGAGGTGCCGGTCGGCCGGATCCAGGGCGTGCTCGGACGCTTCGAACTTCCCCCGCTGTCCGAGACCGAGGTCCTTACGTTGGCTCGCGAAATCCTGGACGACGAAGCGAAGCTCCAGGCCTTTACCGCCACCCGAGACTACGATGCCGCCTTTGCCCTGGAAGGACTCGGACGTTTCCGCGCCAATCTGTTCTACCAACGCGGCAAGCCCGGCATCGTCCTTCGCGTCATCGGAACACGCATCCGGTCCATCGACGAACTGGATCTCCCTCCGATCCTCAAAACCATCGCCACCGCACCCGACGGCCTGGTGCTGGTGACCGGCGCCACCGGTAGTGGCAAGTCCACCACGCTGGCCGCTCTGATCGACCATCTCAACGCCACCGAGGCGCGACACATCATGACCCTCGAGGACCCGATCGAGTTCGTGCATGGAAACAAGCTGGCCCTGGTTAATCAGCGGGAAATCGGCTTGGACACCGAGACCTTCGCCTCCGGCTTGAAGCATGTCTTACGTCAGGATCCCGATGTGATCCTGATTGGGGAGATGCGGGATATGGAGTCGGCCGCGGTGGGTCTCACCGCCGCGGAAACGGGGCATCTGGTCTTTGGCACTCTCCACACCCAGGACGCCGCCGAATCCCTGGAGCGGATCATTAATCTGTTCCCGACCGACCGCGGGCACCAGATCCGGATGCAACTATCGCTCGGCCTGCGGGCCATCGTTTGCCAGCGGTTGGTTGGGCGGGTGGGCGGTGGACGAATCGCAGCGCTCGAGGTGCTGCTGAATTCACCGCGCATCCGCAAACTCATCCTCGAAGGCGAAACCACCAAGATTCCCGCCGCCATCCAGTCCAGCCGCACCGAGGGCATGCAGACGTTCAACCAGGCGCTGACCGACCTAACCAAGGTGGGCAAGGTCACCGAAGAGGAAGCCCTGGCCAACTCTCCGAAGCCGGATGAATTGCGCATGAACCTCAAAGGGGTGTACTCCGGCACCTCGGGTCTCTAGCTGGAACCACGCAATTCCCTCCCCTTCCCCATACCAAACCCATGGACCTCGCCGAACTGCTCCAATACGCCGTCCACTACCAAGCTTCCGATCTCCATCTCACTGTCGGCCGGCCCCCGATGGTCCGCATTTCCGGCCGTCTGGTCGCCAGCGGTTACGAGGAAGTCCTCACGGCGGACGACACCAAGA
This sequence comes from uncultured Verrucomicrobiota bacterium, assembly GCA_964474315.1. Lineage (GTDB taxonomy): Bacteria > Verrucomicrobiota > Verrucomicrobiia > Limisphaerales > UBA9464 > UBA9464. The sequence goes on along the minus strand of CAYYSX010000026.1, from coordinate 8,744 downwards.
ACCTCATTTACAGCGTCCTTACCGATGACCAGAAGGCGAAGTTCGAGGAAGATCACGAGCTGGATTTCTCCCTCGGCATTCCCGGCATCTCCCGGTTCCGCGTCAACGTCTTCATCCAGCGCGGCAACGTGGCGGGCGTTTTCCGCACCATCGGCGAGAACATCCCCACCGTGGACCAGCTCGGATTGTCGGAAGCCGTCCGCCTACTGGCCCTCCTGCCCCGCGGATTGGTGGTGGTCACCGGCCCCACGGGAAGCGGAAAATCCACCACCCTGGCCTCACTCATCCACCTCATCAATTCGGAGAAGGAAGGTCATATCGTCACCATCGAAGATCCCATCGAGTTCGTGCATCCCCACGACAAATGCACGGTCAACCAGCGGGAACTCGGCACCGATACCTATTCGTTTCCCCGGGCGCTCAAAGCGGTCCTTCGCGAAGATCCCAATGTGGTCTTGGTCGGCGAAATGCGAGACCTCGAAACCATCGCCGCCGCACTCACGCTGGCGGAAACCGGCCACTTGGTCCTTTCCACGCTGCACACCCAGGACGCCTCCCATACCGTGGACCGGATCATCGATGTCTTCCCGCCGTACCAACAGGAGCAGATCCGGGTGATGCTGGCCGCCACCCTGAAAGGAGTCGTTTCCCAGATCCTTCTGCCGCTGGCCGACGGCAACGGCCGGGTAGCCGCGCGGGAAACTCTGGTCGTCACCCCGGCCGTGGCGGCCATCATCCGGGAAGGCAAAACGCACCAGATCTACTCGGCGATTCAGACGGGCGGACGCGACGGAATGGTGACGATGGAACAATCGCTGGCCGGGCTGGTTCGTGACGGACGGGTCTCCACCGAGGATGCTCTGGCCAAAGCCAATTATCCCGAGGAGTTCCGCAACCTGGCGCGCATCGCTTAACGGGAACCAAGCGAGAACCACGAATGGACACCAATGGACACGAATGTTGGTGCGTGATCCTTGATCGAGGATTTGTCCTGGGAGGCGTTGAATGAACCCGGACGCTCTGAAATCCCTCGAGGTCTTCTCGACGCTCGACGACGCGGTGCTGGCCGAACTTTCCCGCGTGGTCGAGGAACGCACCTACGCCGACGGGCAGACGGTGTTCGTCGAGGGGGATCCGGGAGAGATACTCTTCTGTGTGGTGGAAGGCGTGGTCCGGATCGAGAAACGCATCGATGCTGGCAGCCAGGCCACCAAGACCTTGTCCATCCTCACCCCGGGCGATTTCTTCGGTGAAATGTCGGTGATCGACCGCAAGCCGCGCTCGGCCTCCGCCGTGGCCAACGGCGCGACGCGACTCTTGGCCCTGCCTCGGTCGGCGTTCCAAGAACTCCTGGCCCACAGCCAGCATTCGGCCGTGCGCCTGTTGTTCAGCCTCATGCGCGCCATGAACGAGCGCATTCGCCGCCTGAACGCCAGCGTGGTGGCGTACGACGAGATTGGCCGGGGCATTGGTTCGTCGGAACAACTGCAACCGCTCCTCGAACTCGTCCTCCGGCAACTGGTGACCGCCTTGGGCGCGGAACAGGGGGTCCTATTTCTCCAGGCCCAGTTCCACGAGGAGTTCGAAGCGCGCTGCACTCATGGCCTTTCCTCTGATCCCATCCCGGCCGAGCGGATGATTGCCCCTGGCGTGGTCAGCCGTGTCGCGGCGGAACGGGTGGGCTGGGTCATCACCGACCGCAGCCGTGATCCACGCTGTGTCGGGATGGAACTCCGGTCCTGGGAATCCCCGGCCATGGTTCTGGCACCCCTGTCGGTGGGTTCGGGCGTTCTCGGCATCCTGGTTCTTGGCCATTCCCGCGTGGGTCGTTTCGACGTGAATCACCTTAATCTCGCCGAAGGCATCGCCCGTCAGACGGCCCAGGCGGTCTTGAATCTTCGCCATCGGGAGGAGCAACAAGCACGAACCCGGCTGGGCCGGCAGTTCGTGAAGTTCTGAGGGGAGCGCCGACCCCGGGCTTCAGTTGCGGAGATACGCTGAGGGCCTGAGGCGCACTCGTCTCGCCACGCCTCCTCGTTCCAGTCAATTCCGTGCGATTCCACCCGCGCTACGACCCGACCGATGGTCGGTCCCTCGATTCCCACCCTTCCGTGTTCGCCGCTCCTCCGCGGTCCAACAAGGGACGGCGGCAGGACGCCAGGGGAGGAGCACCCTTGGCGGGGGCGCCAAGGGCCGTCGGCGAGGCG
>CAYYSX010000026.1:0-6437 GCA_964474315.1 uncultured Verrucomicrobiota bacterium | reverse complement strand
GGACGCCAGGGGAGGAGCACCCTTGGCGGGGGCGCCAAGGGCCGTCGGCGAGGCGGGTGCGCTCCCCAAAGCGCGTCCGGCGCCCTCCCAGATCATGGCCACCCTCCCCACCTTTCGCTAATATCCCGCCATCATGACGAACATCACGCTGAAGCGGTCTTCCGGCAGGTGGGCCTCCCCAACGATCCTGGCGGTCGTTTTCGTCGCCACGGTCGTGGGATTGCGTGCCGAAGACCGGCCTCAGTTGGGTGAGGCATGGTCCCGCAACATGGTCTCGCCCGAACGCGGATTGCCCGCCGAATTCGATCCCGCTTCCGGTCGAAACGTGAAGTGGACCGCGGCTTTGGGAACGGAAACACATTCAACACCCGTCATCAGCGGCGGACGCATCTTCATCGGCACCAACAATGGCGAACCTCGCGACGAGCGGCGTCAGGGTGACCGGGGTGTCCTGTTGTGCTTGGACGAAAAGGATGGGCGCTTGTTGTGGCAATTGGTCGTACCCAAGCGGGAAGAAGACCCCTACTTCGACTGGCCAAAGTCCGGAATTTCCTCCACCGCTACGGTCGAGGGGGACCGCGTCTATCTGGTGGACAATCGGGGGGTGGTTCTCTGTCTGGACGCCCAGGGATTGGCCAACGGAAACGACGGGCCCTTCACCAACGAGGTGGAGTACTTCACTCCTCAGGGTACCAACGGGACTCCCGTTGCGCCCCCGGTCGCCCTGGGTCCCCTCGACGCAGACATCCTCTGGCAGTTCGACCTGACGCGCGAGGCCGGCATCTGGTCACATGATGCGGCGCACAGCTCCATCTTGATTCGGGGCGATCACTTGTACCTGAACACCGGGACCGGGGTGGACAACACCCACAAGCGCATCCGGACTCCTGACGCCCCCAGCCTGGTCGTCCTCGACAAACAAACCGGCCGCTGGCTGGCGACCGACGGGCTGGGAATCGCCCCCAAGATTTTTCACTGCACCTGGTCACCACCGTCGTTGGGCACGGTGGAGGGCCGGGAATTGGTGTTTTTCGCCGGTGGTGACGGCGTGTTGTACGCCTTCGAACCTTGGGCCGCACGTTCGGACACGACGGCGGGTCCGCTCCCGGAGCAGCTCAGGTTGGTCTGGCGTTTTGACTTCGATCCCACCGCCCCAAAAGACGACGTCCATCGTTACAACGGCAACAAGGCGGTCAGTCCCAGCAACATCTACGGCTGTCCTGTTTTCTATGAGGGCCGGCTCTATGTCGCAGGCGGCGGCGATTGGTTTTGGGGCAAGAACGAGGCCTGGTTGAAGTGCCTCGATCCGCGAGGCAGCGGCGACCTCACCGGGACCCACCTCCGCTGGGAATACCCGCTGGGCCGTCACACGATGTCCACTCCCGCGATCCGGGACGGTCTGGCCGTGGTGGCGGATTCCCAACGCCAGGTTCATTGCGTGGAGGTGTTGACCGGCCGTGAAGTCTGGACTCATGAGGTGGGCGGCGAAGTCTGGGCCTCGGCCTTGGCCGCCGATGGCAAGGTCTATGTCGGTACCCGTCGGGGTGACTTCTGGATCTTTGCCCTCGACCGCGAGAAAAAGGTCCTGAGCCACGTTCAACTGGACGGTCCCATCAGCGCGACACCCGTTGCCGCCAACGGAACCCTGTATGTGGCGACCCAAGGGACGCTGTATGCGCTGGCCACGACGCCGGCCGCGGGAACTGGCACGCCGTAGCCGCTACTCCCCTTCCCCATGCGATTCCCGGCGTTGCTTTCTCTGCTCCTGGCCATCCTGGCCTCCGCTTCCGTCCAGGCGGCCGCCCGACGCCCCAACATCATCCTGATCCTCGCCGACGACCTCGGCTACGGAGAGCTCGGTTGTTATGGGCAACAGGTGATCCAGACGCCTCATCTCGACCGCATGGCCCGGGAAGGACTTCGTTTCACCCAGTTCTATGCCGGCTCCACGGTTTGCGCCCCCTCCCGTAGCGTCTTGATGACCGGCCAACACACCGGCCACACCCGGGTGAGAGGCAATGCCGGCCGAACCAACCCCCAGGCGCAGGCCCTCCTACCCGAGGACATCACCGTGGCCACGGTGCTCCAAGGAGCCGGTTACACCACGGCCCTGTTCGGCAAGTGGGGATTGGGCGATGTCGGCGCGGCAGAATCCGGCCTGCCCCGGCGACAGGGATTCGACACCTTTTTCGGTTACCTGAGCCAGGTTCATGCTCACAACCACTACCCAGACTTCCTCTGGCGCAATGAAACGAAGGAACGGTTGCCCAATGAGCTGATCGCCGTGGGAACCGAGGGGGCCGGTTATGCCACCAACGCGGTGGTTTATGCCGACGACCTGTTTGCGGATGAAGTTCTCGGCCGGGTGGGAGAGGCCACCGACCAACCCTTCTTCATCTTTTGGTCGCTGGTCGTTCCCCACGCGAACAACGAACGCCGTCCGTTTCGCCATGATGGCGCAGAAGTGCCCGACTACGGACCTTATGCCGATCAACCCTGGTCGGATCCCAACAAGGGCCACGCGGCGATGATCACCCGGATGGACGGCTACGTGGGGCGTCTCCTCGCGGAACTGCGCCGGCGGAAACTCGATCGCCGAACCCTGGTGCTCTTCACCTCCGACAACGGGCCCCACCGTGAGAACAACCACGATCCCGACCGCTACTTCCACCCCTCCGGAGCAGTGCGCGGTTACAAGCGGGACCTGACCGATGGCGGCATCCGTGTCCCGTTGTTGGCGTGGTGGCCGGGCACGGTACCCGCCGGACGCACCACCGGACAGGTGGGGTATTTCGGTGACTTCATGGCCACCTTCGCCGAACTGGCGGAAGTCCCGGTTCCGCCCGGACTAGATTCCCTGAGCCTGGTGCCCACACTGATCGGTCGGCCCCGGCGACAGCGGAACCATCCGTACCTGTACTGGGAATTCCATGAATCCGGATTCAGCCAAGCGGTGCTCATGGATGGACGCTGGAAAGCCATCCGGCTTCGTCAGACCAACGCGCCGGTGGTTCTTTACGACGTGAAGAACGACCCGAAGGAATTGACCGATTTGAGCGAGAAGGAACCGGCCCTCGTGGAGCGCGCCCTGGACCTGTTCCAAACCGCCCGCACCGATTCCGCGGAGTGGCCGATCAAAACGCCGTAACTGTCAGAGGCCGTACGCCAAGGGCGCTGGCTGGCTCAAGCCGGCGGCCGGGATTCGCAGGGACGCCTGACTGCGGGTCGATCTCCAATCTGCGCCTTAATTTTTGGAACAGGCGTTCCGTCGGCATCGACCCGATCCATTCCATCGGCGTCGGACTGCGAGTCGGCATTCCGGCGCCCCATCGGCACCCGAGATCCGTCCGGGATCGAGATCTCCCGGCGATGCTCGAAGCAGAACAACTGCCGGGTGTAATCGCTGACATCGCCGGAGCGGATCTCCCCGGGTGTTCCCACGTGTTCGAGGTGTCCGGCGCGCAAGACGGCCACCCGATCTCCGACCAGCAGGGCATCGTCGGTGTCGTGCGTGACCAGGAGACTGGTCGTTCCGATTTCCTTGAGAATACGGCGAATCTCGTCGCGTAGCGTGAAACGCAGACCGCGATTGAGGTTACTGAACGGTTCGTCCAGCAGCACCACGGCTGGTTGGGGCGCCAGGGCGCGCGCCAACGCCAGCCGTTGGCGTTCGCCACCGGAAAGTTCGTGCGGAAAACGACGGCCGTAATCCGGCAATCCCACCAACGCCAGCATCGCGGCCACCACCGCCGGTCGATCCCGCTTGGGCACGTCGTGCAATCCGTACGCGACATTCCCTTCAACGGTCAGGTGGGGAAACAACGCACCGCCCTGGAACACCAGCCCCACGCCACGCCGTTCGGGCGGAACCCAGTTGGTGGCGTCGGCCACGATTCGCCCGTTCAGCACGATGGCTCCCTCGTCCGGCACTTCCAAACCCGCGGCCAGACGCAACAGGGTGGTTTTGCCTGAGCCGCTCTCGCCTACCACGGCCAGCATCTCGCCGGGTTGCACGCCCAGGCTGACACCGGATAAGGCGGCGCGTGGACCGCTCGGGTAGGTCTTCGAGACCGCCCGGTATTCCAGCATCGGGCTCATGGGGTCGTCGGGTCCATGAACCGATTGAGAAAAATCAGCCCGCTCGCGCCAAGGAGAATAATGAGCAGCGAGGGCAATGCGCTTTCCTGGACCCGCCCCTCGCTGGCCATGCCGAAAGCGAGGGTGGCCAGCGTCTCGAAGTTCGCCGGCCGCAGGATCAACGTCAGCGGCAGTTCCTTGAGAATGTCCACGAACACCAGCATCAACGCGGCGAAAATCGTGCCGCGCAGCAACGGTAAATTCACCCGCCACAAGGTCGCCAGCGGCGGCCGGCCGAGGACGCGCGAGGCCTCGTCCAGACTGCCGCAAACACGATCCAGGCCCGCGTGAAGCGGCTGAAACGACACCGCCAGAAACCGCACCAGATAGGCGAACCCAATGGCCAGCAGCGTGCCGCTCAGAAACACCGCGGAAATTCCCCACCGTCCGCTCCACTGGGAAAGCCGTTCGTCGAGCCGCCCCAGACACAGCATCACGCCCAACGCCACCACCGCTCCCGGCACCGCATAACCCATCGTCGCCAGACGGCTCAACCCGCGCAGCCAGCGTCCGTCATGCAGCTTCCACGTGTAAGCGAACAACAGCGCGATCGCGGTCAGGACCGCCGCGGTCACCAGGGACATCCATAGACTGCGGCCCAAGGGCTGCCACGAGGACGACGGGCGCGTGTCACCCAACCCGAACGCCCAATACAGCAGTTGCAGCACCGGGATCACAAATCCGAGGCAGAACGGCACCGAACAGAACCCCCACGCCAGCATCGCGCGTGCGCCTCGCAGCCGGCGCCGGACCAACGGCCGGGCGTGCGAGGCGTCCTCCGCAAACCGCGCCCGGCCGCGCTGAAACCGCTCCGCGATGATCAGCGCAAAGATGACCACCATGACGATACCGGCCAACCGCACCGCCGACGCCCGGTCGCCGAGTCCGAACCAGGTCCGGAAAATGCCCTCCGTCAGCGTCGGCACGCCGAAGAAATGCACCGCGCCATAATCGTTCACCACCTCCATCACAATCAGGCTCAACCCCGCCACGATGGCCGGTCGTGCCAACGGCAGGGCGACGCTCAAGAACACGGCACTGGGTCGTCGCCCCAGCACCTGGGCCGCTTCGATCACCGAGCCCTGTTGCCGGCCGAACGAGGCCCGGGCGCTGAGGAACAGGTACGGATACAGCACGGCCGCCAGGAGCAGCGACAGCAGGCCGTATCGCATACCCCCTTCCGCCAGGGTGTACACCTCCGGACCGAAATTCCGGCGCATCGCGATCAGCAGCGGAATGGCCGCCTCGGGCACTTTGAGGTAAGCGAAGGCCGCCACGTACGTCGGAAGGGCCAGCGGCAGAATCAGAGCCCAGGCGAAGAAACGCCGGCCGGGAAACTCGAAGGCCGCCACCAGCCAAGCGGTGGGCAGTGCCATGACCAACGAGAGCACCGAGACCGCGACGATCAGGATCAGCGTGTTGAGGACATAGGAACCCAGGACGGTTTCCACGACGTGCGGCCACTCCGGGCCGGTGCGTCCCAGACCCGCCAGCACCGCGGCCAGCGGGAGCAGAATCAGCAGGGCCAACAAGGCCGTCGAAATGGACCACCCGTCCACCTCGCGCCGCAGCCGTCGTTGCCACCCGGACGGCATCCGTTATTCCCAGCCGGCGCGATTGAAAGTCCTGACCGCTTCCTCGTTCAACTCGCCGAGCACCGCGAGGTTCAAGGAGTCTTCTTGGAAACGTCCCCACTGCTTTTGCAGGTCGGACCATTCCGCCGAGGCCACCACGGGATATTCGGAAGTCGCTTGCGGAAACACCTTCTGCGCTTCGTCCGAAACGAGGAACTCGAGGAACTTCACCGCCGCTTCCTGGTTTCGCGAAGCCGCGGTGACGCCCGCCCCGCCGACGTTGATGTGCGTGCCACGATCGTTCTGGTTGGGGAAAAAGACCGCCAGTTTCGCCGCGGCCTCGCGATCCGCCGCTTCGCTCGAATGGGTCAGCAGACCCAGATAGTAGGTGTTGACGAGGGTGACGTCGGCGAGCCCGGCCGCGACGGCGCGCAATTGATCCCGGTCGGCGCCCTGCGGCGGACGGGCCATGTTGCGGCGGATGGACCGGGCCCATTCCTGCGCCTTGGCCGGGCCCTGCGCGGCAATGAGCGATGCGAGCAGGGACTGGTTGTAGATGTTGGCCGACGAACGGACGACGAGGCGACCGTGCCATTTGCTGTCCGCCAGATCCTCATAAGTGGAAAGCTCCGCCGGATTCACCCGGTCCTTGGCATAGACGATCACCCGCGCCCGCTTGGTAAAACCGAACCAGCGTTTCTCCGGATCGCGTAACGAGGCGGGGAC
>CAYYSX010000025.1:26624-36622 GCA_964474315.1 uncultured Verrucomicrobiota bacterium | reverse complement strand
CCTCCAGCACCATCAGCAACGCGTCGGTGAGCCGGCGTTCGGCCTGATACATTTCCGCCAGTTCGTGAAGAAACATATCTTTCGATGTCTTCATGTTCATTTCCTTGATGGCTGATTGATGGGAGATGGTCCTGCGGCCCAGTCATTCCGGGCCGCAGGGATCTCAATTACGAATGGGCGCCAGCGTAGGCTTCCGGGGCTGGTTGCGAGACGCGAGCGGGAGCCTGGCGGTCCTTGGGGGTGGAGGCCTCACCCGTGGCGCAGATATCCTGCGCCCCGGATTGGGTGAAGATTTCCTTGGCCCGGGTGATTTCCTCGGAGTTCTCGGTGTGAACCGAGATGAGGATATTGCCGGCCTTGACTTTGCCTTCGTAGCGCTTGGCTTCGATTTCAGGAATGCCCAAGCCGATGAGCCCACCGGCAATGCCACCGGCGGCAGCACCGATGGCCGCGCCGCTCAGAGCGGCGATAATCGGTCCGGCCGCAATGAACGGTCCGACTCCGGGAATGGCCAAGGCCCCAATCCCCGCAATCCATCCCAACGCTCCGCCGACGACCCCGCCCGTGCCCGCTCCGGCGACCGCTCCTTCCGGGGCTTTGGTGTTCTTCTCGTGCGCGAAATCGCGGGTGCTTCCCTTGTCCGGGAACAGCACGGAGATGTCGTTGTTGGAAAAGTTCGCGGTTTTGAGCTGCTCGACAATTCGCTCGGCTTGCTCATGGGAGGTGGTGATACAGAATACAGATTTCTTTGACATATGTTTTATTTTGTTTTGCTTGGTTATATTGGTTGGGCCGGATTAGTTGTTGCTGGTGGTGGTCAGAGTCACTTCCAGTTGGTTGTCCACGTTCCCGGGGCGTGCGATTCGATTCGCGATCTCGCCGATGAGGCGTTTTTCCTCGGCCGTGTTGACCGGCCCGCGCAGCGTGACCTGGCCCTTGTGGGTGATGATCTTTACGTTCTGGGCGTTTACCGACAGGCTGTTGTCGGCGATGACTTCTTTGCGAATCGCCGCCGTGGTGTCCACGTCGGCCTGGCTGTTGCCCTGATCGAGTGGGGTGAGCGTCCGGTTATCACGGTCACGAACGTTGCGCACCGTGTTGTCCGCCCCGGTGGTCACGTTCGTGCCGAAATACGGCTCGACTTGATAGGCGTGATAGACGCCGCTGGCATAGCTGGGTTGCGCAAAGTCCGGCCATTGATTGGACCTGAAGTACGGCGCGCTGCTCAACTTCTCTTTCGAGGTGTCCAGTTGGAGACTGTCCCGCTCCGGGGTGAACTGGAGCACGGTGGGCGGAACGGCGCTGAGTGCGTCTCCTATGCCCAGAAAGCCGCCGGAGGAAACGACGACCGCCACCAGGCGGCCCGAAGGCAGATCCACCAGGATGTTCTCCACCTCGCCCAGCGTTTCATTCTGCCGGTTTTTCACCGGCAGGCCCAGGAGCTTGCTGGCTCGCTGGACCTGGGCCAGGCGCGAGGCTGGAATCAGGGATTGGTCCTGGCTCGAGACGCGGTCTTGGTCCCAGGTTCCCTCCGCCTTGGGAGTTGAAATGGGCTTGGGCGAGCCCTCCGCATTGCGTTGGCCATCCCGCCTACCTGCTCCTTGGTGGATGAAGGTGAAGGCCGGTTCTTCACCGTAGTAGCGATAGACAGCGGATAGATGATCGGAATCGGAGTGCTCGGCCCATTTCGACATCGCGAATTTCGGGGCGTCCTTCAGTTTCTGTTGGTCAGCATCGAGGTGAAGAACTTTCTGGGCGCTGTCGTGATGCAAGGCACCTGGGGGTACGGCCGTCAACGTGTCGCCGAAGCCGATGAAACCGCCCGAAGACAGGATCACCTGGACGATCCGGCCGGATTCGACGTCCACTGCGAGGTCTTCCACTTTGCCGAGTTTCTGATCCTGATAGTTATTGACGGTCATCCCAATAATTTCACTGACTTTGGCGGCGCCGTTCAAACGGTCCGCTCTTCGTTCGTGAGTCTGGCCGGCATGGGTGTAGTCTGGCCGATTCAGTGGGGGACTGGAGGCGTCTTGCGGCAGAGCCGAGAACCCGAGGACCGACGCCGCCGAGGCGCCGATGATGGTTTGAAGATTTCGTTTCATATTTCGTTTTGTTCCATTTCGCGGTTTGGTTTTTCCTTCGTGCAGAGATCTTGTTACTCTCACGGCTTCAACCCTAAGTTAGGAGGTGTGTGAATCGCCATGGGGTGTTACCCTACCGGAGGATTCTGCCAGCCAGTTCTGGCACCGCGCGATCCGTTCGCACTGGGATGTTGAAGTGACCCGCCCGTTCAGTCTTTCGCCGTTCCGGGCTCACGTTTCCAGGTGGCCTGTTCAGTAGAATCCTTCAGTAACTTCGCCGCCCCGCGCACCGAACGATAAATCCAACAGGGCTGAAACAACTCCTTCAGCGTCCACCGTCCCGATTTTACTTCCGTCCCCGGTGGAGTTCGTCGATTCCCGTGGATTTCACCCCATTCCGGAAATCCATTGAGTCAATCCTCCAGAGCGCCTCGATCCTTGATTCATATGAGAATCGCGGCCCGGCAACTTACGTCGTTAAAGTCAGGAGGATGTCCGCATACCAGGCGCAGTTGAGCCCCAGCGTCTCATCGAGTAGCAAGTCGCGGCTGCCCATGTCCATGCGGGCGGCATGCACCCCGAGCAGTTTCCAGGGCAATTCCGGATCCGTGGCCGGGCTGCGCATCACCACCGGTGCTCCGCTGGTGCCGCGGTGCGTTCGGGCATCGGTGAGAAAGTAGCCCAACCCTTGGAAGCGCAGGCCGAAGGACGAGGCGATCACCGCCTGGCGCACCACGGGCAGGTGGTGCAGCGTGTCGTGGAAGCCGAGCGGGAAGCCGACAATCAGCAGCGAGGTGCCGACTTCCACCTCCTGCAGCGAGCGTTGCAGGTGGGCCGGCGTGAAGCACCGCAGCACCGCCGACTGCGGCAACACCGCGCGTTCCAACTCGATGACCGCAACGTCGATCTCGCCACCAGCATCGCTGCCCTGACGCCAGACACTTTTACCGTCGCGGTACAACAGCACCGACAGACTGATCGAGCGCGTGAGGTTCGCGGCGTCGGCGTGTAGCTCGATTTCGATGCGGTCGGGAAAATGGTGGCTCGGCTTGTCGATCACCACGTGGCGGCTCGTCACGAGGAACAATCGACCCTCGCGCTCGAAGAAGAAGCCGCTCGCACCGGTGAGCGGACGTTGGCCATCGAACGTCGAGACCCGGGCGGTGGTCAGCAACAGCGGCTCGATCATGGGTGTTTTCACTGATCTTGATGATACGTTCCTTTTTGACTCCGCGCGGTTCAAGGAGAATTGCCTTTTTAGCGTGAGGCTCATCAACAAGGCGCATCCGCCGCGACTGGCAACTCAGACGCAAGCTGGTTCCCGGGTCGGAATGCTCATCAGCATGCATCTTGAGAATGCCGGGCAACGGGTTCGTCCGGCGGCGGGTTGATTTGCTGGCGGTTTATCTCCGGCAACCTTTGCCGAGCGGGTTTATAAAGGCGGAACGGTGGAGCCGGCGGAGGGCACAACGGTCGCGGGTGATGGCGCGAGGACGAATTCCGTCGGATCGAACACCTCGCCGAGCACTTGCAGATCCAAAATCTGCTGGGGCACCAAACCCAGGGTGTGCGAGCCTACATCGCTTGCGTAATCCCAAAGCCAGTAGCGATTCAGCCCGTCCTTGACCCCGCCTGGCCCGTAATCCACCGGTGCGCAGACGCGATCCAGCACGCCGCTATCGGGTTGGGAATAAAACCGCACGCAAACCTTTCTTTTGTCCTGGATGGCGGCGATGAACTGAGTATGATTAGGTATCATAACTTCGCGAAAGTTGGGCGGGGCGTTTGTTAGTGAACTTGCGGAATGCGGGTACCACCGGGGCGATCAAGAATGCCGAAAGCAAACAACAGCCACACCACCACACCGACTACCACCACGACGTTGAGAATCGTTTTGATCTTGTCCGCCATCGGAAGGTAGATGTTGGCCAGCCAGAGCAACACGCCGATGATCCCCAGATTGGCGACGAGGGAGATCAGCGACATACATCGACTCCAGTTTGACCGGGTGATCCATTTTTCATGAGGCAAATTTAAGCGGGTATCCAGGCGGAGGCCATGGGGTATAACCCGAACGGGTTTTTGGCAAAAAGCTGACCACACGGCCACGACGACCGACGGGGCAAGGCGGGCGTCGGGGAACCTTTTTCGATCGTGGCCTCCGGTCAGACGATGGTCAGTTGAACGCTGCTTTCGATGATGCCGGCGCTGATGGCGTAGCGGGTGAGCCCGGCGGTGTCATGGATGTCGAGTTTCTTCATGAGATGCTCGCGATGTTTTTCGACGGTCTTGAGACCGATGCCGAGTTCTGCCGCAGTTTGCTTGTTGGCCTTGCCTTCGGCGATCAGTTGGAGCACTTCCATCTCGCGCGAAGTCAACCGGGCGGCTTTTTTGTGCAACACCCCCACGCGGTGGGATGCCTGCGGCCGGAGGGGATCAAACCGTTTGGAAATGGAGGGACTGAAGAATGTTTTTCCCTTGCACACTTCGCGGATCGCCCGGCACACGTCGTGGGCAGAAGTTTGTTTCAACAGGAATCCCACGGCCCCGGAGTCGATGGCGCTTTTAACATAGGCGTCGTCGCTGTGAGCCGAGAGCACGAGGACTCGGGTAGCGGGGAGAATGGTCAACACTTGCCGGGTGGCCTCCAGGCCATTCAGCAGCGGCATCGCGATGTCCATCACGACCACGTCGGGGTGAAGTTGGTTGACGAGGGCGACCGCTTGACGCCCGTCTTGGGCTTCGCCAACCACTTTGATATCGGCTTCGAGTTCGAACATTTTACGAAACCCCTCGCGCACAATCGTATGGTCTTCCGCCAGCAAAACAGTGATCTCTTTCATTTACTTTCCATGTTGGTTTCAGCGGATCCCCTCGGCGATTTGCCCGCCGCGCGGACCTTGCCAAAGGGAATAAAAGTAGTGATGGTCGTGCCTTGGCCCGGGGCGGACGTGACCTCAAAATGTCCACCGACCATCTCCAGTCGTTCTCTCATGCCGAGCAAGCCCAGGTATTTTCGTCCCCGGGAGTGCATGACGCGCTCCACCTGAAACGATTTGCCGTCGTCCTTGATGGTCATGCTGACGCGGTCCGGCAGTTTCTGGATGCTTACTTCCACCCGACTGGCTTGCGCATGACGGGCCACGTTGGTGAGCGCCTCCTGGGCGACGCGAAAGAGCACCGTTCGTTTGGCGGCGTCCAGTTGTTCCACCTCTGCAAAGGCTGTCAGACGCACGTGGACGCCGGTTTGCGCGGTAAAGTCGTTCAGGAACGAATGCAGGGCGGGAATCAATCCCAGATCGTCCAACACCGCCGGGCGTAATTCGCGGGCGAACCGATGCACGATGTTCACTGATTTTTCCACCAGCCGTTGCGTCCGGGCGATGTTGCGGTCGAGGCTCTTGGTATTGAGGGACGCCTCCGTTTTCAAGGCCGCCAGCCGAACATTGATACCCGTCAACATCTGGGCGATGACATCATGCAGTTCGCGACTGATTCTTTTGCGCTCATCTTCCTGCGCCGAGAGGATTTGGCGGGACAAGCGCCGTAATTGCTCCTGCAGGCGATCGGATTGTTCGAGCAATTGTGAGTAATGGCGCTCGCTCTTTTTGAGCGCATCCTCCACCGCTTTGCGCTGGGTGATTTCCTGACGCAGTTCCCGATTCGAGGCTGCCAGTTCCTCCGTGCGCTGGCTCAACATTTTGCTGAGCTTTTTTTGCTGGACGGTCGCCTCCCGCGCGCTGCGATGCCTTTGCTCAATCGGGGTGATCGCCTCAGTAAAGAAAATGCCCGCCTGCTTGATGAGCGCGGCGTGTGGGCGGGCCGGGTACCCCGGCAACACCTTCGTGACGAGAATCTGCTCGTGGAGCTTGGCCAGGTCCAACGTCTGCAATCCCGCGGCCAGAGCCAGGCTCCCTACTTCCCGCGCTCCCTCCAGGCTCGCCGACCGGCCCTGCTTCAGATACGTTCGCAGCGCCGCCTGATAACGCTGGGACAAATTGACGAGTTTGCGTTTCATGCGTTTCGAACTTCACGGGCGACCCGCCGCACGGACTTGGCCGACTTGACCACCAATTGTTGCGTGCTGGCGATTTCATTCTTGAGCCGCTTGGTGTTGCCCCGCACCTCCTGCTTCAAGCAAAGCAGCCGGACATTGATGCCCAGCAACGTCTGGGCGATTTCGTCCTGAAGTTCCTGGCTGATCTTCTGGCGTTCATCCTCCTGGGCCGCCAGAACCTGGTGGGTCAGTTGCCGCAGCCGTTCCTGGAGCTGCAAGGAATCCTCCAACAACCTGGTATAGTGTTCCCCGCCTTTCTTGAGGGCGAGTTCCAGGCGTTTGCGCCAGACAATGCCGCGTTGCAATTGGCGGTTCGTGGCGGCCAGCTCCACCGTGCGCCGGTTCAGCGTCTTGTTCAATCGGTTCAGATCGATCTTGCTCTGCCGCGCGACGCGATGCGTCTCCACGATCGGCGTGAGAACTTCGGAAAAGAAAATCTCCGCCCGCTTGCTTAGCCGGCTTTCACCCTTGGCCACGTCCAGTTGCACGAGCGCCTGCTCGTGAATCCGCGCCAGTTCGAGCGTCTCCAGCCCGAAGGCGACCGCCTGACGCCCCAGGTTCAGCGCCATTCCCCACGACGGGATCGCGCTGTTTCCCTGCTTCAGATGCTTGCGCAAGACTGTCACATATCGTTGTGACAGACCGACTATGTTCTGTTTCATGAGGTCATGCTGGCTGTGGCGGAGCGCTCCGCTCTCCGGAATGGCTCGAGCAACCGGGAGTCGCCCCTGCTCGAAGTCAACATTGGGCCGTTCCCGCAACGTTCCTATGGGGTAAACACCCCATGGCAGGCCTTACCTTTGCGACTTAATGTCCGGACACTTATCGGTTGGAAGAACACTTCCTGAGATGTCAACAAATTAAATTGAAAGAGAAAAGATATGTTATACACGATTGCGGTAGCCCTTCTCATTTTATGGCTGCTCGGCCTCGTGAGCAGTTACACGATAGGCGGGTTCATTCACATCCTGCTGGTCGTGGCCCTAGTCATGATACTGATCAACTTCATTTCCGGTCGCAAACGAGGGGTGTGATTGGGCGGGAAGGGCGGGAATGAAGAACCCGGATCAACCTTGCGACAAATTGCATTGAGAGTTCGTTATGTCCCCCGGGTTCCGCGCCGCACAGGATCAGTGGAGTCAATGCGACCCAGACGCGGCGTATGTCAATAGGCCGACGCTTCCGGCCCTTCTTCCAACGCAGGTCGATAGAGAAAGGGCCCGGAGGATCAAGGCGTGTCCGGCTCCTGCTCCAATCCGGCGAAGAAATGCCGCAAGTGTGCGGGAAGGTAGTCGTCCAGCGTGTTGGGACCGCCCACCGACATCTCGACGTGACCGGATCGGATCGAAATGTTGAAGGTGCCGTTGGGATTGCGCACCACGGAGATGGTTCGCGGTTCCGGCGGTGGGGCTCCGGGCTGGTCACTTGTCCAGCCGAACTGTTCCTGAACCCAGCCCCGGGCCGTGTTGAGCAGCAGCTCGCCGCGCTGCCTACCGAACTGCTCCCGCACAGCGGTCTCAAACTGTTCGCGCAACCGGGCGCTGATTTCGGGAATCGGCTCCACGGTGATAGTCCGTTTGTCGCCGTCACGTTGGGCAATGCCCGGAAGATGCTCCTCGGTGGGCTTCGCATGGGCGGCTTCGTGGGTGCGGAACTCGGTCACCAGCCGGCTGAGCGTTTGGTTTAGCGCCGCCACTTGCTCTGGCTCCGCCGCCAGGACCTGAGCGACCTTCGGGTCCAACTGGCCGTTGGAATCGAAGGGTTGGACCGGAAACTTCGGCAACAGTTCCTTCGCGACCCACACGTAGGGCGAATCCGCGTTCCAGTCGGGGAGAGTGGCGGGAGGGAGGTGCCAGCGTGGGTCGGTGTCTTCCACGCTGAGCTGACGGGCCAATGCTGCCAGACGTGCATTCGTCTCATCACGCTCCTGTCGTTGGGCCTCCCCTTCCAGGCGCAGCGCGTCCAACCGTGAGTCGCTCGCCTCCGCTTCACTGCGAACGGCCTCCATCTGTTCCGTCAATTGCCGGACGGACTGGTGCAATTCACGAAGCTGCCAAGCCTGTCTGATACCCACCCAGGCCGCCAAGCCCAGCACGATCACAACGATGGTGAAACGACTCGGACGCATGGTTGGGGCGCGTTTCAGGGAGGGTCGTTCGGCCCGGCGGCCTGGCGTGTCAGTTCCGCTGCGCGGTCGGCCTGCACTTGGTCAATCCAGTCCTGGAGCGGGGGCTGCAGAAACGCGGGGATTTCCTCGATCGGGATCGTGGCCGTCAGGGAGCCTCCCTTGGTGTTGAGGCCGTAGCCCAGGAACGGTGCGCCCTCAGTTTGGCCCGTATAGTGGTAGAACCGCAGGCGGAGATCTTCATTGAAGACCGCCATGCCGGTGTTGATTCCGTGCGGATCGTCGTCCACCGGCATCCAGTTCCGGAGTGATCGCGTGAAGAGTTGCAGCCGCTCGGGATCCAGCACTGCGTTCAGTTCCATAAAGAAATCATCCCGCAACCAGGCGACGGCATCCTTGAGTCCGTTGATCTCGAAGACGCGTACTTCCTCCGGCGGGCGCCCTTGCAGGTCGCGCTCTTCCGGTTCCACGCGGCGAAGCGCGGCGGACTGCGCCGAGTGATAGGCGTCGAGAAACCGGTTGATCGCGGTTTGCACCGCCGCGGCTTCGGCGTCCGTGAACTGGAGTGCCGCCCGGATTTGCTCGGAGAGCTGGCCCGTTCGCTTGGCCACGCCATCCAGTGGCAGCGTCTCGAGCATCGCCTTGGGAATCCGGGCGACCGGCGATGCGTCATCCCACTGATACGAGGACGGGGTGGCCGGTGCAGCGGCCCGGCGGGCTTCCAGTTCCGCGAGGCGGGCACTGGCGTTGAAGGTGTCCACTTGGGCACGCTGCAACGCCGCTCGCAGCCGGACTTCTTCCGCGTCGGACTCGGCCAGAGCCGATTGCTGGCCGGCCAGCTCGTCGAGGAGCGTGGCCTGGGTTTGTCGAATTTCGCTGCGCGCGTGCCACTGCCATCCCAGCGGAATGGCGACCAGCAACGCACACGCGACGGCGGTTTGAGTTTTGGTGAGAGCCATCAGTTGAAGTAGAACGAGGTTGAAACCACCCGCGGCACCACCCGCCGCGAGGCCCGCGCTGGACGCGGAGGCGGCCAGTCCGGCCGGGGCGGCTTTCACGGCTTGGGCCAGCAAGGCGGAGCCAGCGGTTGGAATGGCGAAACCGCGGGTGCGAAAGAAATCGGCGAGCCGGTCAAGGGCGCGGGAAACCCGCTTGCGCGCGGCGTCTTCATCCACGCCCAGCAGCAAACCGACCTCCCGCAGGCTGCGCTCTTCGAGGAACCGTAGCACCAGCGCCAGACGGTCCGATTCGCGCAGGTTCAGCAGCCCTTCATCCAGCAAGGGGGTGAGATCTTCGGCGAGGGAAGTTTCTTCACGTTGCCATTCGGTCAGCGCCGCCGCGGCTTCCTCCCGCCGTTGCCGCCGCAGGTCCGCGCGGATACGGGCCTTGGCTTCCAGGATCGCGGTGCGATGCAGCCAGCCGGCCAGGGTCTCATGACGGGCGAGACGCGGCGCCTTGCGGGCCAGCGCCACGAAGACGTTCTGCGTGATCTCTTCGGCGACGCCGGAATCGCCGACCTGCCGCACTGCGGCGGCAAACACCAGGTTGACATGCCGGGCCACGAGCGCGCGAAACGCCGTCTCCGACCCTTCCCGGGCGTAGGTGACGAGCAGTTCGCGATCGGGCGCGGCGAATTCCATTTCAGCCACCACACTGCCGCTGCCGGTCCAAACCGGACAGCAGGAGATCGAGAACCGTCGCCGGGGCGAAAGTTCCAAGTTCCAAGCTCCAA
>CAYYSX010000025.1:3061-26524 GCA_964474315.1 uncultured Verrucomicrobiota bacterium | reverse complement strand
TCCAAGTTCCAAGCTCCAAAGACTGAGATGCGCCCACCCCCAGTTCCCAGTTCCCGGTGGCGGGTGCAGACGTTGATAAATTGGTCGGTCCCGGGTCTCCCCGAAGCAGCCCTTGCTGCCGATCAGAGACATGGGCAGTGTTTATGGCATGAAACCTTGGTCGCGGATGGGCAGCCTCTTTTCAGTTGCCCTTTCGCTTTCCGTTCTGGCCAATGAGGCCGACGTCACCATCGCCTGCCGGTCCATTGCCGTGTATCCAGCGGACGCAACCGACGTGATCGGAACCATTTATACTCTCGCTTACACTTCCGACTTCGATTTTGAGGGCAACATCAACTCGATCAACCACGAATGGTTCCCCTTCAATGGAGGGGCGAGTTACTTGAGTTATGCCTCCCTGCTCGAGATGACCGATGATTTTTGGGGGATCGCGGTCACCGGCCTGATCGAGGCCGAGATTCCGCTGGCTGAAGATTCGAATCTCAACTCGATCACGGACTTCTTCGAGGTGGACCGGCCGGTTAGCGCCCTGACCGGGGGCACCATCGACTTTGGCGGGGGACCGGAGGCGGTGACCGTGGCGTGGCTGCGCTACGCGGGTGAAACCCAGGGAAGCCTGCGCATCACGCTCGCCTCACCTTCACCGGTGCAGGACGAGCTGATTTTCGACCATGTTTTCGAAATCTTCCAGTACCAGGGGAAGTTGACGTATGAGCCCGCCACCGAGGTGGGCGGTTCGATCACGGCGACGGTGGACCTGACGCGAGCCGGCGGGGAGGGTAAGTTCGTGGGGCCAATGCCCCTGGTGCTCACGGATGCGCGGACGCTCGAACGGAGGCCCACCCAATGGACCGGACCCAGCGAGGAGACCTATGAGGTGCTGGGAACCTTTGAGATCGAAGGGGTGTCCCTGTTTCTCGAGCGCCTGGACGACCACCCCTGGTACGCGGGTTCGTTCTTTTTCCTGGATGGCGTTCCGAGCACGCCGGATTTCCAGGATGAGTACGACCGGTGGGACCTGTTCATCGACGATCCCAATGACGCCAATGGCAATGGCATTCCGGACTTGACCGATGTGGCCGGGGTCGTCCCGAGCGATCCCCCGACGTTGGTGATCGAGGCCGCGGACGATTCACTCCAGTTCACCATTGGCGGCCAGCCCGGGACGACGGTAAACATTGAGCAACGCGCGACACTTTCGTCCGGCGATTGGAGCGTGCTGCAGTCGGTGACGCTGGCAGCGAGTTCCGAGGTCGTGGTGGTGAGTGCGCCCGCAACCGATGCCTTCTACCGAGCGACCATTCCCTAAGACTTCCGCACCATGATCCGCCTGTCTTTGCTTTGCCTGCTGTCACTTGCCGCGGCCCTGACCGGAACCCTGGCCCATGCGGATGAGGGTCTTCCCGCCACGGATGCGTCCGGACGAGTCCTGAACCTGGGATTCGAGACCGGTGACCTGACCGATTGGACCGCGACTGGGGACGCCTTTACGGGCCAACCCGTCCGCGGCGATACCGTGAAGCCTCGCCGCAGCGACATGACTTCCAGCCATCTGGGGGAGTATTGGATCGGCGGATTTGAGACGATTGGAGATGATGCGAAAGGCACGCTGACTTCCCGCCCGTTCCGGGTGTCGCAACCGTGGGCAAGTTTCCGTTGCGCGGGGGGGCGCTGGCCGGAGACGCGGGTTGAACTGGTGGAGGCGGCCAGTGGAACGGTCTTTTTCAAAGTGTCCGGCACCGAGAGCGAGACGCTCCGGCCGGTGGTGGTGGACCTCAAGGATCAGGTCGGTAAAGAGATCCTCATCCGATTGGTGGACGAGCGGTCGGGACCTTGGGGGCATCTGAACTTCGACGGATTCGCCTTCCATGCGACCCGCCCGGAACTCGAGAACGAATACACGCTGGCGGAAGCAAAACGAAACGAGCCGCCGCCGGCCGACGCCGTGCTGTTCGCCGGGCTGACCCCGGCCGAGGCGGTCAAGCACGCAACGCTGCCTCCCGGGTTCAGGATGCATGTCTTTGCCGCTGAGCCGGACGTGCAACAACCGATTGCCTTCTGTGACGATGATCGGGGTCGGTTGTGGGTGGCAGAAGGGTTCACCTATCCCAAGCGTGTCGGGCATCCGCCGGCGAATGGCACGCCCGAGGAGATCCTCAAGGATATCTTCAACGGCAAGGATCGCATCCTGGTGCTAGAGGACACCGATGGTGATCACCAGTTCGACCGACGCACGGTGTTCTTGGAAGGAGTCAACCTGATCTCGGGAATCGAGTATGGCTTCGGCGGCATCTGGGTGGGGGCGGCGCCTTATTTGATGTTCATTCCGGTTACCGAGGGCGACGCGCCGAAGCCGGCCGGCCCGCCGCAAATCCTGCTCGATGGCTGGAACTATTCGGCGGACACGCACGAGACGCTCAACACCTTCATCTGGGGTCCGGACGGCTGGCTCTACGGTTGTCACGGCGTCTTCTGTCCCTCCAACGTCGGCCGGCCGGGAACCCCGCCAACGGAGCGTCAATGGGTGGATGCCGGTGTCTGGCGTTACCATCCCACCCAACACCAGTTCGAGGTCTTCACGGAAGGAGGATCCAATCCGTGGGGGATCGACTTCGATGAACACGGAAACCTTTGGGCTGAGATGTGTGTGATCCCGCACCTGTTCCATATGGTGCAAGGTGCTCGGGTGACGCGGCAGGGAGGGGAGCATTACAGCATCAACCTGGCGGAGGCGGCCCGGAACGCGAAGTCGCGGGACCCGCGCAGTGGGAAGCCGGTGTTCCCCTACGTCTATGAGGATATCATCACGGTGGCGGATCACGTCCACTACGCCGGCAACCAGGGCCCTCATGCGGGTAATGGTCGCAGCGACGCCTCGGGTGGCGGTCACGCGCATGCCGGTCTCATGGTGTATCTGGGCACAGGATGGCCGGCCGAGTACCGGAACCAGCTCTTCATCGGCAACATCCATGGCCAGCGGTTGAATGTGGACATCCCGGTTCCCGCCGGCTCCGGCTATGTGGGCGAGCACGGCGTGGACTTCCTCAACTTCAACGACACCTGGAGCCAGACCTTGAACCAGCGGTATGATCCCGATGGTTCGGTGTACATCATCGACTGGTACGACAAGAATCAGTGCCACCACAACCGCGACGATGGTCACGATCGGAGCAACGGCCGGGTGTACAAGGTGGTGTACAACGATACCCCGAAAACCCAGGTGGATCTCTCCTCACTGAGCGATGACCGGTTGGGGGAATTGGTGGGGTCGAAGAATGAGTGGATGAGCCGCCATGCCCGCCGGCTTTTGCAGGAACGAAAAGCGGCCGGGGCCACCTTGGAGAACACCCGAGGGACGCTGGCGCAGGTGGTGATCACCAGCCGGGATCTTCCCGCCCGACTGCGGGCGCTGTGGGCGTTGCACCTCACGGGAGGATTGCCTTCTGACGTTCGGGAGGCGGTGTCGCAGGAAGAATGGCTGCGCGCCTGGTCCATCCAATTGGCCCAGGAGAACGCCCCTTATGTGGACCCTCAGGCGTGGGAGGCACCCGCAGCTCGCGAGGCCCTGACTTCGCTCGCCCGATTGGCGGCGAACGATCCTTCCCCCGTGGTCCGGCGGTTTATTGCTTCCGGTCTGCAGCGGATTCCGCTGGAACCCCGGTGGGAGGTGTTGACCGAGCTGGTCCAGCACACGGGCGATGCCACCGATCACAACTTGCCGCAGTTGTACTGGATGGCAGCGGAGGGGGGCGTGGCCACGGACCCGGAGCGGGCGTTGACGTTGCTGAAGGCCTGCAAGATCCCCAAAGTTCGGGAATTCATCGCCCGACGTCTAGCCACCGGAAGCCTCGCCGCCCGGTGAGATGATGCGCCCTTCGTTGAAGTCGGACCGGGCTGATTGATGCCGGTGGAAACACCGGCCGCCCGAATGGACTCTCCTTGAACGTCATGAAACGAATCATCCTGTTCCTGCCGATTCTTCTGCTGTTGGCCGGGCCACTGCCGGCGGCCGACTCCCTCCCTCAACTGGCCCGGATTCTGGCCGAGTCGGAGGATCCGCAGTTCCAACTCGACATCCTCCGAGGGCTGAACGCCGCCCTGCAGGGACGCCGGTCGGCCCCGATGCCGGCGGGATGGGAGGCGGTGGAGGCCAAGCTGGCCACCAGTCCCAACGCCGAAGTCAAGACGCTGACCCAAACCCTGTCCCTGACCTTTGGCAGTCCGCGCGCACGCGCAGCGCTCAAGGAAACAGCCACCAATCCCCAGGCCAATCCGGCGGCGCGCCGAACCGCATTGGAATCGCTGCTCGCCGCGCGCGACCCTGACTTGCCACCGCTGCTCCAGCAGCTCCTGGGCGATTCCAACGTGCGCAGCGCAGCCCTCCGAGGCTTGGCGGCCTATGATGACGCTGCCAGCCCTTCCGCCATCCTGACTGTTTACACCAGTCTTACTCCGGCCGAAAAGCGCGATGCCCTGAACGCCCTGGTGTCGCGTCCGGCCTTTGCCAAACCCCTGCTGACGGCCGTGGCCGCCGGTACCGTTCCGAAGACCGACCTGACCGCCGAGGTCGTCCGGCAGCTTCGCAACCTGAAGGATGCGGAGGTCGCCGCCCAGATCACGGAGGTCTGGGGGGTGATGAAGGACACCAGTCCCGACATGCAGGCCGAGATCGAGAAGGTGAAGCGGCTATACCGGGCCGGCGGATCGACTCCCGGCGACGCGGCGCGCGGGCGGGTGGTTTACAACAAGGTTTGCGCCCAATGTCATCAGCTCTTTGATGCGGGCGGCCAGGTCGGTCCCGACATCACCGGTGCCAATCGGAACGACCTCGATTATCTGTTGCAAAACATCCTGTTCCCCAACGCGGTGATTCCCAACGAATACCGTTCTTCCACGTTGGAGACCAAGGATGGCCGGGTGGTGATGGGGGTGGTGAAAAGCCAGGACGCCAACGGCTATGTGGTGCAGACCGCGACGGAGCTGGTGCAGCTTCCGCGAAACGAAGTGGAGCAGGTGGAGCAAAGCGAGCAATCCATGATGCCCGAAGGACTGCTGGAGCAGTTGCAGGAACAGGAAATCCGCGACCTGCTGTATTACCTCAGCCGGCCTGGACAGGTGCCCTTGCCCGCCAGCGATCCGTAATGCGCTCCCGCGGGCAGGTTAAAAACCTGCGGAACAGCAGACAGGAAATGTCTGCGCTACAGCGTAGCGCAGGCCTCCCGGCCTGCTGTTCCGCAGGTTTTTAACCTGCCCGTAAACCGGATGGTGAGAGCAGCGACTAAAGCCCCACTTCGCCGCTCCTTTAGGCTGGGCCAATCTTCCCCGAGCCCGCAATCTAATCGCATGGTTGCGGAACTCCGACGATACCAGGGGGCGCTAACCCGCTGGGCTATGAAGATCGTTCTGGCTGTCGCGCTGTTGACCGGGGGGCGCTGGGAGATCCAGGCGAATCCGGCTGGCGTGGCCGCAGCACTTGAAGCGGCCGGAACCAACCGCGTCGAGCTGGAGCGAGCCCTCCAGCGGGTTCCCGCCGAACAACGGGAAGGCTTGGAGTTTCTGCTGACCCACATGCCAGCCGTGGATCGTCTGACGCTGAAAGCCGATTATCTCCTGGAGAACGTCGCACTGGCCTATGCCGGTCTGGCCGCCGCCCCGTGGCGTGATCGGATTCCGCCGGAGTTGTTCCTGAATGACATCCTTCCCTACGCCTGCGTGAACGAGACCCGGGATGCGTGGCGTCCACGATTGCGCGAACTCGCAACACCGCTCATCAGCGGCTGTTCGACGCCAGGCGAGGCGGCCCGGCAACTCAACGAGAAGCTCTTCAGCCTGGTCAACGTGCGCTATTCCACCCAACGCCGGAAGGCGGACCAAAGTCCCCTGGAATCCATGGACAGCGGACTCGCCACCTGCACGGGACTCTCCATTCTGTTGGTGGATGCCTGTCGCGCCGTGGGAATCCCAGCCCGCGTCGTGGGCACACCGCTGTGGGTCAACCTCCGGGGCAATCATACCTGGGTGGAAGTCTGGGACGGGGACTGGCATTTCCTGGGCGCTGCCGAACCGGATCCGAACGGCCTGGATCGCGGCTGGTTCACCCACGACGCCTCCCAGGCCCGCCGGGATGAACCGCGGCACGCCATCTACGCCAGCAGCTTCCAGGCGACCGGCGTGAGTTTTCCCCTCGTCTGGGCGCGGAATGTCCAGTGGGTCAATGCCGTCAATGTCACCGACCGGTACACCCCAAAAGCGCAACCGCCCGACACCGACACCGTCCGCCTGTTGGTCAAGGTCCTCGACCGACCCGCCGGCCGTCGGGTGGCGGCCACCGTCCGGGTCACGGATCCGACCGATTCTTCCTGGTTGTTGACGGGGACAAGCCGGGATGAATCGGTGGATCTCAACGACATTCTTCCCTTCGAAATCCGGCCCGGGCGCCCCTACCTGGTCGCGGTGGAAGGCGATCACGGGGTCCGCCACGTGGAGTTCGCCGGGACCACCCATCAGCAGCAAGTCCTGGTCGTGCCGCTGGAAGATCAGCCGCATCGCCTGCTTGCCTCGCAGGCTTGTTATCTTTCGCCGCCGATCCAGCAGGCTCTGACTGACCGGAGCCGCCGGCGGTTGGACGAGGCGTTGACCGAGTACTTCGCCGCCGCTCCCGAGACCCAGGCGACGTGGAAGTTCGCCCGCGGGCTCGACACCCTGTTGTTGGAGAACGAACCCGCCGTTCGCCAGGCAGTATGGAACGCCTACCGCCGTTCCAGCCTCAACGAAGCGCAACAGGCGGATTTTGCCACGAACCAGGTCCGCTTTGGCGACCATATGAGCCCGTACACCGTCAAGACCGTGGGCGATCGGCCGCCCCAAGGTTGGGCGCTGTTCATCGCGCTGCATGGCGGAGGCGGTGCTCCGCAGGAGGTCAACGACCGCCAGTGGCAGGTCATGCAACAGTACTATCGGGATCATCCCGAGGCCGGTGGATACCGTTATGTCGCACTGCGGGCGCCAAACAACACCTGGAACGGCTTTTACGACGACTACGTTTATCCGCTCATGGCCAATCTGATCGGCCAGTTCCTGCGCTGGGACGAAGTGGATGCGAACAAGGTCTTTCTGCTGGGCTATTCGCATGGCGGCTACGGTGCCTTCGCCATCGGTCCCAAGATGCCCGACCGGTTTGCCGCGATCCATGCCTCGGCGGCCGCACCCACGGATGGCGAGACGACGGCTCGCACGCTGAGAAACACGCCGTTCACCTACATGATCGGGGAGAACGACACCGCCCATGGGCGCGCCGACCGATGCCGGCGTTTCAACGAATCCGTCCAGCGCCTTCGCGGCGACCGGACGGACATTTACCCGGTGCTGCTCGAATTCCAGGAAGGCATGGGTCACCGCGGCCTGCCCGACCGCGACAAGATCCCTCACCTCTACCCGGCGGTCCGCAACCCGGTGCCGCGGGAGTTGTCCTGGGAGCTGACGGATTCCGTGATCACCGATTTTTTCTGGCTGCGTGTTCCCCAACCCACCCAGGGACAGATTCTGGAGGCCACCTGCCAGGACAACCTCATTACCTTGGCCACGACGAACGTCGCGACAGCCGACGTGCTGCTGGATGCGCGCCTAGTGGATTTCCGCAAGCCCGTGGTAGTGGAATGGAACGGACAGCGTTCCGTGCTCGATCTGCGTCCCAGCCTCCGGACGATGTGCTCGACCTTGCAACGCCGCGGCGACCCGGAGCTGGCCTTTGCCGTCGAAGTAGCGCTGCCCGCGGGTCTCACGCGGCCATGACCTTCGCTACCGCCAGGTTGCCAAGTCCATCATAGCATTTCGCAGGCAGCCTCCCGCGGCACCTCAAAACGTCGAAACTGCCTTCCACTGCCTGAGGACTTTATTATTCAACCCGAGGTAGCCGCGGCCGGCCGGCCACGCAGACTTCACGGCGCGGGTGGAGTCGTTTGGGGCGGGGAGCGCGGGTCTGTGACCCGCAGCAACGCAGCCCCCTGGAAGGCGATGGAATTCCCTCCGATCGATGCTCCCATGGGGTTCGGGGTGAGCTGGGACGAGCAGGCGTGACGAAAGAAGTGCGCCTCGTGCCCTCGGCTACGTCGCTGGGGCATCCTCCCAGCCTGCTGTTGCGCCGGTTTTACCTGCCCGCCGTGGCCTGCTTCGCGCCCGTCAGGGCCGAGTCAGGACTTGCGTGATTCCCCAAGCCCCGCGGATGCTCACCCCCGTCATGTCGTCTGAAGCCGACCATAAGTCCGCTCTGTCTGATCCTCTGCTGTTGCTGCTGGCCCTCTTGCTGCTGCTGGCGGCCAGTGCGGCGGTGTATTTTGCCCTGCAGGAACAGGGCAAACAGTACGTCCACGAGCCCGGCGTCCCACCCCGCCCGATCATCACCAATCAGGTGGTGATCGTGAACGTCCAACAGGTGGTGGCCGGAACCGGCTCAGCGCACGGGGTCGGGCACGGAGCGACCTCCGCCCCGGCGGAGACGGCGGCTCCGACCGACGATGCCAAATCCCCGGAGACCGCGGCCGCCCCACCCGCCGCCGCGGCTTCGGTGGCGATCGTGGTCAACCCTCCCCAGGTCACCGCCACGACGGATGGCAAAATTCGCGGCCGGGTCGTTCTCAAAGGGACTCCACCCAAGGAATCGACTATTTCTGCCGTCAAAGCAGACGTCAATTGTGGCAAAGTCACCACCGGCGACGCCCGGACTCGCGCCTACGTCACCGGATCTGAGGGCGAACTTCGCTATGTGCTGGTTCGGGTCGTCAAAGCTCCGGAAGGGGCGGGCCAAGCTGCGAAACCGCCGTTGATCGACCAGATCGCCTGTATGTATGAGCCCTATGTTTCCGCGGTCCTGGTGGGGCAACCCTTCGAAGTGAAGAATTCGGATGCGTTCCTGCACAACGTGAACGCCACGCCGAAGGTCAACAAAGGGTTCAACTTTGCGCAGGGCGTCCAAGGGCAGGTGAACGAGAAGGTCTTCGATAAACCGGAACTGGCGGTGAAGTTCGCCTGCAATGTTCACCCGTGGATGGTCGCTTACCTGCATGTCTTGGAGAACCCATTCTTTGCGGTGACCGACGAGAAAGGTTCGTTCGAGCTGCCTGAAGGATTGCCCGCCGGCAGATACGATCTGGAGTTCAACCACCTCCGGGCCGGGATCGTGAAACAGGAAATCGAAGTCGCTCCCGGCCAGGGAGCCGAGGTGGTGGTGGAGATGGCTCCGGCCGGATCAAAGTGATCTCCACCGTGGGGAAGACCGCCTCACCGGGAGCCAGCTTACGCGCGTTCCTCCCACAGTTCGGCGAGCTTGACCACGACTTCGGCGCCTTTGCACATGTCCTGCAGGCTGACCCATTCGAGCTCACTGTGGACGTTGTGAAATCCGGCAAAGAGGTTCGGCGTCGGCAAGCCCCGCTCGGTCAAACGTGAGCCATCGGTCCCGCCCCGGATCGCGCTGCTGGTGGGGGTGAGTCCGGCCCTACGGATCGCCTCCTGGGCGTACTCCACCGGCCGCAAGTCCTTCTCCAGCCAATACCGCATGTTCCGGTATTGCTTGGTGATCTTCACCTCGAGGGAAGCCCGCGGATGTTCCTTCTGCAACTGCTCCGCCAGCGCCTGCACCCGCCGGCCTTTCGCCGCCAAACCGTCCAGTTCGAAATCACGCAGAATCATACGGATCACCACCTCCTCCGCGCCGCCGCGGACGTCCACCGGATGGATGAATCCGTCCCGATCTTCCGTTCGTTCCGGCGAAAGTTCCCGGGGCAAGGCATCCAGAAACTCCCCGGCCAGGCGCAGCGCATTGACCATGACGTCTTTGGCCCAACCCGGATGCGAGGCGACTCCCTGGATCACCACCGTCGCCTCATCCGCGCTGAAGGATTCGTAGTCCACCTGGCCGAGGTTTTCCGCGTCGATGGTGTAGGCGACGTCGGCCCCGAGTTCGCTCAGCTCCAATTTCTCGGTGCCGCGTCCGATCTCTTCGTCCGGATTGAAGCAAAGGCGCAGCGGTCCATGGGCCACTTCCGGATGCTGAACCAGGTACCGTACAGCGGCCATGATGATCGCGAGGCCCGACTTGTCATCCGCGCCCAGCAAGGTCTTGCCGGACGCGGTGATCAGGGTTTCGCCCTTCCGGCCGCGTAGGGCAGGAATCGATTCCGGATCGAGCACCTTTTTCGGGTCGTCGGGCAGGATGATCCGTCCGCCGTCATAGTTCCGATGCACCAAGGGAGTGGGGTTGGCCGCGCAGCCCGGCGCCGTATCGACATGAGCCCAGAACGAAATAACCGGCACCTGCGGTTTCCGGCTGGTGGAGGGGACGGTCGCCAGGACGTAACCAAAAGGCGTCACCTGTACCTCGGCCAGTCCGAGGGCCTTCAATTCCGCCTCCAACTGTCGGATGAGTTCCCACTGTTTTTCCGAGCTGGGGGTATTCGGGGAATGGGGATCAGCCTGGGTGTCGATCCTGGCATAGGAAACGAAGCGTTGGAGAAGATCTTCAGGATCAATCATGCAGAGGTCAGGATCCATCGAGCCTACGACGAAGACCAGTCTGGAGGCATGGGGAGAGATGCGCCCGGTACGGTCCCAACTTCCGCCTTTGGTTCACCCCAGCGCCTTCATGATCTTGGCCGGAAAATAGGGCAGCGCCCGGACCACTTCCCGTAGCATCCGCGGTGACATTTCGTGCGGCACGGTGGCACGTACATAGGCCCGCGGATGCACCAGATCCACGGGCCACGGCTGGGCGGCCGCGGCGGCCACGGCGTAGTCAGCGAGGCGCGACGCCTTCACGTAAGCGAAGAGGTTCTGGACATACCACCACGCCACCTTGGGATTGCCCCACAATAACGGACGCAGGCAGTCGAGGGGGACAAACCCCTGGGCGCGAAACTTGGGATGCCAGTAGCTGGGCCATTGCTCGTTGACGTGATGCGTGCCGCCCTGGCCTGGAACCGCCGCCGAAAACGTGATCGCATCTCCCAGCCGGCAGAGGTCCGCGACGAACCCGTCGGCCCGTGTCTCGGGAAGGTGCTCGGCCACCTCCAGGCAGTTGACCAGGTCGAATCGCCGTTCGAGCCGCAGCGGCCGCGAAAGATCCTGGCGGCGAAATCGTTCGCGCGGGAAGACCAGTTGTTCGTCGCGCACATACGTTCCGTCGATGCCCAGCACCTCGCACCCGACGTCCAGAAATGCTTTCGTCCAGGTTCCTGAACCACAGCCGACATCCACCACGCTGCGGGCGGGCAGCAGGCGAAGGATCAGCGGTACGGTCTCGGTGGCGGAACCGCTGGAATCCTCCTTGAGCCCCTCGTAGTAACGCGACGAATAGGAGAGCGCCATGACGTCGGAGGTTCCCGTTCACCAACGAAAGTTCAAAGCGCAAAGCATCGGTGGGCATGGATGGGGCACATGTGGAGTGCGGTGCTTTGCACCGCTTTGGATTCGGGCGGGGTGGAAGCGATGGGGTGAGAAGGACGTTCGGGCGTTCCTTCCCCGTTCGATCCAAAGCGCCGCCCAGCGGCGCACTCCATATGGGATCCGCCTCTTCTGCCGGTCCATCTCCCCGTGAATCGTCTGCGCAGTTGACACGTCACAATGGGCCAAACGACGTTTCTCCCATGTCCACTGACACTTCTGCAACCGCAACGTCCCGCCGTGATTTTCTCAAGAGCACCGGGACGCTTGCCGCCGCCGGCGCGCTGGCCGGCGTCACCCTGCCGCATGTGCATGCGGCCGAGAACGACACCATTCGCATCGCTCTGATCGGCGCCGGCGGACGAGGCACCGGGGCCGCTGGTAACGCCCTGAGCGCGCGCAATGGCCGAGTCAAACTGGTCGCCATGGCCGATGTCTTTGCCGACCATCTCAAGACCAGTCACGACGGACTGAAGGAACAGTTCGGCGACAAGGTGGAGGTTCCCGAAGACCAGCGGTTCATCGGGTTCGACGGCTACCAAAAAGCGATGGACGTGTTGAGCAAGGGGGACATCGCCATCTTCGCCACCCCGCCGGCGTTCCGTTGGGTCTTCTTCAAGTACGCCATCGAAAAGGGGCTCAACGTCTTCATGGAGAAGCCCGTCGCGGTCGATGCACCCACGGCCAAGCGGATGATGGGGCTCGCTGAGGAAGCCACGAAAAAGAACCTCAAGGTCGGGGTGGGCTTGATGTGTCGGCACTGCCGCTCCCGGCAGGAGCTGCATAAAAAGATCCAGAACGGCGACATCGGCGATATCATCACGCTCCGCTGTTACCGCATGCATGGTCCGACGGGCTCGGCCTTCTCCACGCCGATGCCCGATAGCGAGGACAGCGAACTGCTCTGGCAGATCAAGCGCTTCCACAGCTTTCTGTGGGCTTCCGGCGGCAACTTCAGCGACTTCTATATCCACAACATCGATGAATGCTGCTGGATGAAGAATTCCTGGCCGGTGCAAGCCCAAGCGAGCGGTGGACGCCATTTCCGCGGCGATTACGTGGACCAGAATTTCGATACCTACACCGTGGAGTACACCTTCGATGACGGTGCCAAGCTGTTCCACTTTGGGCGGACCATGGCGGGCTGTCATGATGAGTTCGCTAGCTATGCGCACGGGTCGAACGGGTTGGCCGTGATTTCGTCGGAAGGGCACTGGCCCTCCCGGGCTCGCATCTACAAGGCCCAGAAGATGGTCAATTCCGACATTGTCTGGCGTACCCCGAGGGAGGGACCGGAAATGAATCCCTACGTACTCGAATGGGAGGATTTGATCGACGCCATTCACAAGGACCAACCTTACAACGAGGTCATGAGCGGCGCGCAGGCCAGCTTGGTCACGGCCATGGGCCGGTTCGCGGCCCACACCGGACAGGTGGTCAAATATGACGAGTATTTGAACAACCCGCAGGAGTTTGCGCCGGGGGTGAACACCTTCGACATGACCTCGTCGGCGCCCTTGATCAGCGAAGGTGGGCGGTATCCGGTTCCGCGGCCCGGCTTGTTGAAGGATCGGGAGTATTGAGCGCTCGGCGGACGGCTCGGGGCCAAGCTCCAAATTCCAAATTCCAAATCCCAAAGAAACCCCAAGTTCCAGAAGCTCCAACGGAGGGCCTGACCCGGCGCGTGGCTCAATCCATGGGCTCGACCTTGACTCAGCCGCGGCCGGAGCTTGGAGCTTTTTTGGAACTTGGATCTTGGCCTTTGGAGCTTGCCGTCCGGCCCGATAGCCTCCGCCCATCTTGAACGAAGAAGGCACGCGGGCGGTTCGGACAGTGATCGGCCTGTTCCTGGCCACGCTGTTTCTCTACATCACCATCTACGGCGGGTGTATGGCCTGCCGACGTCGGGGAGGCCCTTGGGCCATCACCCAGGACAAATTACCGGATGGAACTCCTATCGTGAAGATCGAGCATCACCGGATTCTTTCGAACGGACCGGTGATACTCCGTTTTCCTGGGGAGACGGCCCCCGCTCGCTTTACCAACCACCCGCTGCTTCGCATCTACACCCAACCCAACACCAATGCCCTGCCTTACGGGCCGGTCCTGTTCCTCGATACCACCTTCCTCCCCGGTAACGTCACTCTCGACGCCTTCGGGCATCTGGTCGAAATCGTGCCGCGGACCCTCTATCTGGACGGTCGTGACGTGGGTTGGATGCCGGGCACCAACATTACCCTCTTGCCGGAGAACAAACTGCCGGTGGAAGTCCGTCCGCAGCCCAAACGCTGACGGCTCTTCTGTTACCGTGGGTCCCGGGCCAGCCAGCGGGTGACCCACGGGTCGGCTTTCGATAGAATCCACCAGGACCACTGGTCCCGCAGGCGTTCGAACCAACTCCGGGCCGAAGCCCAGGTCCGGGCCTCGACCGGGCGTCCATGCGCGCAGAGAGATTCACCCAGGCGCCAACCTCGTTGGACGATGTCCGGATCAGTGAACCGCACCATCAGCTCGTGATTGATGTACAGGCTGCGGACGTCGAGATTGGAAGAGCCGGCATAGGCCGCTGTGTTGGTCAGGTACAACTTGGCGTGGAGCACTTGCGGTTGGTACTCGAAGAGTTGCACCCCGCTGCGTAGGAGCCGGCCGTAGAGATGTCGCGCGGCGCGTTTGGCCAGGGGCACATCGGATTTTCCGGGAACCAGGACCCGAATCCGGGCGCCGCGATCGGCGGCCGCGCGGAGCAGGCTGCGGATGCTGCGGGTGGGGAGAAAGTAGGCGACGATCAGCAGAATGTCGCGGGCATCGTGGAGATCCTCGCGCAGGGTCAGTTGGAACGCTCCCGCCGTGCGTCCGGGCCCCGTGGCCAGCAATTGCACCTCGGGAGTTACATTCTGCGGAGTGATCCGGGCGGCCCGACTGAGCAGACTGCGCCAGCGGGGACCTTCAGCGGCGATGTCCCACATCCGGTCGAACTCGGCCGCCAACGCGGCTACCGCGGGGCCATACAAGGCGATTCCTAGATCCGCCCAGCCGCTTTCCACTCCGTCTCCGGAATACTCGTCGGCGACGTTGAACCCACCGGTTCCACCGGCCCGGTCATCCACCACCAGCAATTTGCGATGGTCTCGCACCGGCAGGCGACGCAGTTCCAGCGGGTTGAACCAGCGGATTTTTCCTCCCGCGCGGACAAACTCATCCCAAAATCCCTTGGCCGTGGCGTTGGCTCCCAAGGCATCGAGAAGCACCCGTACTTCCACCCCGTGTTCGGCCGCCAAGGTCAAGGCGCTGCAGACCGCCTTGCCCACGGAGTCGTTGGCGAAAATGTACGTCTCCAACCGGATCGACTGCCGGGCACCCGCCACCGCCCGTAGCAAACGGGTGAGAAACTCCCGCCCCGTGCCGATCCAGTGGCACGCGACCGCACTGGAGGCTTCTCGCGACGAGTTCACAACCGACGAAGCAGGGATGACGCGCGGCGAACCCAGACCTTTTCCCGCTCCCGCTCGAACTTCGGCGCATGGGCATCATCCGCCACCACTTCCTCTAGTTCCTTCTTGGCCCGGACCCGGTCGCCACGACCCAGGATCAATTCGGCATATTGCACCTTGGCCCGGGCATATCCGTGGTTGGAAAGCACCTGTTCCCACTCCCGCGTCGCGGTGTTCTGATCCCCCAGCGCCGTCAGGGCCTCCGCCAGCGCCATGCGGGTTTGCCCATAGTCATGCCGAGGATCAGCAGCGAGGACGCCCTCCAGCAACGGGCGCGCCTCCGCCGGTCGGTTCAACCGCATGAGGCACTGGCCCAGATGAGCTCGCGCATCGAGATCTTCCGGATCTCGTTGCAAAGCCGCTCGATAGCTGGCTTCCGCCCGGGGGTATTTGCCCATTCCGTAATACACGTCGGCCAGGTCCAGATGGTCCCGCGCGTGGTCCAGATTGTAGATCCGGCTTTCGAGCTCTTTGATCCGCCGCCGCTCCTTGGCTCCCGGCAACTCGAAACCTCGTCCCGACCGCGCCCCCCCTGCCGGTCCTTGCTGGCGATACACCATGAGCCAGTAAAAGAAGGCGCTGAGCGCGGAAAAGAAAAAGATGAACACCGCCCAGAACCATTCCCGCCGCCGCACAGCATCCACCAACATCCAAAGCTGGAAGGGCAGGAACAGCCAGAAGATCGGTTCGGACAAGACCGCCAAGGGGTTAGTCAGGAACTGGTACATGAATGCAACAGCGGAAGGCTGGTGGGGGCGGCCCGAAATGGCAAGGCGGGCGCCTTCAACTTGTGGCGGGGTGAAAGCTCAACGTTCAAAAATCCGGACCCAACCTTCCGCCGGTACTGCCTCAGCAAGGACTCAACCAAGACCCGCCTAATCATCGAACCGCTTGGCACTGAACTCGCTTCGTGTAGGCTTGATCATGATGGGAAAGAACGGGTCCGGATGGCGCCACAGAATCGCAGCCATCCTTTGCGCAGCGATCGGTTGGACGCTGCACGCCGCCGGACCGATCTCGGTCAGTGAGCTGCACTACCTGGACCCGGACGACGGCGACCTGGACTTCATCGAGCTGATCAACATCGGATCGACCTCCTACGATCTGACCGGGGCCCGGTTTACCCTGGGGATCACCTACACCTTTAGCGCCAACACCGTGCTGGATCCGGGAGAACGACTCGTCGTGGTCCGGGACCGTACCAAGTTCGTGGCGCGCTATGGCTCGGCGATGCGCCTGGCCGAGGGCAGCTTTTCCGGTGGTTTTTCCTCTGACGGTGAACAGGTCATGTTGCTGGCTTCCGGCGGGGCCACCCTGCTGGACTTTACCTTTGGAACCTCCGGTCGTTGGCCGAGTCGTCCGGACGGATTGGGCAGTACGTTAGAATGCGTGGATCCCGCGGGCGACTTGAATGACCCCAACAATTGGCGCGCCAGTGCCGAATGGCTCGGCTCGCCGGGCCGCCCCGGCGCCGGACCGCAGCGGGTGGTGGTCATCAATGAAGTGCTGGCCCATACCGATCCCCCTCTCGAAGACGCCGTCGAACTCATGAACCTGACCGACCAACCGGTGGCCATTGGTGGCTGGTATCTTTCCGATTCGCGGGCCAGGCCAAAGAAGTTCCGCATCCCGGAGGGAACGGTTATTCCTGCGCACGGGTTTATCGTGTTCTACGAACAAGCCGGAACGGGTGCTTCATCGGGTTTCAACCGTTCGGGCACCGGTGATTCACCCGATTTCGCCTTCAGCTCGGCCTATGGCGAAGAGGCCGTTCTCATGTCGGCGGACGCGGCCGGCAACCTCCAGCTCTGGATGGATACGGTCAAATTCGAGGCCACCGCCAATGGGGTGAGTGTCGGCCGGTATCCTGACGGAACGGGCAAGCTGACCACCCTCAGTGGTCTTAGCTTCGGCACCCAAGTGACGGCCGATTATCCTTCGGAGTTCCTCTCCGTGTTCCGCACCGGCTCGGGCGCCAGCAACGCCGCGCCCGTGGTGGGCCCGGTGGTGTTCAGCCAGATTCAGTATCACCCCCCGGCGGGCGGCGATGAGTTTCTGGAGTTACAAAACAATTCGACGCAGGCCGTTCCACTCTACGACCCGGAGTATCCGACCAACACCTGGCGATTGCGCGATGCCATCGACTTCGATTTTCCGCCCGCGGTCATCCTGGAGGCCGGGGCCAAGGCCCTGGTGGTGCCCATCGACCCACAGTCGTTCCGGACGAAATACTCGATTCCCACGGACATTCCGGTGTTCGGGCCCTGGACCAATGCCTTGAACAACGCCGGGGAACGAGTCGCCCTGTTCCAGCCCGACACGCCCCAGGGAGCAACCGGTTCCGATGCTGGCTATGTCCCCTATGTGGTGGTCGAGGACGTCGAATATTTACCCATCCCTCCCTGGCCTCTCGCCGCCGATGGAACCGGACCCGCGTTGCGCCGAAAGGATATCCGTCAATTCGGAAATGATGCCGCCAATTGGGAGGCTGAGAGTACCACGGATCCTGAACCACCGATTCTCTCCATCGCCGCGCTGGATTCCGGTGTTCAGTTGACCTTTGAGGCGGAGACCGGACGCATCTATCGATTGGAGCAAACGGCAGCGTTGTCTGAGACCTGGAACGATCTGGGAGTCATCCCCACCTCCGGCGGTCCGGTGCAAGTGGATCTCGGCTCGACTCCAGGATTCTTCCGGGTGCGACTCGAATAGCATGCGGTTCTTCCGCGAAATGGCTGGGTGAGTGGGCGGAATCGCGCCGGCGGTCACATCCGGACGGAACTCGAGCGTTTCCCAGAGGTAGCGCAGACCTCTGGGTCTGCTGTTCCGCAGGTTTTGAACCTGCCCGCGGGATGCACTGGCAGGCTGAAAGGCCGGCGGAACAGCAGACCCGGAGGTCGGCGCTACCAAGGGCCTCGCTACGTTCCCCAGTGCATGACCAAGCCCGCCCCAAGGAGGAGAAGCAGAACCACTGCCGTCAGCCACCACAGCCACGCGAGCGGACGTTTCCGAGTCACGCCTGCTTCCTCACGCTCCCATTCCTCATGGTCGAAGTCGTCGGGATCCGAGATTCCCAGGCGCTGCTCCATCGCGGTGTCATTCCAACCGGTTTCCTCGTCGGCACCGCATTCCGGGCAGGCCCGGGCCTCCTCCGGAACCAAGGCGCCACAATTGGGGCAGATCTCAGGTGCGGTTGGTGCTTCGTCCTTAGGCATCGAGGATTGTCGGTCGCAGCTCGTTGCTATCAGATCGCCGTCGCCAACCAGGGCTGGTTACTCCAGCCCCGATCTTGGATCGGTCAGCGGCTGAGAAAGCCCTTCGGCGGAGTGGGGTTGGGCGTAC
The DNA here is from genome assembly GCA_964474315.1 of uncultured Verrucomicrobiota bacterium. Taxonomy (GTDB): domain Bacteria; phylum Verrucomicrobiota; class Verrucomicrobiia; order Limisphaerales; family UBA9464; genus UBA9464. The sequence continues at coordinate 8,255 of CAYYSX010000025.1, read as the reverse complement.
CAAAGGGCAGCGTGTCCGGAGTTACCTTCACCTCTGTCGTCAGCTTGAGCGGCGTGGGAGCCCCCACCTCGAACGTGAGTTCCGCGAAGTAGGCGGTCCATCCGGCGGCCGGCCGCGGTACCCGGGCCGTGAAGGTGCCGGGCGAGGTCTGCTCCATCGGCACGGACTTATAAACCGATCCCGCCACCTCGAGGCGGAAATCCCGGACGACATCGTTGTGTCCGGTCCAGAGCACGACCTGCTGTGGGGCGGTCTTAGTATTTACCGTCAGGGTGCCATCGGGACGATGCTGCCAGGTGAATTCCGGCAGCGGCACGTGGTTGACAATGGCATACTGCCAGGCCAGCAGCGTTTCGTAGGCATCGCTGCCGCGCATCGAATGATCGGCGTTCGCCACATAACGCAAAAACTTGGGTCCGGGCAGTTCGGTGAAGAAGAATTGGGAGGAATCCGGGAGGAAAAACTGGTCGCCGGTCGCGTTCAACAGGAGCTTCGGCATGGTGAACCGTTCCCGGTAGTTGAAGGGGTCCTCGATCTTCTCGAGCGCCGCCATCTCCGGGCTGCCCCGCCAATCCATGATCTTGTGCTGGATGGAGTAGTTCCCCACCGCCGGGGCATAGAATCCATAGGCTTGATAGTGATGGTCCATCGACCGGTTCATGTTCAGCACGTCGATCACGATGGGGCAGATCGCCACCACGCGTTGGTCCACGGCGGCGGTGGCCCAGGTGGTCCAGCCGCGCTTGGAGCCGCCCGCCACCACGAAGGTATCCACCTTGACGGACCCGCCGGCCTCTGAAGCGAGAAACTCCGAAACCGCATCCATGGCCCGTACCGCGGCCTTGGTCATGGGCAGTCGCGCCGGCCAGGTCTCATCGCCGGTGCGGAGGAATTGGTCCCAAGTGTAGCCAATCAGGTCATCCTCGGTCCGTTCCTGGCCGTCATTGCCGAACTCCAACGGCTGGTTGGGAACCATCCTTAGCTCGGCCACCACGCATCCGGTGTCCTTGGCGATGCGGATCAATTCGCGGTTGGGAGTGGGAGGCCGGGTACTCCGGTTGTTGCCACCCCCGATGTACAACAAGCCAGTGGAGTGGGCCAGGTGGTCCGGTTTGACCACCAGTAACCAATGCTTCCAAGTCGGCCGGTCCACTTCGTTCGTCGTCCGCCAGGTTTGCGACGTCAGGTCGAGGGCGTATCCAGTCGCACTCTCGTCGCGCACAGAGACGGCCAACGTCCACGAATAACTGGGATCGGGCCGAGCGACATAGCGGTCGAGCGCGGTCTGGCGCTCGGCCGGCACCGGTCGCAGATCGGCATGGACGACCGCGGGCACGAGGAGAAACAGAAGTCGGACGAAGACCGGGGGGGCAAAACGGGGTGGGCGAGAAGAGCCGTGAAGCGCGGGCATGACGCCGAAAAGCTGGCCACGCGTTCGTCAGGTGGGAAGGGAAAACACGTTGCCCGGCCCATCGATCCTCCCGACAGTGAAAGCCGATCCGTTCGTTCCGTGCATTCACTCCTTCGGATTATTCTCCTCGGTTTCCTGTTGGTCGTCAGCCTCGGTGGGGCCTGGGCTCAGGAATCGCCCCCGGTGGATTTCACGCGCCCGGTATTGATCCACCGCGAGGGGGTCTGGTGGTTCGCCGATGCGGACCGACGACCGTTCTTTTCGCGCGGCGTGTGTTGCGTGGCTCCGGGGGCCTCTCGAACCGAATACGATCCCGAGAATCCCGGCTACGCTTGGTGGCGACAGCACGACTCGATGAGCCAGTGGGCCGGGGCCACGCTGGGCCGGCTCCAGACCTGGGGCTTCAACACGCTGGGAGGTTGGGCGGATTTGACTGTGTTGCGACCGCTCCGCTCGAACCTGTGGCTGACTCCGGTGCTGCATCTGGGGTTGAGCGTCGGCCTCCCGTGGTACGATATGTGGGACGAAAAGCTGCTCGGCCGTCTGGATCAACTCGCGCAGGAACAGATCTTGTTGGTCCGGGATGATCCGCGGCTGCTAGGCTACTATTCCGACAACGAACTGGGCTGGTGGAACGCCGCCCTGTTCAAGGTGACGCTTCAGCAGCCCCCCGGCAGCGGGCAGCGACAACGCCTGCTCCACTTGCTCCAAACCCGTTACGATCACGATTGGGACCGGTTGTTGAAGGACTTCCAACCCGAACACACCGAGAGCTGGGCCGACCTGGAGCAGCATGGCGTGCTGCATCTGCGTCCGGGCGGAAACGGTATTCCCATCCTGCGAGAGTTCCTGGGGCTGCTCGCCGCCCGCTACTACCAGCTCATGGAGGAGACGATCCGGCGTTATGATCGTCGCGCGTTGATTCTGGGTGACCGCTACCAGTCGTTCTTCTATCCGGAAGTGGCGCGGGCCGCAGCCGCCCACGTCGATGTGATCTCCAGCAACCTCAACGCCCAATGGGACGACGGTTCGTTCCTGCGCTGCTATCTCGACACGCTGCACGCGTTGACCGGTAAACCGGTTCTCGTGAGCGAGTTTTACCTCGCCGCGGAGGAAAATCGCAGTGGGAACCGCAACAGCCAAGGGGTGTTCCCGGTGGTGAAGACTCAGGCGGAACGGGCCACGGCCGCGGCCCGGACCTTGGAACTGGTCGCCCGCCATCCGTTCGTCGTAGGCGCGGATTGGTTTCAATGGTCGGACGAGCCCCGCCACGGCCGGACCGATGGCGAAAATTTCGATTTCGGCCTCGTCGATAACGACGACCGCCCCTACGACGAACTGACCGCCGCATTGTCCGCCGTGCCGACTTCGCCGGGGCGGCGGAGTACGGTCACGCGCCCCGATGCGCGGGACGGGATCCCGCCGGCACCGGCCGATCCGTGGGCGGATTTCGTGTCGGGGCATGCCTTGTTGGCGTGGGACCGCGAGCGGGGCCTGATTCCCGCTTCGACGCCGTTTCCCCTGGCCGACCTGTATGCGTGCTGGAATGCCACCAACCTATTCCTCGGGCTCTACAGTCTGGACATTGTGGAGGATGCCTTTTACCGCGACCGCAACATCCCCAAATCAGCCCGCGCGCGGTGGTCGATCACCGTCAACGGCGGTGTTCCCGTCGAAGCCCGGCTGGGAGCCGGACGAGAGGCGGTCGTCAGCGACCCCGTCGTTCGGGTGGAGAACCTGTCCGGCTGGAATCTGAACGTGCGCAACATCGCCCTGGCGGGAATCCCAGCGCGGCGCCTGGGACAGGCTGTTTTACGGGAAGGAACCGAAGTGGACTTGGTTTGTTCGCTGACCACTCACGGTGGGGCTGACCGGATCGAATGGCGGGGGCGGTTTCGCTTGGCCGGGAAGCTGCCGTAAGCTGATCGGAGTTCCCCTAGGCACCTATTCGTGTGGACCCGCTTGCAAACGGCCACGGTCTCGGCATCGTCGATCCCGCCCGATTGAAATCACGTGTCTGGCATAAAGCTGCGAGATGCGATCCCGAGTGATACCCCGGGCATCCTGTTGCAAAATTTAGCGTCAGCATTCGGTCAGGAGATCCCCATGAAGTTGTTTCATATCCGTGAGAAGTCGTATGCCGCGTTGGCCGCCCAGCCGCCTGTTTCCTACCGTTGGAGTGGGCTGTTGGGCCGCGTCAGTTTGGTGGCTCTGGCGTGGGCTTGGTTCACGCTGGCGGGGTCCACCAGTCTGGCGCAAGGCGCCTTGACGAACGGCGGCACCGACGAGGGGACGCTCGTGGCCGGCACGATCAATGTTCATACGATCACCGCCGTCGCCGGCCAACGCTTGGTCCTGCAACTGGCCAAGGTTTCGGGCGGCGCCGCCTTCTCGCCCAAGATCGAGGTGTTTGCGCCCAACGGAAGGCCGGTGGGGGTGAGTCGTGACCTCCTGGTCGCGCGCTTGAATCTTCAGGCCGAAGAAGATGGCACTTATGCCGTGCAGGTCAGCAGTGACAGTTCAACCGGTGCGGGGACCTACCAGATCCGGCTCGCGCAGGTGCCGGGCGAGTTCACGACTCCGACGGGTGATGAAGGGGGATCGATGATCAACGGAGCGACCCATGAGGGGAGCATCGACGTGGGCGATCTGGACTTATGGACCGTTCAAGCGACCCCGGGTGACCGCCTTGTCGTCCAGATCGCGGAGCAGTCCGGCGGCGCTGGATTTACTCCGGCGATCGAGTTGTTCGGGCCGGACGGCGGCCGCGTGGCATTTGATTCGGGTGGAATCACCGCCCGCGTAGAAGTCCAGGCGGCGACGGAGGGCCGTTACACCGTGCTGGTCAGCGATCTGAACCGGGTCGGGTCGGGAACCTATCAACTGCGGTTGGCCCAGGTTCCGGATGATTTTACCGTGCCCGATGGCGATCAAGGGGGTGCCGCCACTTACGGGGTCAATCACGAGGGAGCCATTACCTTGGGCGACTTGGATTTGTGGACCTTCGCGGCCGAATCCGGCGACTGGATCAGGGTCGAGGTTATCGAAGTGACGGGCGGGGCCAATTTTGCCCCGAAGATCGAGTTGTTTACCCCGAGCGGGGAGCGCAAACGCTTCGCACAAGATGCGTCCACTGCGACGATCGAGGCGGCCATTGAAACGGGCGGCACCTATACCGTGTTGGTGAGCGATTCCCTGAAAACCGGGGAGGGTACCTACCGATTGAATGTGACCCGGGGGGCGATCGAATCTCCGGCGGCCAACGAATTGGTCAGCGGCGCGACCTCCCTCGGGGCTGTTACGTCCGCGGGCGAGACCAACTGGTGGTCGTTTACCGCCAGTGCCGGTGAAAGCATCGTCGTGCATCTGGGAGAAACCACCACGGGCCCATTGGTCCCTTGGCTCCGGCTCTACAATCCGGCCGGTGTCTTGCTGGCCCAGGACTTCAACGCGGCGGCGGCCGAAGTAACGGTGCGGGCCACCAACAGCGGTACGTTCCTGGTGGCCGTGGGCGATGGCAGCAATGGACGCAGTCAAACCGGCGCCTACCGCTTGGGGATGATCAAAACCGGAAGCGCCCTGACCATTTCCCCCACCGACGAAGGGGGAGCTCTGACCAACGGCGTCAGTTATCTGGCCACGATCGAGGTCGGGGACATGGACGGGTGGAGTTTCACGGCCAATGCCGGCGAGAGCATCGCGGTCTGGGTAGGCGAACAAACGGCGGGAAGTCCGCTCGTCCCGTGGTTGCGCTTGTTCGGTCCGGACGGGGTGTTGCTGGCC
>CAYYSX010000025.1:0-2961 GCA_964474315.1 uncultured Verrucomicrobiota bacterium | reverse complement strand
TTGACGATCTCATCCGCGGACGAGGGGGGCACGTTGATCAATGGCGCGACTTATCTGGCCACGCTCGATGTGGGCGACGTGGATGCCTGGACGTTTTGGGCCGATACCGGAGAGAACATCCTGGTGCGGGCCGGTGAAACGGCCACCGGCAATCTGGTTCCCTGGTTACGTTTGTTCGGTCCGGACGGCGTGTTGCTGAGCACCGATTTCAACGCCGCGGCGGCGGAGGTGGTGACCCGCGCGACGAATAGCGGTGTGTTCACCGTGATCATCGGGGACGGTAGCAACGCACGCGGTCAGACCGGTAACTATCGCCTTAGTTTAGCCAAGGCGGGCAGTCCGATGGTGGTTTCTCCGGGGGATGAAGGCGGACCGATGAGCGGCGCCGACGTTTACGAGGGGAGCATCGACACCGGCGACGTCGATGCCTGGACCTTCTCCGCTCTCCAGGGAGACATCATTTCGTTCCAGGTCACGGAACTGGTGAGTGGCAGCGGGCTCACGCCCTGGGTCCGGCTTTACGGTTGGGACGGCCGGTTGTTGAGCACGCTGTTCCACGCGTCATCGGTTCAACTCGTTGATTTCGTCACTCCGGCGCATGGCACCTACACGTTGGTCGTGGCCGACGGAAACAACGGCCTCGGTGGTTCCGGCACGTATCGGCTGACCGTCAATGGTCTCATCGATCAATTGCGACTGAGCCTGCCGTCGAACGCCGACAATGGGAGCGTCACGGGAATTGGAGGAGAGGCGCGGGCTCCCTTCACCCTCTGGATGAGCCCCCAATTCGACGCGCCATTGAACTCGTGGAGCCCGCTGGTAACCGGTCAGTTCGACGTGTTTGGCGTCATCACCCTCACCAACCTGATCAGCCCGGACGACCCGCAGCGCTTTTTTATGCTGGAGCGGCAGTGAGACCGCGGAAACGACTCGTCCGCTGAAGCAGGAACCAGGGGAACGCTTCCTGCCGTTGATGTATGGGCACGCGAGGGGTGCGGTGGGGACACCGCACACTACACGCATGCACTTGCGGAGGAAAATCAGACCGAGATCGGCCTCGGTGCTTCCCTGCTTCCCCCCTGCTCGTACTGGGCAATCGCTTTTCGCGCCACGCGCGTGAGGTAAACCAGGAGCGCCAGACAAACCACCAGACCGGCGACGGTCAGTAGGAACTGTCCGTGGCCGTGGCGCGCCGGATCGTCAGCGACCTGGGCCAGATGCTTGGCAACATGGCCGAAATACACTTCCACAAACAAGCCGGGCACCAACGCCAGGCTCGCGGTGATGAAGGTTCGGAACCGCGTGTTCGTGGAGCCCAACAGGTAGCTCACCGACACCGGATTCAGCGGGGCCAACCGCAACAATACCTGGAAACGAAGCCCCTCCCGATTCACCGCCTGCTCGATGGCGGCCAGCCGCGGTTGTCGGGTCAGCCAACGCCGGACCAGTCTGTGCAGCCAGAGCCGGGATAGGGCGAAGTTCAGACTCGCGGTCAGCAACGCCGCCACGGCGATCAGCACCGTCCCCTCGATCACGCCGAACAAGACCCCGGCCATCACCGCAAAAATCGTGTCCGGTACGAAGACCGACGTGCCAACGACGACCAGGAGGATGAACACCAACCAGCCCACCATTCCCTGCTGGCCTATCCAGTGTTCCAATTCCGGCAGGCGGTGCCCCAACGAACGCCCCAACCCGATCGCGGCCAGCAAAAGAATGATTCCGCCGAGGGCATAGAGAACGGCCCGAACCCGGAAGGGACCGATTCCGGGCTGGGGCAAAGCAGGGGCAGGCATCATACTCGAATGGGGAAATCTATGGAGCGTCGCGACACCGGCTCGCAAAGGCCACCAGATCCGCGAACTCCTGCAAGGTCAGTCCGGCTTCCAGACCTTCGGGCATCAGGGATTGGTCGGATTGCCGGCGGTTGGCGACGTCGCCCTTGGCGACCTGTTGCAGACGACCCGCGGAGTCGCGCAGGGTCAAAAAATCCGCGGTGTCACCCTTGATCAGCCCGGCGATCTCCTCGCCGTCCTTCAGCTCCACCAGGACCGCCTGATAGCCTTCGCGTACCACTTTGCTGGGCCACAGGATGCTTTCGGCCAGCTCCCGGACCCCAAACTGCGCCCCCATGTTGCTCAGGTCGGGCCCGACATCGGCGCCCTCCCCGCGGAGACGGTGGCATCCCAGACAATTCAAACCGGCCGGATCACGGAACAGGCGCTCGCCGCGAACCGGGTCCCCCGTGTTGGTCAGGGCAAACTCGAGAAAATCCTCGGGTCCCAAGGCGGCCGAACGCACGGCAAAGAGTGGACCCTTGAGCGCTTCGGGATCCGTCTCGAACACGCGTTGCAACTCAGCCAGGAGTTCGGGCGGAAATTGTGTGGCCCGGGCCTCGAGCGTCGGGCGGATCGTGGCGCCAAGAGACTCGAGAGCTTTCCGGCTGGCGGTGCGTTGCTCCAGGTTTTTGGAGGTCAGTCCGTCGAGATAGGCCTCGAGCGCGCGGGGATCCGGCTGGCGGGCCAGGGCCAGCAATGCCTCGGGTCGCAGGTCGGGCTCGCTCCAGGCGGCCAGAAGTTCCGGAATGGCCGGGTCGCCCGGGAGGTCGGCCAGCGCGCGCAGAACCTGGCGGCGGGTCGCCACCGGGGAGTCCGTCAGCAGCCGCAACAATTCCTGGCGCGCCTCGACCCCGCCGATGCGTCCCAGCGCCAAGGCCGCGGCTTCCGCTGGTGGCCCGACTCCGTCAGCGGCCCGGGCCAGAATCGGCACGGCCGCTGTCGAGCGCAGTTGGGCCGCAGCAGCAACGGCCTTGGACCACAGGACCGGATTCTGTTCCGGACGTGCCTCGGCGAGCCAGTTGACCACCGCCTGTGACAAAGCAGGACCGCCGATCGAGCCAGCCGCCTCCAAGGCGGCCGCTACTTCGGCCGGTGCGGCGTCGTTGCGCGTCAGGATTTCGGC
>CAYYSX010000024.1:35903-38399 GCA_964474315.1 uncultured Verrucomicrobiota bacterium | reverse complement strand
CTTCTTTGGAACTTGGAGCTTGGCTTTTGGAGCTTTCCTGTTCCCGTCCTTAGCGCGCTCCTGTTCAGGACCGTGTCAAGAGGCGTTCCGGGCATCAGATTTCCGGAAAAACCCGTTGACCCTGTCGGTTTGTTTGGTAGGAATCCCGTTCCTTTTTGTGGGCTGCATGAAGACTTTCCTTCCCCAGGTGGACGTACAACGGCGCCAATGGCGCGTGATCGACGCGAATGGTGCCGTGCTGGGCCGTCTCGCCTGCCAGGTGGCCGATGCCTTGCGCGGCAAGGACAAGCCGATTTACACGCCGCATCTCGATGCCGGTGACTTCGTGGTGGTCATCAATGCGGAGAAAGTGCTGCTGACCGGCAAAAAGGAGACCGCTAAAGAGTACATGACCTATTCCGGTTGGAAGGGCGGCGAGAAGCGTCGTACCGCTGCCCAAGTCCGGCAGAAGCATCCGGAACGCCTCGTGGAGCATGCCGTCCGGGGAATGCTGCCGAAGAACCGTTTGGGTGCCCGGCTCTTTACCAAGCTCAAAGTCTATTCCGGCGCCCAACACCCCCACACCGCCCAGCAACCCGCTCTCCTCACCTACGCCGGCTGACCTTTTCCTCCTTTGCCGATCATGTCCCAATCCGCCCAATTTCTCGGTACTGGCCGTCGCAAAACGGCTGTCGCCCGCGTCCGAATCTCGCCTGGAACGGGCAGCATTCTGGTGAACAACCGACCGTTCGAAGTTTATTTTCCGACCGAATCCTTGCGCCTCCAGGTCACCCAGCCGTTCTCGGCAACCTCCACCACCGGCAAGTACGACGTGAAGATCAGTGTGGCCGGTGGAGGACCCAACGGTCAGGCCGGTGCCTGTCGCCATGGGATTGCCCGGGCTCTGCTGGCCACTGACACCGCCCTTCGCCCGTTGCTCAAGGCGGAAAAGCTGCTCACCCGCGATCCGCGTATGCGGGAACGCAAGAAGTATGGTCAGCCCGGTGCCCGCAAACGGTTCCAGTTCAGCAAGCGTTGAGCATTCCTGCCTCGACGAGTCGTTGGTGAGGCGATCGATTTCGTCACCGCTGCATCGGCTCCGTCCGGTTGAAGCCCGGACCCAGTCTGCCTCATGATGCTGGCATGCCGTCCAAGTCGCTGGCGTTTGCGCGAATTCGGGCCGAAGTGAAGGCCGCCGTCTGTACCGTGCCCACCGGACGGGTGACCACCTACGGCGCCGTTGCGGCCCATCTCGAAGTCGTTCCCCGCCACGTCGCATTCGTCCTGGCGTCGCTGAAAGGAATGGAGAATGAGACGATCCCCTGGCACCGTGTCGTGGCTGAGGGAGGGGAACTGCGATCGAGATCAGCGGAAGGGTTGAAATGCCAACGCCAACGTCTGGCGGCTGAAAAGATCGCCGTGTCGCGAGGACTGGTCAGTGATTTTGCTCGCCTGGTTTATCGCTGGCCTCCACGCGAGGATGGCCCGGGACGAGTGGTTCGAGGCGCCTATTCTGATCCGGCGACACTTCCTTTGTTTCGCGAATCGATTCGCTTCGGATACCCGCTGAATCCCCTCATGGGTACGTTGAAATTCAGCCATCCATGACCGGAAACGGGTCGATTCCCCACAGCGGCGCTGACGGTCATTAGCCAGATCAGCGTGTCCTCTGCTTCTCACCAGTTTCCCTGCTTGATCAGCAACGATTCGACGTAGCGCGCGTGTACTGGATCCAATTCCGCCTGACCTCCAGCAAGACACCATTCCACCCGGCGAATCACCTCCGCAGCCTCGATCAATTCCATACAAGCAGGGAGCGGGCCCGGCCGGACATCCTGGCACAGCCACTCCGGGGCATCATGATCGGAACCATCGCCCTCCGGTTGAACCCGTGACTTCCAGCACGGTCCGTCGGCACAGCACGGCAGCGCCCCGATGGTGTGCAGGAAATGATGGTGAGAATAGGCTTCCCAATGCGGCGGTTCGCGTCCGCCCGCCACCACCACGCAGGGTCTCAGCGCCGGCCGGCCCGCCGGACATTCCACCGCTGCCGCCAGATGCATGAGGGAAGTGACCGGACAGACGATTCCGCAGGAATGATGCACCAGCCGAACCAGTTGCCGCAGGGTGGTCTGGCCGCGCAAATCCAGCACTCCGCGAAGCGCCGGATGATGATCCCCGTCAGCTCCCGTCTGCACGAACAGGAGCCTCCCGCGGAAGTGATCCACCACCTGCTGCAGCCGCTCCGGAGACCACCACTTGGTCGTATAGTCCCGCTTTCCGCCGGAGACCACCATCCAGAACGGAACCTCTTCGCCAAAGAATTCCCCCACCTGGCTCAACCACGATTTCTCCTCGTCCGAAAGATGCACGTCACCGCGAAATACGGTCGGCCGGATCTCGATCCCGAGACAATGCCCGAGGAACTGTGTGTAACCGTGAATGAAATGATACGGCGCCGTGTTGGACTCGTTGATCAGCGGATATTCACACGCGATCACGAACGCCTCCGGATCC